>NZ_AP022607.1:0-300000 GCF_010728725.1 Mycobacterium branderi
GCGTCCTGCGGAACTCTGCTCGTCGCCTCGCTGCATCCTCGGCCATAGCCGCCTCGCCGGGCCGATCTCGGCCCCGGGCGGGCGTTCGCATGCGGGAAATGCCTTCTCCCTCACGCGGTTACCCGAGCGGTCAGCCGATACTCACAGAGTGCTTGCGCTGCCGATGAGCCCGGCGTGTGCTGCGGCGGCCGTTATCCCCGACCGCGGTGCGTCGTTCCGTCAACGATGAGCGTGGACAGCTCCCGGATCATGCGAGTCCTGCCCGGCACGCGCTTGTTGGCCGGATAAGCCCAGTCCTCGAGCAAGACCGAACCGATGATCATGCTTGCTACCGCGCCGATCGTGGCGGGTTTGTCATCGGCGGGTAATCCGTGTTTCTGGGCGATGACGAGGGAGGCATCGTGGACCGCGCGCAATCCCTTTCGCAACTCGCCACTGACCGCGACAGCCGACGGGTACAGGTCACTCAGCGGATCCGAACGTGCTGCGACCAACTCCTGGAAGATGCGACGATCCTGCCGGATGAGTGTATAGAGGCCCTCGACGAGGTTGTCCGCCATTTCGTCGAGGGTTGCCTCGCTGGAGAAATCGACCCAGGAACGGCACCACTGGTCGATGTAGGTCTTGACCGGCGTGAGGATGCTGGCTTCGAAAATTTCCACCTTCGAACCGAAGTGGCGAAACAGGCTGAGTTCGGCGACACCTGCCCTCACCGCGATTTTTTGGTAGTCGTCGCCCGATAGCCCTTTCGGTGAAGAGCTCATGTGCGGCCTTGAGCAGTCGCGCGCGAACGCCGTCGCGCTCGGGTTCTACCCGGCGGGCTGCATTTTTACCACGCGGCGGCATAGTAGACAGAGTATCTAACGGCGGCGTCCGATTGCGCGTCATGGCGCGACCAGGTGCCTGTCGCTGTCAACGGCGGGCTTGGTGCGTTCGGCGGGCATGCTACGTTCGCCCTTCGGCGGCATACTCGGTCAGAGATGCCGCGTGTGCCCCGCCCTCGGGTAAGTCCCACCAACAGCGCACGGTCACGATGCCGTTGTCGAACTTCCAGATCTCGATGTCGCGAATCTCGACGATCTCCCCGGCGGTGTTCATCTTGTGGTAAAAGGCGATCGCCGCTTCGGTGCCGCAGACGTAGACGCGCTCCGGGCGGTATTCGTCCATGTACGGATTGAACCGGTCCCACATGTCCGACCATTGGTCCCATCCCACCTTGGTGTGCCGACGGGATCTTCGAATATGACCTCCTTGGTGGCAAAGCTCTTCCAGAGCTTGATGAAAGCCTCCTTGTCCCGGGTCATCCAGATCCTGCAGTGTTCGGCCACGAAGTCTCTGATTTCCTGCTCGCTCGGGTTCGCCATCGGTATCCTCCTTGCTCGGGGCGGTGCCGCGGTCAGTGGCCGTGCGTCGCTGACGAGGTGACCTCGTTCTTGCTGAGCCAGTTCAGCGGCCTCTAGTCCGACAGCACACTCGATGTCTAAGAAGCTGCCCTTGGTTTCTGCTGTCGCGCTGGCGACGTAGAAGCCGTCGATCGTCGACACTTTGACTGGATGCCGATATGCCGGCTTCAAGTACCACGACAGCCACGACGGCGGTGTCTTGTATTGGTAGCGCGACCATTCCACGCACTCATCAAGGTCGGCGTAGTACTGGTGCAGGTAATCGATCGCGACATCGAGGTCTGCGCGGGCATCCGCCCAACTGCGCCAGCCCGGCTTACCGGACTCACTGAAGGTTTCCAACCAGAATGTGAGCAAGTGCTTACCGGGTGGTGCCGAGTTCCTCGAAAATGCGGACGTGAAAAACCAACCGCCGTATGCGTGTTTCACATCAGCACGGCCACGGAAGATCCGCTGCCAGGGACTTGCGTGGTCTTCCACTCACCGTCGGACCTGCGCCGGGGCAACCGACTAAGCCCCGCCCACCACGAAGGCAACGCGACGCTGTATTGGCGCAAGTCGCTGGCCGCTTCGACGAATCCGGCCGGCAGCAAATCGGGATCGACGAATTCGGGCAGCCGCCAGCCCTCGTAGTCGGTGATGACGATCGGTGCGCGGAATTCGTGAACGAGGCTCGACTCGTCAAGAGCGATAACGCCCTGCACCTCGTGGTCGCCGACCATTACCTCCAGAGGCTTCATGTTCAGCAGGATCTGTCCGCCGTTGTCTTTCACGACGTCGGCGAATGCGGTGACGATCCCCGCACACCGCCGACGCGTTCGTGGTCGATCACCACCGCGCCGGCTTCCCCGGCGAAGGTCTTGAGATGGGTGATATAGCGGCCAAGCGACTCGTTCGGGCCCAGTGGGACAAGCTCATTTTGCTGCAGAATCACACGCCTGGCCTCAGGCTCACTGACGTTTCGCACCAACCAGTCGGCCAGTCGCGCGGGTATCAGAGCGTGTTCTTCGTCGCTGATGCCGACCAACTGCATCATCGCGTCAAGGATGGATTTGGTGACCTGCTCCAGGCGGTCCGGCGCGACGCCGAAGCAGGTGCACGCTGCGGACCTGCTGGACCGGGTCGGCGCTGGTTCCCACCACCGACTCCATCGGGAGTTCGGTAACCCGCTGATCGGGCAGCCAATGCACCCGAAGGCACGAGCCAACGAAGGGACGAAGCGGCGCGGAGATGCCCACCGCCTCCGCGGCGCGCCTGGTGAAGACGGGAGCAAACGCGATGTCACCCACGCCGTGGCCGTCGCGGTGCCCCCAGTCGATCCAATAGCCGTCTACTTGCGTCCCCCCGACCCGCGAGCCGAGGTGTCCGGTCTCCTCCAGCACGATGACCCGGTAGCCCTGTCGCGACAACACGGCCGCGGCGACGAGCCCGGCCAACGATCCCCCCGCCAGAATCGCATCTGCGTGGATGACTTGCCCGTCCGATGCCATCGCAACCTCCATGAGCCCCCGCTGAACAGGATGTTAGCCCTCTGTTTCCAATGATCGCAATAGAAATCACCGCCAAATGTCAGTGCCACATACAGGGGCTGTTAGTGATAATTACCGAAAGGTCGGGCGGATTCGCCGCACCGGTCACGCCCCCGGTGGTGACGAAATGCCTTGATTAGTGTCAGTGCCACCCACATACTGGGGTATCACCTACGGAATCGACCTCCCGGACGAGAGACGTTGGGGTGATTAGGAGTCCGGATGCACACCTCGAGCTCATCGACCCAGGAGCGATGACATGCCTATGACCGCGCCACCCTCGAGGTCCTACCGGACCCGCACCTGCTGGTGGGCGACGAACGGATCAGCACCTCCAGCGGTGGATGGCACGAGCACCGGTATGCGGCCACGGGGACAGCCACCCGGCGTGTCCCATTGGCCGGCGACGCCGAGATCGACGCTGCCGTACGAGCAGCACGTGCTGCGGCGCCCGCCTGGCGCTCTCTTCCCGCGACAACCGGCGTCGGCTGCTGTTAGCGGTAGCCGAGTTGATCCGGACCAACGCCGACGAACTCACGACGACCACGGTCATCGAGAACGCCACACCGGTGTCGCTGGCCGCCCACTCCCCACATTTGACAGCAGACTTGTTCGAATACAACGCCGGCTGGGCGGACAAGATCGGCGGAACGGTCGAAGCGACCTGGCCCGTACCGGCATTCGACTACACGGTGGAAGAGCCGTACGGCGTCATCGGTGTCATCATTCCGTGGAACGGACCTTGCCTCCATCGGCATGGTTGTCGCGCCGGCTCTTGCCGCCGGAAATTGTGTCGTGTTAAAGCCTCCCGAACTCGCACCATGGACCAGCTTGCGTTTCGGAGAATTGTTGTTAGAGGCCGGTATTCCACCGGGAGTCGTCAGCGTGGTGCCGGGCGGGCCCAGCGCCGGTGAAGCCCTCACCAGCCATCCCGGTATCGACAAGCTGCACTTCACCGGCAGTGGAGCGACGGCTCGTCGCGTGCTGGCCGGCGCACAGCAGAACCTGACGCCGGTGTGCCTGGAACTCGGCGGCAAGAGTGCCAATCTGATTTTCGCCGACGCCGACCTACCGGCGGCCGTGCAGCAGGCGGTCGGGGGCATCGTGCAACTTGCCGGGCAGACATGCCTGAGCGGAACACGCGTCATTGCCGAAGACAGCGTTTATGACGCGGTGGTCGATATGGCCGTTGACATCCTTTCGCAGCTGACCGTCGGCGATCCCTTCGACGCCGACACCCACATGGGGCCCGTGGTCAGTGCAGCGGCCGCAGACCGGATCATGTCGATGATCGAACGCGCCCGCACCGAGTGCCGCGTCGTTATGGGGGGCGAACGGATGTCCGGCGAATTCGCCGCCGGTTACTACATACCTCCGACCGTGTTGGCCGACGTCGACAACGACTCCTACATCGCCCAGAACGAGGTGTTCGGGCCGGTGTTGGCGCTACTTCGGTTCAGTGATGCCGCCGAGGCCGTGCGGTTGGCCAACGACACCCCCTATGGGCTGGCGGCCTACGTGTGGGGCAAGGATCTCCAACACACGCATCGGGTCGTAGCTGAGCTCGCCGCGGGAAACGTATGGGTCAACGGCTTCTTCGGGATTCCGCCGTCAGTGCCCTTCGGTGGTGTCAAAGCCAGCGGTTACGGACGCACCGGCGGCCGCGAAGGGATCCGCGAGTTCACCAGACCCAAGAATGTCTGGATCGCGCTGTAGCCGACGGTCTTCCGGCAATTCACCCACCTGCTGTTCGGGGTGCTCAACAGCCGGCCAAGAAACAATGGGAACGCTTTTGGCGCCGGACGCGCAACCGGTGGGCGCAGACTGTGCAGCGGCCGCGCCATCCCTTGACTGATGTCAGTGGCACCTACAGACTAAGTAAGTAGCACATACGGCGCGCACGTCCGAAGCATCGACGGGTATGGGTCGAGGCGGGGCGCAGGGCCAGAACGGGAGCCGGGATGCGAACACGAGGGGCCGTATTGCACGGAGTGGGCAAGCCGTGGTCGGTGGAGGAGTTTGAACTCGACCCGCCCAGGGCCGGCGAAGTATTACTCAAGAACGTGGCGGCCGGCATGTGCCACCCGATGAACACATCGTCACCGGAGACCTCCGCACCCAACGACGTGATGAAGTCCATGGGCATGCCCGAGATGTTCCCGTTGATCGGTGGTCACGAGGGTTCCGCGGTCGTGCTGGAAGTCGGTGACGGGGTCAGCGAGTTCCAGCCCGGCGACCACGTCGTGATGTCATTCGTCGCCAGCTGTGGGCATTGCCGATGGTGTGCATCGGGCACGCAGTACCTGTGCGACGCGGGATCGTTGACCATGGTGCCCGGTATGCCGACGGACGGGACGTTTCGCCACCACACGCTGTCGGGTCAGGGCTTGGGCCACCTGTCGAAGGTCGGCGCATTCGCCGAGCACACCGTCGTGGCCGAGACCTCACTGGTCAAGATCGACCCCGACATTCCCCTCACGCCGGCCGCGCTGGTGGCCTGCGCCGTGCCGACCGGCTTCGGCTCGGTGACCAACCGGGCGAATGTCCGCAGCGGCGACACCGTTGTCGTGGTCGGCTGCGGCGGTATCGGCACCAGCGCAGTTCAGGCCGCACACATCAGCGGGGCAGCCCGCATCGTCGCGGTCGACCCGAGCGAGTTCAAGCGCACGTCGGCGACCCGCTTCGGCGCGACCCACACCGCGGCATCGACCGAGGAGGCCATCGATCTCGTCCGCGACATCACTCGCGGCGTGATGGCAGACGCCGTCGTTTTGTCCCCGTCACTGGTGCACAGCGACCTTCCCGCGGCGGGGCTGGCGATGACACGCAAAGGCGGCACCTGCGTTGTCACGGGAATGTCGCCCCAAACGATGACGTCGATCAATATCAACATGCAGGACTTCACATTGATGAACAAGACACTGTGCGGCACCATCCTGGGCTCGATGAATCCGCGCGCCGATGTGCCAAAGCTGTTGGAGCTCTACAGCTCTGGAATACTCAAGCTCGATGAGATGATCACCAACACATACTCGCTGGACCAGATCAACGACGGATACGACGACCTGCGCGAGGATCGCAATATCCGCGGCGTGGTTGTCTTCGACCAGGAGGTGACCAGATGACAACGGCCGCAATCGACCTGTCCGATCCGGCGATTTGGCAATCCGGATTCCCGCACGAGGTGTTCACCCGGTTGCGCCAGGAATCACCGATCATCCATCACGAATACGCCGAGCTGGTGCAGCGCGACTTCTGGGTGTGCACCAAGCACCGGCATGTCGTGCGGATCCACCGTGACACAGACAGTTTCACCGCGACCGACGGCCCGCTCATTCAGGCGCTTGACACCTTTCGTCCTATCCCAGCATCATCAACATGGATCCGCCCGATGTGAACAAGCGGCGCAAGATTCTCAGCGGCGCGTTCACTCCCCGCGCGATCTCCAAACTCGAAGCGGGTATTCGCGAACGCGCCAAGAAGATGGTCGACGAACTGTACGCATCGGGCGGCGGTGATTGGGTCACCCAGGTCGCCGGGCACCTGCCGATGACCGTCATCGGCGACATCGTCGGCATCCCCGAAGCCGACCGGCCCCGCATATTCACACTGATCGACGACATCATCATGAGCAAGTCGCCGACCTCGCGCATCAAGCCCGAAGACGAGCCCGGCATCTACATGCAGATCTTCGAGTATGCGTCCGCGCTGACCGCCGAGAAACGGCGCAACCCCACCGACGACATCTGGAGCACGTTGTGCGCCGCGATCGCTACCGACGACGACGGCAATCGTTATGCGCTCGAGCAGAACGAGCTGGAAGTGTTCTTTTTCGTCTTGAGCCTCGCCGGCGCCGACACCTCGAAAAACGCCCTCACGGCGGGCCTTCAGGCCTTCATCGACAATCCGGATCAGCTGGAGCGCTACCGATCTGATGAGTCCGTCCGCACATCTGCTGTCGAAGAAGTATTGCGGTGGACATCGCCGATCGCGTTCTGGGTGCGCGGCGCGAAAACGGATCTGGAGATGGACGGTCAGACGATACCGGCCGGATCACGCGTGGTGTCGATGATCGCGTCGGCGAACCGCGACGAGGACGTATTTCCGGACCCGTTCACCTTCGACATCTCACGCGCCGACAATCCGCATGTCACCTTCGGCGGCGGCGGCCCTCACTACTGTTTGGGTGCGATGTTGGCCCGCGCCGAGATACGCGCAGCCTTCGATGAACTACTGACCCGCCCGGCACGGATGACGATCGGCGAACCGACGGCCACCTATCCGAATCTGGGACTCAACATGTATGTCTACGAACACCTTCCGATCGAATTCAGCAAGTAAGCAACAGCGGCCCAGGCCGAGGAAGGCAACGGATGACCACCGACATCGGGACCCACGAACTGGAGATGCTTCGTCGTGAGGCGGCAGTACGGCGCGTCATCGAGGGCTACGCCGACGCGGTCACCCGGCGTGATGTCGCGACATACGCTGCGATGTACGCACCGGACGCAGTGTGGACGATCGGACCACCCGTTGATCAACGCATCGAGGGCCGCGACGCAATCGTCGCTGAATTGTCCTCGCAGATATCGAGGCTCGACTTTTTCCTGTTCACCGTCAGCAACATCGTCGTCTCGGTGCACGACGAGATCGCCCACAGCAGAGCGACCGTGCACGAGCTCGGCCGCGCCGCCGAGGGCGCTCCCCCCGGACTCGCGGCCATGAACCTGTACGCGCTCTATGACGACGAGCTGCGCCGTGACGGTGACCGCTGGGTATTCGCTGCGCGCCGGTACTCGATCCTCTACCTCGACACGGATGCGCCTGCCGGGCAGTCGTTCCCGATCACCTAACCACGGATCAACGCGCCGGTCAGACGAACGAGGTATCGGCGTCCAGGCCCAGGCCGGGGTGTGCACCGATCACCATCGTCTGAATGTTGCCCCAGCCGCGCGTGCCGTCGCCCTGGTCGTGGACTTCCACCACGGCATCGCGCAGCTGGTGCAGCCGGCGCGCAGTTTGCGGCGCGTCGCAATCTGCGATGTATTCGCCCGTGACGTGCAGGGGACCGTGCCAGACACCATGGATGTCACCGTCAAAGCCGAAGTACAGACCGGTTCCCAGATGAAAACCCGTGTCAGACATCGGGGTAACGGTGAGGAGATGGTCCTCACCACTCGCCAGCGTCACGGCGATGGTGCCGCCGAGCAAGCGGCGATTGTCGGGACGGTACTTCAGCTCGGGTACCGCCGAGACGACCACATCCCTTCGGCCATCGGGATACTCGAAGCCGCCCTGAACCTGTAACGACGATCCCACCAGTTCGGAGGTGCTCGCCGTGTAGTACAGATGAAAGCCGCACCGGGAGCCGTCCTCACGTTGCATCAGGACCGGCATCCAGATCATGTGGTGCGACGATGCGCCGAGCTCGGGCGCCGGTGGGATGTCAGTCACCGGATTGCCGACGTAGTAGCGAACCCCCCAGGAATGGTCGCGGGTGGAAATCCAAGTCGAGTCATCGAATTCGGTTCGCTCACCGTCGACCTCGACCCATCCGCTGGCCACTCCGATCTGGTGGTATCGCACCAGATCGGCATCGATGCGCGTACCGCCCAGCGAGCGGTGCTGCTCGCGGTTTTCCAGCACGGCGGGAACGACAGCGGTGAAGTTCCATTCGAAGCTGATCGGTACGACGTCGTTCGGGTCGAGCGCGAAACGCACCCGCGTCATCGGCTCCACGATTTCGTAGTGCAACGGGCCCACCGACACCGAGTCCACGTCCGGCGTCAACGACCTGCTCGCCCGTACAGTCCACTGATCGGTTCCGCGACTGACCCCACCGAACGCGTCGATCACCCCACGGTTGGTGTATTTGCCGACGCCGAAGTCCATTTGCAGTCGGCCGTCGTTCGAGTACGCCGAGGCGGCAACCTTCTCGGTCCATGCCCGATCGGTCTGCGACACGGTGGCAAAGGTGTCGGCGATCTGATGGTTGAGGTGATCGTCTGCGGGCACCAGAGGTCCGGCGAACATCATGGGGCGGCCTCCATCAGGTCGTAGATCCAATCCTGCAGCGGTGGAATCGTGTGGACGATGTGGTCGGTGATGCCGCGCTGGTGCAGCAGTCCGGCCAGCGCCTTGAGGACGGCGCCCATCCGGACCATGGCGAACACCTCGTACCATCCAAGTGCCTGGATCGGCCGGCCGAGGCGCCGTGCGTACCGATGGATGGTCGCCGCGCGATCGGGAAAGCCGGGTAGTTCACGGTCAAGTGGTAGCCCATTGCCGCGCTGGATCGAGCGCCGGACCGCGAATGACCATCCGAGGTCGACCTCCGCCGGGCCGGCCGTTGCCATTTCCCAGTCCAGCACTGCGCGCACCCGGAAGGCATCGTCAAAGATCACGTTTCCGAAGCGGGCGTCGCCCCACACCAGCGTTGCGGGTGGCTCTGGGTCCGGGCGGTTGCGGTGCAGCCATGCTAGCGCCTCAACCATTTCGGTTGGCGGCAAACCGTCAGTGGCCCAATCCAGGTAGCTCGACCACCACGCCAACTCACCTGCCGGTCCCTCACCCTGCGGGCGATGCAGAAACGACAGGTCGGCGCCGGTAGTGGCGCCGATGCGGTTGATATCGGCCAACGTGTCGTGAAAGTTGTTGTACAGCTCGCGTTGCCGATCCGGTGCGGCCTCGAACAACCACCCGGCGACGCAGTACTGGGGTGCTTCGTCGGCGGGAATTCTTCCCGGCACCAGATCCATCGCGAGGAACGCGGAACCGAGATAGGACTCATCGGTTTCCACGGCGATGACCTCAGGCACCGCCACCCCGTGGCAGCGCGCGTCATGGCGCGGGCCTGCCGGACCAGGTCGTAGTCGGGGAACACCCCTTCGCCCGCCGGCGGGACCCGCAGTACCATTCCACGTGAGCGTGGCACCCCCTGCTCGCGCCACGACACATCCAGCAGCGCGCTTCACTCGAAAAGCCGTTTGTACGAACGGCTTCTGCCATGTTCACGCAGATCGCGCTGGCGCCGTGCCAGCGCTCGGCCAGAAACGACCGGAAGCCATCCAGCACCATGTTCCAGTCGCGGTCACCGCTGCTGATCGTCGACATGTCGCCCGCCTTTTCTCCGCCGCATCACGCATATCGCCGGCGCCGGCCGCTTACTGCGCGCGGCCGCCGCCGCCGCGCCGGCCCGCGTGCTTGATTCGAAGTAAGTGGCACATACATAATGTGTAGGTGTTACCTACCGACGGTGTCAATGCCGGACTCTTACACGGCCCGCCCGGGGCCACACGGATGCTGGGCATTCAGGCCATGGCAGCGCCATGACAGACCCCAGGCCGTTTCGCATCACGGTTGGCGACGACGTCCTTACCGATCTGCACGCACGCCTGTCGCGAACCCGCTGGCCAGAGCGCGAATGCGTCGATGACTGGAGCCAGGGTCTGCCGCTGCACTACGCCCGGGAGCTCGCCGCCTATTGGGCAGACGGCTACGACTGGCGGGTGCGGGAGGCGGCACTGAATCGCTACGACCAATTCACCACCGACATCGACGGGCTCGAGATCCACTTTGTGCACCAACGTTCCCCGCACCCCGAAGCGTTGCCGCTGGTGATCACGCACGGCTGGCCCGGATCATTCGTGGAATTCCACAAAGTCATCGAGCCGTTGTCCAACCCGACGGCACACGGAGGGCAAGCCGAAGACGCGTTTCACGTCGTCTGCCCCTCCCTTCCCGGGTATGGCTTCTCCGGGAAACCGGTCGCGACCGGCTGGGGTATCGGCAAAGTCGCACAGGCGTGGGAAACACTGATGGTCCGGCTGGGCTACGACCACTACGGCGCACAGGGCGGCGACTGGGGGGCGGCGGTCACTACACAGCTGGGCCGAAACCGTGGCCACTGCATCGCCATTCATACCAACATGCCCTTCGGCGCGCCACCCGCCGGCGCCCTGGACAATCCGAGCGACGATGAGCGGGAGGCGCTGGCCCGCCTCGAATATTACGAAACGTGGGACTCCGGCTACGCCAAGCAGCAGTCGACCCGACCGCAGACTCTCGGTTACGGCTTGGTGGATTCGCCAGCGGGCCAGATGGCGTGGATCATCGAGAAGTTCTGGTCGTGGATGGACTGCGACGGCCACCCGGAAAACGTGGTCAGCCGCGACGAACTGCTCGACAACGTGATGGTGTATTGGCTCACCGCCTCGGCGGCGTCCTCAGCGCGAATGTACTGGGAAAGTTTCAAGAGCTTCCAGGCCGCCGGCAGCGTCGACCTGCCCACCGGTGTGGCGGCCTTTCCGAAAGAGATCATCCGCTCACCGCGAGCGTGGTGCGAAGCGAACTACAACATCACACACTGGTCCGACATGCCGCGCGGCGGACACTTCGCGGCATTCGAGCAACCCCAGCTTTTCGTCGAGGACGTCCGGGCCTTCTTCGCCGGATACCGGTGAGAAAGCCGTTGCAGGGGCAGCTTGTAAGCCACTCGGGAGGAGGTCTCGATGAATGGCCCGACGATCTTTGGGTTTGAAGACCTTGCTGATCTTGACGAGTCCGTGTGCAGGAACCTGGTTGGCGGCAAGGCCCTTAATCTCGGAGTGATGGCGGCGTACGGGCTACCCGTACCACCAGGGTTTTGTGTGTCGGCGCAGGCATACGCGACATTCCTAGAAGCCAACGCCATGGACGAACTGATCCGGGATGCGCTGGACACGATCGACTTTGGCGATGCGGGGCTGGTTGAGGATGCGACGGCCACCATCCGCGAACTGGTCCGCTCGGCGAAGGTGCCGGCTGAGGTCGCGGCTGACATCGAGAAGGCCTACAGCGCACTCGGTGAGGAAGTACTGGTCGCGGTGCGGTCGTCAGGAACAGCAGAGGATATGGCCGATGCATCATTTGCGGGTTGCACGACACGTATCTCAACGTCAAGGGAGCGACCGAGCTGCTTGAACAGATTAGGCGGTGCTGGGCGTCGCTGTGGACAGCGCGGGCAACGGCATACCGTCACCAGAATGGGTTCGATCAGTGCCGGGCGCGTATCGCCGTGGTGGTGCAAACAATGGTCGACTCGGATGTGTCCGGGGTCATGTTTACCGCCAATCCCGTCAACGCCGCGACTGACGAGATCCTGATTAACGCGAGCTGGGGGCTGGGAGACTCGGTGGTTTCGGGCACCGTCACACCCGACGAATTCGTGGTGAAGCATGGCGACTTACGGATCCGCGCAAAGACGCTCGGTGACAAGGCGACCCGCGCTATCCCCAACCGGGACACGGGCAGCGGAACCATCACCGAAGAGCTTCCGGCGGCCGACCGCAATGCCTTTAGTTTGTCGGATGATCGGGTGGTGAAGCTAGCCGAGCTCGGTCGGCATGTACAAGAGATCTACCACGATGTGCCTCAAGATATTGAATGGGCGTTACACGCAGATACCTTCTTCCTGTTGCAGTCCCGTCCGATCACGGGCGTCGAGTTCAGCTGGGATGTAGATCTGGACGACTGGCAGCGAGTACCCGAGCCAGATGACACGATCTGGACACGCGCGACAGCTGACGAGGGATGGACGGGCCCATGCAGCCCAATGATGTATTCCATGCGCGCACCCGGCCAACACCAAGCGCAGCTATATGCCGTTAAGGGCTGGGGATGCGCTGAGCTCGACCGGCTGAGGTACTGGAAGTTCCACAGGGCTAAGGTCTATTCCAACTGCGAGTTGCACAGAAGGCTTCTGGAGGCAACGGCACCGCCGCCCATCCGCGCGAATATGCTTCAGAACTGGCTGCCGCCATCGTGGCACGCCGACGTCATGTCCGCGAAGTTCAACTACCTCGACTATGTCCGCATGTATATGCGGATCCGAATGCTGAATCCCGACGACGGTTTCTATCGTTGGCTAAACGTCTTTCGGCAATGGATGGACCAGCGAGAGCAGTGGTACAACGGAACCACGCCAGAGCGGCTCGCTCGAATGACCGACCGCCAACTCGAGACGTATCTGCAGAAATACGCCGCCGCAGAAGCGACGCTTTCGGAAAGGGTCTGGCACGGCTACGTCATCTACGCACGCGATGCCCTCGCCGTCGTGGGCTTGATTCTCGCCCACTGGTACACCGGCAACAATCCAAACGCGTTCGGAGACCTGATCTCCGGATCTACGACGCGCTCAGCGACCCAGATCGAGAACGCGGAGGTATGGGAACTCGCGCAGACGATTCGCGAATCCGAAGCGCTTCTGCATTGCTTCCGCAACCACAGTGGCGACGAGTTCTTCGAGCGCCTACGCAACTTCCCGGCAGGCCGGGAATTCCTCTGCCGCTACGAAGATTTCGTCAGCCGGCATGGCCACCGGGGCATGACGGACCGTGACATGTACTTTCCCCGGCGATGTGAGGACCCTTCGATCGACTACGAAGCGTTCCGGGCATTGCTCAACGTGAGCGATCCAGTGCGCCCGTCTGTCCTCGAACAACGCGTCAATGCAAAACGCGAGGCCGCCACCAAGGAAGTCATCGCCAACCTCAAACAAGGACCCTCGGCACGTTGAAGGCCGAAGCCTTAAAACTCGCACTCGACTACGTGCACAGGTGGACTGTGATACGAGACGATGAGCGCTACTTCGTCGACCGCGGCCTACTCGCAATGAAAAGAGGCTACGTTGAACTGGGATGGCGCCTCGCCGAGCGTGGCCTCATCGACTATCCAATGGACGTGTTCTTCCTCGGTCACCAAGAAGCCTTCGACCTGTGCTACGGCCGCGGCAACCCGGTCCTGGACCGGCTGAAGATAAAGGGCCGCTTCCGCGATTGGAAACGCGAAGACGATAAAGAGGTCGTTGCACCGCTGTTCTTGCGTAACGGTCAAGGCGTTCAATTCGACGAAACGCCCGACGCTGATGCCGATTTGAGCGGAGCCGGATTATCCGCCGGGCGCGCCGTAGGGACGGCCCGAATCATTAAGAGCCTCCGAGAGATTGGCACTCTAACCGACGGAGACATCCTGGTCTGCAACAGCACCGATCCGGGATGGACACCAGTGTTCGGCGTCATATCGGGACTCGTTCTCGAGACCGGCGGAAGGCTCGCACACGGTTCCTGCCTTGCGCGCGAGTATGGACTGCCCGCCGTCCAGGTCCCGACCGCGATGAGCCGAATCTCCGACGGTGCCACCATTACGATCGACGGCACTACCGGCGCCATCACCGTGGATGCCCATGTCGGCGCACAAAATCCGCCAGTCCAGTTTCAAGCGGAGTAGTTAGTGCGAGCGAGGCCGCGGCGGCAGGACCGCAAGCCAGGAGTCCGAAAGCAGTTCAATCAGCTGTCCATCCGGATCGCGGATCATTGCTGATTGCTCAGAGACCGTTTCTTCGATCACCGATCCCCCGAAACTGTCGACCATCTCCAACACGTCGCGCAGATCGGACACCGACAACGACAGATGCGTCAACCCGATCTGGTCCATGGCACGTTTCGGCCCGGCGTGGACTTCGCGCCGGGCGTAGTCGAGAAGCTCCAGCACCAAGCCGTCTCGTACCAGGTAGGTCGCACGCAGTCCGATCGGTTCGTTCAGCTGCAGAAGACGGTCGGTGCCGTCATCGGGCGGTTCGAGCTCCCACCAGAACACAAAACCGAAGAGCCCTTCGTAAAAGCGGCGCGAGCGCTCCCGATCGGCAACACACAATCCGACATGGTTGAAGACAGTTCGGTGGCTCGTCACAGGTCACTCCTGCTGAGCCGCACTGCATCTAGGCTCACGATCAGATGCTCCCCGATGATACTGCGCTCGACCATTCCGCCGAAGCATTCGCGGGTCTGTTCGTCGACAGATCGGGACGACCCTGATCGGCAACGGAAAGTGCTCTCGCCCAACAACTTCACCGATACCCGCACCGTCTCGTCAAGATCCCCTACAACCCCGCTCACGCTGCAGTGAAGCTAAGGTACAGCTCGGTGAGCCCGCGCAGCATGTACGTCGGCTCGTAGGTGTAGCGACGGTGCCCGGCAGGTCCGTGTTTGTCTTCGTTGATCTTGATGTCGGGTATCCGGTCGAGGATGCGTTCAATTGACACGCGACCCTCCACTCGGGCCAGCGGCGCGCCCGGGCAGGAATGCACCCCGCGGACAAACGCCATGTGCTCGCGAACATTCCTGCGGTCGAGCCGAAACTCGTGCGGATCGTCGAACCGGCGCGGATCACGGTTGGCGCCACCCACCAGCACCGTCACGATTGTGCCGGCGGGAATATCAACACCACCCACGGTCACGGGTTTGCGGGCCAGCCGGTAGGTGGCCTTGACCGAGCTTTCCATGCGCAGTGCTTCCTCGATGAACGACGGGATCAGGCTCCGGTCACCTCGCAGCTTTTGCTGGATGTCGGGCCGGTCACCCAGGATCTGTACGGCGGCGCCGAGCAGCTTGGCGGTGGTCTCGCGGCCGGCGGCGAACAGGAAGGTGGCCGAGCGAACCACCTCGATGACCTTAGGAATGGATTCGTCAGGATACTTCGCGGTGGCCAGCGCAGTCAGCACGTCGTCGCGGGGTTCGCGTCGGCGGTCCTCGATATAGGAGCAGAACTTCTCGTCGAGCCTGTCCAGCGGTGCACCGACCGACTCGTGGTCGAGTGTCCCCACCGGCGGGTCGTCGCCCAACAAGATGCGGAACTCCTGGTGGTCTTCTCGGGCACGCCGAGTAGATCGGCGATAACCAAGGTGGAGAAGGGCTTGGAGTATTGGCTGATGAACTCGCGTTCGCTGCTGCCGAGGAACTCCTCAAGCTGGCGGTCGGCGAGGCGCCACATGAACTCCTCGTTCTCCTTCAGCCGGCTCGGCGTCAGCAGCCGGCTCAGCAGTGACCGTGCACGCGTGTGTACCGGCGGGTCCATCGTGAGCATGTGCTCGGACATCGGAAACTGATCGCGGTGCGCCTCGATCTGCGCACTGATGTCATCGCCTTCGGCCTCGAACGGCAAAGGTGGAAACGGTCCCCCAACTGCGACGCAACTCGAAAAGGTATCGGTGTCTTTGTAGACCGCGGCGGCCTCCTCATGGCCGGTGACCGCGACGACGTTGTGGTGCGGCAGCCGAAGCACCGGGTTCTTGCCGCGCAGGTAGTCGAAGTAGGGTAGGGATCCGGAATGACGGCGGAGTCGGTGAAGAAGTCGACAAAATCGAAATTGCTCATGGCCTGCGCCTCCCGAGCGTGGTTCAGTGTGATCATCGGCTCAACGAATAGCCAGCGTCACCGGCCCGCCTGTGGCTAACGGTGCGCAGCGCGCCTGCAACTGCGCATCCGATACCGACCGGTAACAGTGGCTCGTCAATGGCCATACCTTCAGTGCCGCAGGGCATCAGCGCTCACGATCACAGCCTCCATACCCTCAGAGCACTAACATTGCTAAGATTGCCATTTAATGCCGAGTCTAGAGATGCCGCCGCCGGCGCGAAAGCGAATTTGCTGGTTTGCGTGTGTTGGAGGTTTTGATGGCCGCACGCCGTGATGTCAGTGCCGACGCGGTTGTCGATTTCGACCATCACTCACCGGACTTCAATCAAAACGAGCTGCAAGTCAACGCCGGCCTTCGACGGCGCTGCCCGGTGGCATGGAACGAGAACTACGGCGGATTCTGGTTCGTCACAAGCTATGACGCGGTGGCACAAATCGCCCGGGACGGTGAAACCTTCGCGCACAAATACGAGCCGAACTCCGCCGACGGGGTCGATTACCAAGGCGAGATGGGTGTCCCGCGCCCCGAAGGCCAGCCGGCCCTGGGAATCGGTGAAGTCGACGGGCCGTACCACCGGGCGTTAAGGCGCGCGCTCGCCCCATTCTTCTCGCCGGGAGCTGTCCAGAAAATACGGCCGTTTATGGAACAGTCGGTGCACTGGTTTCTCGATCAACGGATCGCAGACGGTCGCATGGACCTCGTGCTGGACTACGCCAGCCCCGTTCCGGCCATCCTGACCATGCGGTTGATGGGCCTGCCCTACGACAACTGGCAGCTGTATGCCAACCTGTTCCACTCGGTGATGGCTCTTCCGCAGGACAGTGCCGAGTACGCCGGCGCGGTCGCCGAGGTACCCGCGATGATGGAGGGTCTGCTGAAGTTTGCGGCGACCCGGCGAGCCGCCCCTCGCGACGACTTGACGAGCTTCCTCGTCCAATTCGAGTACGACGGCAGGCGGCTGGATGACACACAGCTGCTCGATATCTTGTGGAACCTGGTCGCCGGCGGCGTCGACACCACGACGTCACAGACGGCGCTGAGTCTGCTTCACCTGGGCACGCATCCCGATCTGCGCCGGCAACTCATCGATCGCCCGGAGCTTTACCGCACCGCCACCGATGAGTTTCTGCGCTACTTCTCGGTCAATCAGCAGCTCAGCCGGACGGTGACACGCGATGTCGTCCTCGGTGGACAACACCTTCGACGCAACGACCGCCTCATCATCAGCTGGTTGGCCGCCAACCATGACGAGCAAGAGTTCGCCCGAGCCGGCGACGTGGTCCTGGACCGGGCACCGAATCGCCATGTCGCCTTTGGGCTGGGGCCGCATCGGTGCATCGGATCTCATCTGGCGCGGGTCATGTTCGAGGTGATGGTGAGGGCGGTTCTTGAGCGCATTCCCGACTACCGGGTTGATACCGACGGCGTCTACCAATACCTGGGCAACCCGACCATGACGGGCTTGGGCAAGCTGCCGGTCACCTTCACCGCCGGCGCGGCCCGGGGAACGCCACGGCCATGACCGCTCAGCCGGTCGTGCCCCTCAGTACGCGCTGTTGCTGCCCATAGCTGTCGATGGGACTGTGCAACGCCAGCCCACCGTCGGCGAACACGATTTGCCCGGTGACTCAGGACATCTCGAGTACTGCAACAATCGCCTCGGCGACGTCATCGGCCCGACCGAGGCGACCCAGGGCAGTCCGCTCGGTCAGCGCCTGAACCCAGCCCGGCAACTGTTCGGCCTCGGCCAGCATGGGTGTGCGGGTGACCCCGGGGCCCACCGCGTTGACGCGGATACCATGGACCCCCCACTCGGCGGCAGCCACCCGCACCAACATGTCAACGCCGGCTTTGGACACGCAATAAGCGTCCATGTCCCGATCGGCGATGGTCCCGCTGATACTCGACACCGCGACAATGGATCCTGGCGCGCCGGCGTCGATCATGGCTTGTGCAACGGCCCGCATGGTCAGCCACGTACCGGTCAGGTTGGTGTCGAGGACCCTGCGCCAGTCGGCGGGTCCTTGCTCGAGCAGAGTCCCCAACGCGCCGACGCCGGCGCACGCCACCAGCCGGTCCGGCGTTCCCCGCTCGGCGACGGTCTGCCGGATAGCCGCCCCGACCGCGTCGCAATCGCTGATGTCGCAGTCGATATCGCCGCCCGCGATATCCCAGGCCACCACATCCTGGCCCGCTTTACGCAGCCTTTCCGCTACCGCCTTGCCGATTCCGGATCCACCGCCGGTGACGACCGCCGTCATGCGCTGCTGCCTGCCTTCTCCAGCTGCCGGTCGTCCTCGCCGGCGGGCGCAGTCAACACATCCAGCGTTACCTGCTGCAGTCGCTTTGCGAACGCGGAACCGCTGTAAGGGAATTGGGTGATTATCTTACCGTTGGGGTGCCGGAAGTAGTTGTTGCAGTTGGCCGCCCACACTTTACCCGCCAGCGCATCTTGGATCTCGCGGTTGTAAGCGTCGTGCACGCTGCGTTTGACTTCGACCGTGCGGATGTTCCGGTAAACCATCTCATCAAGGACGCGGCGAGCGAATTCGGCTTGGGCCTCGAGGATATAGATGATCGAGGTGACCCCGTTGGTGTTGGGTCCATACAGGGTGAACAGATTCGGATAGCCGGGCACCACGGTTCCCAGATACGCCTCGGCACCGTCACGCCACTCGTCACGAAGACGACGGGCGTCCCTGCCGTAGACGTCAAGGCTGCTCAGATAGTCGGCGGCTTTGAATCCAGTCCCGTAGACGACGGTGTCGACGCGGTGTTCGGTGCCCTCGGCGGTGCGCAAACCGTGCTCGGTGAACGCCACGATCGGCGAGGTCTCCAGCGTGACGTTCGGCAGCGCAAACGTGGGAAGCCAATCATCGGAGAGCAGCGGGCGTTTGCAGCCCAGCGGATAGTTCGGTAGCAGCTTGGCCCGTAGTTCGGGATCGCGCACGTTCGCGGCCAGGAATTCGTGGGCCTCCGCGGTGAGCTGCTTGGTCTGCTCGGAGTCGGTGTCGAAGTCCATCTGCTCGTACTGCTGAAAAGCCGCGTCGCGCAGCTTGCGCGCCTGCTCGGGGTTGCGCTCGAAAAACTCCTGCTGTTCAGCAGTGAACGGCGCGTCCAGGCGCGGGCTGACCCAGGTCGGTGTGCGCTGAAATACCGTCAGGTGCTTTGTGTCGGCGGCGATTGCGGGCACGTACTGGATGGCGCTGGCTCCGGTACCGATTGAGGCGACCCGTTCTCCCGCAGTTGATTTCGAGTGGTCCCAGATCGACGAGTGGAACGCACGTCCACCGAAGCACTTCGCGCCGGGGATGTCCGGAACGTTGGGGACGTCGAGCATTCCGACGGCGCTGACCACGACATCGAACTGGTGGGCCGCGCCATCTTCGGTCTGTACCGTCCAGCGCCGGTCGCGGTCCGACCAGCGCAGGCAACTGACGCGGGCACCGGCGATCAGATGAGTGTCGAGGTGGTGGTCGAGCGCAACCTTCTCCAGATAGGCCAGTATCTCGGGCTGGTTGGCGTAGACCTTGCTCCAGCGGGGGTTGAGCGCGAAGGAGAAAGAGTAGAAGTGGGACGGCACGTCGCAGGCGGCACCGGGATAGGTGTTGTTGCGCCAGGTTCCACCGAAGCCCTCGCCGCGCTCGAAGATGGTGAAGTTATAACCGCCACGGGTCAGCTGGATTCCCATTGCGATACCGCCGGGTCCAGCGCCGATGACTGCCACAGTCGGTTGAGCTGCCACCTGGTCAACTCCCTATCGCAGATAACAGGGTCATACCCCCTACGCGCGCATCCATGCTCCACCCTCGGGTCGAACGCGTACGCCACACCCGCCGTAGGTGCCACTTACGTAGTATGTAGGTGGCGCTCACACAGAATCAAGAGATCCGTCGAGCTCCCTACCCGCCCGTCACAGCACCGGCGCCTGTCGCTGGTTACACGATTCACCCCTCGGCGAGGTCGGACAGCGACTACATTTCTGCAGTGGGAAAGCCGGCAGATGCGTCGAAACCGAACCGAGGTGGCCTGTGCAGAAATGGTGCGTTGAAGCTTCGGTCGCCGCCCTGATCGCGGCGGGTGTTGGGGCGTGCTCATCCTCACCGCCACCCTCTCCTGCACGGGGAACGGTACCCGCCGGAACCGCGAAGGTGACGATCAACGACAGTGCTCTTCCGGAGATGACCGCCGTGAAGTGCACGCTGATCGGACCGTTGACGACGATCACCGCCGGTGACACCGCGGCGGGTGTCACAGCGCTGGTATCCAGCGAAGCGGGGCTGACGGCCAAATCTGTCAGTATCAATTCCCTGGGCGGCTTCACCGGCAGCTACATGGAAGGCCTCGCCGGCAAGGCGGCCATAAGCATGAAGGATCAGACGTACACGATCCGCGGGAGCGCCGATGGCTTCAACACGGACGACCCCAGCATGCGGGCAACCGGCACCTTCGCGATCCAGGTCGCGTGTTAGCCCGCCCAGGCGACAGGCGGCTCTCCTTGCTTCAGTGCGGCCAAAGCGTAATATATCTGTCTAATTTGGTCGCCCTTTATTCGGCCAGAGGAGCTTGGTCCGCCCGCCACCGCCGACCGCCCCCTCGGCGGCTGACACGGAGGAGATTGACATGCAGTATCGGCCACTGAGCCTGTCCGCCGCGCTGGCCGCCGCCGTCGTCGCCATGGTGGGGGCCCCCGCCGCACATGCGGACAACGACAACAACACGCTCATCCCCAACAACAAACGACTCAACGACGCCGTCATCGCCAACGTCTACACGATGCAGCATCAGGCCGGGTGCACCAACGACGTCAAAAGCAACCCGCAGCTCCAACTCGCCGCCCAGCAGCACACCAGAGATGTGCTGAACAACCGCAACCTTGACGGCGACATCGGCTCGGACGGATCCACGCCACAGGACCGCGCCAACGCAGCCGGCTTCCATGGCCAGGTGGCCGAAACGGTGGCGATCAACCAGTCCATCGCCATCAGTGGCAACGACTTGATCAACCGGTGGTACTACAACCCCGCCTATAACGCCATCATGTCCAATTGCGCCAACTCCCAAATGGGTGTCTGGTCGGAAAACAGCCCGGATCGCACCGTCGTGGTGGCCGTCTACGGACAGCCCCAGCAAGGAGCCGGCAGCAGGGGGGGTGCACCGTCGCCGCTGGCTGCGGCCCAAAGCGAGGGGAATGCGCCGATCGACCCCGTCCCCGACTACGACGCCAGTGACGAGTTGGAGTTCGGCATCAACTGGCTGCCCTGGATCCTCCGGGGTGCCTACCCGCCACCCGGCTATCCGCCGGAATGACAGCAGGCGCCGGATCGCCTTAGCGGCGGGCGCGGTCGCTGACGGCAGGCCAAGCTCAAGTCCAGCGCAGCGGCAGCGAGGTCAGCGAAAACGTGTTGGCGGGGAAGTGGATCCGCGGGGTGTAGCCGGGCGCCAGCTCGAAATCCGGGATGCGGTTTAACCATTCGTTGATCACGAAGGTGAGCTCCATCCGTGCAAGGTGTGAGCCCAGACAGCGGTGCGGGCCGCCGCCGAAGCCCCAATGCCGGTGGACGTGCCCGTCCATCACCAAAGAGTTGGTCGAGGTGTCGTCGCTGTCATCACGGTTGATCGCCGCCAGACACAGCATCACCGGGGTTTCCGCTGGCAGCCGGACGCCGCCGATGGTGACCGCTTCGGTGGTCACCCGCGGTGTCATCGGCGCGGGCGGTTCCAGCCGCACGATCTCCTCGATGAACACCTTGACCTGCTCGGGATCGCGGCGCAATTCCGCGCGCAGGACCGGGTTACGGGCCAGCTCGAGCAGGGAAAAACCGATAGCCGCGGTCACCGTATCCAGCCCGGCCAGCACGAACAGATAGCTCAACCCAATCGCCTCGGCGTCATCGAGCGGTTCCTCACCAGTGAGCACCTGCGACAAGATGTCCGGACCCGGATTGGCCCGGCGCTCATTGATGGCGTTGGTCAAATAGGTGAACAGCTCCACCGCCGGAGCCAGATCGGCACCCTCGAGTGACGGGCCGTAGTCGGCCAGCGCGATGACGGCGTCCTTCCAGCGGATCAGTTGATCGCGGTCGCTCAGCGGCAGCCCGTATAGCGTCAAGAACACCTGCGACGGATACGGAATGGCGATGTCGGTGACCGCGTCGCACTGGCCCCGAGCCGCGATGTCGGTGATGATCTGGGCGGCCTGAGCTTGCAGATCCGACATCATCGCATTCAGGGTGTGCGGGCTGAAGAAAGGCTGCAGGATCTTGCGGAACCGGGTGTGTTCCGGAGGGTCGAACGATATGGGTACCAGCGGCATCGGGCTGCCGAGCATGTCGAAGGCCTTGCGCGACGAGTAAACCTCCGGAGTGCGCAACGCATGCAAAACGTCGTCGCGGCGAGTCAAGTGGTAAAAGTTGTGTGTCAGTACAACCGGTCCCAGCTCCCGCAGTGCCGCCCACCCCGCACCTCGATCGTCCGCCATGGGCAGGGAGGTCCATTCCACCTCGGGGACACCATCAATACCGGTTCCCGCCTCCGGAACGGTAGTCATGAAAACTCATCTCCTAATCGCCGCACTGCGACTAGCCGCCGCCAACCGGCCCGCACCAATCTAGCTATTTGTTTATCTCATTAAGATAGAAGACTTGTTCTGATTCCGGCAAGCCTTCGCGACATTCGCGGCATCCGTACTGGGCGGTCATCACTTCTCCGGTGGCAGTTCGGTCAGGTTCAGCGGACCGCTGTGCACAGCCGTATGCAGCAAACCCAAGTCCACCTCTGCTTCGGCGGCGGCAGCGACGGCCGCTGCGAAGTCCTTGCGCAAAAACGGTGCGGCGATGTTCGCGAAAGCATCGATGCCACCGGTGCTTTGGACATACATCGCCGCTTTGCTCCCACCGCTGCACACCGACAACGCGGTGAGCAACGCCTCGGGTTCAATGCGCAGCCGGCGCCCCACTTCCACCGCGGCGGCGACGAGTTGGGCATTGGCGGCAAAGAGCACATTGTTGATCAGCTTGATATTGAGGGCACTGCCCAATTCGCCGGTGGCGATGATCGGGTCGGCGTAAGCCGCGAGCACCGGTTTGACCCGTTCAACAGCCTCGTCGGGGCCTCCGACCAAAACCGTCAGGTTCCCTGCGGCGATATCGTCAGCGGTTCCGCTCACCGGAGCATCGAGAATCGCCCCCCGCGTCGCGTTGGCGAGCTCGGCGAGTGTGGAGACGTTTCCGGTGGTGTGCGAGACGAGGACCGCACCCGGCTTGGCGTTGGCAAGCAGACCATGGGGTCCGGCGGCGACCGCACGCAGTTGCTGGTCGGAGAACAGACACGAGATCACGACATCGCTGCGCGCAGCCAGCTCGCCGATCGAATCGGCAAGCCGCGCACCGGCTTTGGCCAACCGGTCGCGCACTTCGTCGCGACGCGCATAGACCAGGACATCACGGTCGGCCTGCAGTAACTGCCGCACCATCGGTTCGCCCATCTGCCCGGCGCCGATGAAGCCGATCGCGTCATCCACCGCGGACTCACTCATCGGGGCCGGCCATGCGGAAGATCATCTCGGCCACGACGGCGATCATCTCATCGGGGTCGAGGGCGACCCACTGGGACTGCACCGAATGCCAGGCGCGCTCCAGTAGCCCCATCGCCGCCGCTCCGACGACCTCAGGTGAATGGGCGGCACCGCCGATTGCCTGCCCGAGCCGCCATGTGGCCCGGGTGACCATTCGGTTGCGCGAACGCCGAAACGCCTCGTCGTCGGGCGCCGAGGAATAGGCCGATAAAACGAACGCGCCATGGCGGTCCATGTACTCGAAATAATCGCTGACCCACCCCCGCACGTCGGCCAGTTGATAGGGCCGCGGCAACGTCTTCCATCGCGCGATCACAGCCAGCTGATCGTGGTAGGCATTCTGACCGAGTGCGTTGAAGACGTCGTGCTTGTCCTTGAAATAGGTGTAAAAGCCGGCCCGCGAGATGCCGCATGCCTCGGTGATCGCGTTGATCGGAGTGCCGGCATACCCGCGCTCCAGAAAGATCCGCCGACTCGCTTCGAGGATCTGCGCGCGCGTCCGCTCGCCACGGCCGATTTCCAGCGCATCGCCGGGGCGCTGGTCGGAAGTCACCGTCATGGCAATACTGTATCTGACAGAAGCGTCAGGTGAAAGCATCCAAGAGAACATACATATTTGGTGGATCATCTGGCTGCTACTTGACAGTTTCGTCAACAGCGGCCAAGCTCATATCAGAGCCATCACGGGAGGCACGATGACGCAGTTCACCGACGTACCGATCTTCGATGCGGATCAGCACATGTACGAGTTGCCCGAAGCACTCACAAGGCACCTGCCCGAGCGCTATCAGAAGGCCGTGCAGTTCGTGCAGGTCGGCAAGCGCACGCGGATCGCGATCCTGGGCAGGATCACCGAGTACATCCCCAATCCGACCTTCGAGCGGGTCGCCCGCCCCGGCGGGCACGAGAAGTTCTATTCGGGCCACAACACCGAGGGCCTGACGCTGCGCGAGATGCAGGGTCCGCCCATCGAAGCCCCCGCGGCGACCCGCAACCCGCAGGACCGGATCAAAGAGCTCGACCGCCAAGAGGTACGCGAAACCCTGATCTACCCGACCCTGGCAAACCTCGTCGAGCACTCAGCGGCCGAAGACCCCGAGCTGACGATGGCGATGATCCACGCCCTGAATCAGTGGATGCTCGAGCACTGGGGATTCACTTATCAGGGCCGGCTGTTCATGACCCCGGTGATCAACTGCGCCGAAGTCGACGGCGCGCTACGGGAGCTTGAGTACATCCTGGAAAATGGCGCCAAAGTCGCGCTGATCAAACCCGCACCGGTCAAAGGCTTTCGGGGCTGGCGCTCACCGGCGCTGCCCGAGTTCGATCCGTTCTGGCGCGAAGTCGAGGCGGCCGGGCTGCCCATCGTGCTGCACGCCAGCCAGCCCCCGCTCACCGAATACATCGACATGTGGGAGCCGCCGGACACCAACAGCTTCATGGAGATGAGCGCGTTTCGATGGGTGGTGCTCGGTCACCGCGAGATCGCCGACATGCTCAGCAGCCTGATCTGCCACGGCACGCTGACCAGGTTCCCCAAGCTGCGGATCGCCAGCGTCGAGAACGGCAGCTCCTGGATCCACCCGCTGTTTCACGACCTGGAAGACGTCTACAACAAGATGCCGCAGAACTTCCCCGAGCATCCGCTGGATGTCTTCCGCCGCAACGTTTGGGTCAGCCCCTTCTGGGAAGGCAAGGTTTCCGACGTCGTGCAAACCGTCGGCTGGGACAAGGTCCTGTTCGGGTCGGACTATCCGCATCCAGAAGGACTGGCTGAACCGAGGCGCTACTACCAGTACGCCGAGGGCATGGATCGGCGCCGCACCTACGACTTCATGGGCGACAATGCGCGGCGTTTCATGGGGCTTCCGATCGCCAATCCGGACCCGGAGGCGACCAAGCCGCCGGTGCTGACCCACGCATAAGTCGCCGCACGCCGAGAGGGAGCCGATGACCGAAACCGTATCGAGGGCACACGTCGACCTCGACCACCACTCGCCGCAATTCCGGGAAGACCCCTACGGGGCATTCCGCGCGATGCGCGAATCAGGTTGTCCGGTAGCGTTTTCCGATGCGCACGGCGGGTTCTGGGCACTGGTCGACTACGCACCGGTATTCGACGCTACGCGGGACGACGATCTGTTCAGCTCCTGCCCCAGCATCGGGATACCGCCCAGTCCGGTGCCGATGCCGATCCTGCCCATCGAGACCGATCCGCCGGCCACCAAGGAGCTGCGCGAGGTGACGCTGCGCCAGTTCTCCCCCGCCGCGGCGGAGAAGCTTCGGCCGGTGGCAACCGAACTCACCAATGAGCTCATCGACGCCTTTATTGAACGCGGAGAATGCGACATCGTCGGTGAGCTGACCACCCCGATGCCTGCCCGGCTGATCTTGCGGATGCTCGACTTCGACGAATCGCGTTATCGCGAATGGGTCGAATGGGTGCACACCACCGTGCACGACAGGGCACACGAACCGGAGAAGGCCGCGGCCGCGGGCATGGAGATGTTCGCCGAGATCGCCAGACACATGCAGCAGCGGCGTGAACAAGGCCTGGCCGGCGACCTGTTCAGCGACATCCTGCGCGGCACGCTGGACGGCGAACCGCTCGACGATGCCCAGATCACCATGTACGGGTTCCTGATGATGCTGGGCGGCATGGACACCACCAGCGGACTGACCGGCAACGTGCTGCTGCGGCTGTGCGAAGACCGCGACTTGCGCGACAGACTCGCCGCCGACCTCGACCTCATCGCGCAGGGCAGCGACGAGTTCATCCGGCTCTACACGCCGACACTCGGCCTGGCGCGCACAGTGACCCGGGACGCCGACTTTCACGGCCAGCATCTTCGGCAGGGTGATCGCGCGATTTTGATGTGGGGCGCCGCCAACCGCGACCCCGCGGTGTTCAGCGATCCCGACGCGCTCGATCTGCACCGCGCCAATGCCCGCAAGCACATGGCGTTTGGGGTGGGCGTTCACCGCTGTCTGGGCTCGCACATCGCCAAGATGATGTTCCAGGTGATGCTGGGCCAGATCTTCACCCGGCTACCCGACTTCGAACTTGCCGGTGTCCCTGAACGATTCGAGGACGCAGGTGAGGTTTATGCCGTGCGCAAACTGCCGATCCGGTTCAGCCCCGGCAAGCCTGTGGGAACCAGTTAGCAGCCGGCCCCGCTGTACCGCCGGGCCCGGCGATGCTCCGCCCGCACCTCAGTGACCGCGAAATTCCGGCGGGCGCCGCTCGACGAATGCCCTGGCGCCGCGGCGAAAGTCGTCGCTATCCCGCAGGGCCGACTGGCCTTCCATCTCGAGGTCCCCCACCACATCAAGTGTGGACAGCGTCGACTCGCGCAGCGCGCGTTTGATCCATCCGTAGGACATCGTCGGCCCGCTCGCCAGCGTCTGGACCACCGTCTGCAGTTCGGTGTCGTACTCGTCGTCGTCGACCAGATGCGAGATCATTCCCCACTCGAATGCTGTTGGCGCCTCGATCCTTTCAGCCAGCATGGCCATCCTCGCGGTGCGCGCCCGCCCGATCGCCGCCGGCACGAGCGCTGACGATCCACCGTCGGGCATCAGGCCGATTTTGGTGAAAGCCAGCTGGAAGAACGCCGATCGCGCGGCAACCACCAGGTCGCAGGCCAGCGCCAGCGGGCAGCCGAATCCCGCGGCAGCTCCTTGCACACCGGCGACAACGGGTTTGGGCAGGGCGGTGATCGCCCGCACCGCCTCGAGAGCGGCATCCGCGGCGCCCCCGGTGCCGCCGCCGGTCAGATCGCCTCCCGAGCAAAACGCACGACCCGCACCGGTCAGCACCACGACCCGCACCGCGTCATCGGCCCCATCGTTGAGGCGCGCCGTGAGCTCGTTGAGCATCGCCGTGTTGACCGCATTGAGCTTGTCGGGCCGGTTCAGCTCGATGCGCAGGATGGCGCCGTCTGTGCGGCAGGTGATGCCGTGCACCGTCTATAGACCCAAGTCTCGGCCGATGATGTCCTTCATGATCTCGGTGGTGCCGCCGAAGATCGTATAGATGCGCGAATCGACATAGTCACGGGCGACCCGGTATTCGTTCATGTAGCCGTAGCCGCCGTGCAGCTGCACGCAGCCGTCGATGACCTTTTTGGCCAGCTCGGTGCACCACCACTTCGCCTTGGCCGCCTCCACCGCGGTCAGCTCCCCGTCGACGACCGCGCGCAGGCACCGGTCGATGTATTGCTCACCGAGGTCGAGTTCGGTGTCCATTTCGGCAAGCAGGAACCGGTTGTGCTGGAAGCTGCCGATCGGCTGGCCGAAAGCCTTGCGGTCCTTGGCGTATTGCAGTGTCTGTCGCCAGGTTTCGCGGGCACCGGCGAGCGCCGAGATGGCGATGGACAGCCGCTCCGAGGGCAGGTTGTGCATCAGGTGATAGAAGCCGCGACCCTCCTGGCCGAGTACGTTGGTCCCCGGTACACGAACATTCTCGAAATGCAGTTCGGCGGTGTCTTGCGAGTGCAGACCCATCTTGTCGAGCTTGCGGCCCCTGGTGAAGCCGTCCATGTCGCGTTCGACGACCAGCAGCGTGAAGCCCTTGTGGCCGGCGTCGGGGTCGGTGCGGGCCACCACAACGACAAGGTCACAGTTGATGCCCGACGAGATAAACGTCTTGGAGCCGTTGACAATCCAGTCGTCACCGTCGCGCACGGCCGAGGTGCGGATACCGGCCAGGTCGCTGCCGGCGCCGGGCTCGGTCATGGCGATCGCCACGATGATCTCTCCGGTGATGATGCCGGGCAGCCAGCGCTGCTTTTGCTCATTGCTGGCCAGCGTCTTGAAGTACGGGCCGACGACGTCGTTTTGCAGGCTCAGCGCCGGAGCGACCGAACCCCACCGTGCGAGTTCCTCGTTGATGACCGCGTTGAACCGGAAATCGTCGGACCCGCCCCCACCATACTGTTCGGGCATATTGAAGCCGATCAGGCCGTATTTGCCCGCCGCCACGTACGCCGAGCGGTCCACGATCCGTTCGCGTTCCCACTTCTCGGCGTTCGGCGCCACCTCGCGCTCGATGTATTGTCGAGTTGTCTCCCGCAGCTGCTCATGCTCGGGCTCGAAAACCAGCCGCTTCACCTGAGTTCACTCTCCGTGTAGGCGGCGCATTTCCTCGCCGACTCGTCCCGATATCCGCGAGACCACCTGCGCCCCACGGCGTCTCAGCTCGTCATTGGGTGTCGGCAGCACCACCGCGCCGGTCTGCTTGGACGGCAGCAACACCTTGGCCGTTCCTTTGGTGGTGTCCTCGCCACGCTGGTTGGTCGCTTTGACTTCGATGCTGACCGGCTCGTCGGGTTCGGATCCCTTCCCGCTCACCACGCCGGTGCACTTGTGCGTGTCGCCGTGGTAGTTGAAACCGCGCAGCTGCAGTTCCATTTCGGCCAGCCAGCCGTCATCGCCTACCCAGTTGGTCAGCAGATGGCTGACCCAGGCCGCACGCATCTGCCCGTAGTCATAGGGCGCCGGAATGCCCAGGGCCTGCGCCCGCGCGGCGTCCCAGTGCAACCGCTGGACCACATCGGGCACGCCATACTCGTCGGGCACGTAGAAGGCCGGCATCCGCTTGCGCAGCTCGCGGGCGTACTTCAGCGGCCCGACGCCGTAACCGCCCCAGCCCCAGCCCATGTGCATGCTGATGATGTCGACGACGGTCAGCGGTCCCTTCATCACCGGGGTCAGCACGTCACCGACGGACACGTCCTCCCACCAGTTCGGGTCGACGCCGCGGCGCTCCTCGGCGTCGTAGACCGCGTCGACCTCGGCGAGCTCTTCGGCGGTCCAATGTTGGCGCTCGATATTTGAATATTTGCCCGACTTTTTCGAGCCCTGCCGCTCGGCGCTGATGTAGGACTCGTCGCGGGTGGCGATCGGGATGCCGTTGGCGTCGACGTAGAGGTACCGGTACGTCTCTTTGACCGAGCGTCCGCCGGAGAAACTGCTCTCCTTGACCTGCACGTCGAGGGTGTAGGTCTCGCACAGCACCGGGCGCCCGGCGTAGACCGGTTGATACCAGGTCCATTTCACTCCCGCGTAGTACTTGCCGGTACCGCGGAACAGGCCGCGGAAGAGCTTCTTGCGTTCGGGGTCGGTGAATTTCGGTGTCTGGTCCACACCGGTGCTGATCGGGAAGGTGGGCGGCGCGATCTGACCGTGCCAGCGGGTCTTGGCGCCATATCCGGGATCATGGAACAGCGGATTGTCGTCGCCGCAGCCGAAGGCGAAGTGGCTGATGGTGTCGGCGCTCGGCAGTTTGTTCCAGGCCTCGTCACGCTGGTTGACCGGGACGCCGATCTGCGCCCTGGCGCGTTCGATGTCCTCATCGGTGATGCGGCCCTCGACGGCCGCGGCATCGGCCGCCGAGCCCGCGGAGGTTTCTGCAGTGGTCATGGTGTCCTCCCTAGAACTTCAGTGTCGCCCCGGCGTCGACTTTGAATTGCAGCCCGGTGACGTAGCGCGACTCGTCGGAGGCCAGGAAGCACACCGCATTGGAGGTGTCCTGGGGCTCGATGTAAGGGATCGGCATGGCCTGCATCACCGGGAAGGCAAGCAGCGCATCCTCTTTGGTCGGATGCTCCAAGTCGGGCCGGAAAGTCCGGTACATCGGATCGCTCTGCAACATCGGCGAATCCACGTTGGTCGGGTGCACCACGTTAGCCCGAATCGACAGCAGGGCAAGCTGTTTGGCCAACGCCCTGGTGTAGCGGTCGATCAGCTGCTTGGCCAGGTTGTAACCCTCCCCACCCGGGCCGAGCGGACCGACGGTGCCGGCTGCCGCCGTTTCGGCGATCAAGCCGGCGACCGATCCGATCGTGATCACCGACGCGCCGGCCTGCAGGTACGGCAGCGCGGCGTGCACGGTGTTGACCACGCCGATGAAGTCGACGTCGAAGGCGTCCGCGAACCCCTGGATCGGTACATCGCCGCCCAACGGGCAGATGCCGGCATTGGCGACCACCACGTCGAGCTTGCCCAGTTCGCTGACCGCATCGGCCAATGCGGTGCTCAGCGCCACCCGGTCGCGCACGTCCACCTCGGCGGTGATCGCCCGTCGCCCGGTCTTCTCCACTTCCAGACCGGCCTCTTGCAGATCGTGGGCAGTGGCAAGCGGATAGCCGTTGGTGTCGATGTCATGGCAGATGTCGAAAAGGATGACGTCGGCGCCCTCTTCAGCAAGCTTGACGGCGTGGCTGCGGCCCTGACCGCGGGCGCCGCCGGTGATCAGAACGACTTTGTCCTGCACGCGACCGGCCATTGTGTTACCTGCCTTTCACTTCGATTACCGCAGTCCTGACAGCTGGTTTGACAACCAGCAACGAATTCCTTTGTCGCGCACGCGTTGAAGCGTCCCGCCCGGCACGATCAGGGGTGCAGCCACCAACGTCTCCTTAACAGTTGAATGTATTACTGATTGCCAGCGTAGCTGCTCGCCGGGGAGCCACCCAGCTGGTCGAGTAGCGCTCGCAGCCGGCGCCGGTCGACTTTCAGCGCCGCACCGCGGGGCAGCTCGTCGACGATGTAGACCCGGGCCGGCACCTCATAGGGCGTCAGCACCGATCGGCAGTGCGCGCGCAGTTCCTCCGGTGTTGCCGATGCGCCGGAACGCAACTGCACCGCCGCGACCGGGACCCGGCCGAGCCGCTCGTCGGGCATGCCATCCACCGCGGCGTCGGCCACCGCGTCATGGCCACGCAGCGCCGTCGCCACCCGGTCTGGGGCAACCTTGAACCCACCCCGCAAGATCACGTCGTCGGCCCGCCCATCGATGTAGAGAAAGCCGTCCTCATCGATGTGCGCCAGGTCGCTGGTGGTGACCCAACGCTCGGCGGAGCCGCCGACCTGCACCGAGGCCACCTGCAACCGGCCCGAGCGGCCCGGCGCCAACACAGCGCCGTCGTCATCGACGGCGCGCAGCGCCACACCGGGAAACGCCCGGCCCACACTGCCCTTCTTGGCGTGCCAACGCTCACGGAAGTCGCGCACGGTCCAGCCGGCGACGGCTCCGCAGAATTCGGTGGCGCCGTAGACGATCAGGATCGGGATCCCGTACCGCTCGTAAAACGCGTCCACCAGAGCCGGGTCGACCGGGCTGGTCCCGGCGTTGATCGCACGAACGCTGGCCAGGTCTTCACGCGGAATGTCGGAGTCCAGCACCGAGCGGATCGCCGGGGGAGGCAGACCGGCAAGGATCGGTTTGTGCTCCCTGACCGCCGCGTGCCAACCCTCGAGCGTGAAACGCTCCAGCAGAACGAAACGGCGAGCGGCCACCAGCGACTGCAGCAGCGCAAACAGGCCGCCGATGTGCACGATCGGGATGGCGACCAGCGCGACAGCGCCGGTGAACGGCGGCTTGTCCCGGACTTCGGGCCGCTCGTTGTGGCGCAGCGGTGCCGCCAGCGATGCCTCGAGCTGCCTGCGAGTCAACGGGATTCGCTTGGGCCGCCCCGTGGTACCGGAGGTGAGCATCTCGATCGCGACGGCCGGATCACCGACCGCCGGCTCACGACGTGATTCGGAGCGCGCCACGACCGCATCGCCATCGACACTCCAACCGGCCGCCCCCAGTTTTGCGACACCTTCGACGAAAGCGGGCTGCGACCAGCATTGCCCCGGGGCCAGCACCCAGGACGCGCCCGTGGCGGTGAGGTCTTCGCTCATGCGCTCCGGCGGCTGCAGCGGGCTGATCGTGACGAGGGTGCGTTCGGCGCGGAAGATCGCGATCAGTGCGCCAACCGATTCCATCCGGTTGCCCAGCACGACCGCCACCCGTCCCCCCGCGCCGCAGCCGGCGTCGCTCAGTACCCGATCGATGCGCTCGGCGAGCTGGCGCACCTCACCCCAGCGCACCCACTTGCCCTCGCACTGCACCATGTCGGCACCATCGTCGGCCGCCCACAACCGGTCGAAGACTTCACGCAGTCTCGTCATCGCCCCTTAAACTAGTTGGACATGGTTTACTAGGTCAACTTTGTAGCGAGGCGCTGATGGATTTCGGGCTCACCGATGAGCAACAACAGCTCGCCGACTCCGAGCGGTCGTGGCTGGGCCGCCGTGATCCGATCGCGCGGGTCCGTGCGGCGCTCGACGTCGCAGAGGTCACCGTCGACTCCGCCGCGGTGACGCACGCGGCCGAATCCGGGCTGATCGCGCTGCTGACCCCCGAGATGGGCGGCACCCACGTCGATTTGGCCGTGCTCAGCGAGGCACACGGCTACGCGGCCAGTTCGCTGCCGCTCGCCGATCTCGCGGTGGCGGCGTGGCTGCTTGGCCAGGCTGGGGCGGCCGAGTGCGACGCCGCCGCTGCGGGCAGCCTGCTGGTCGGTGTGGCGCGCGCGCCGCTCGCCATCGGTGCCTATGACAGCGCCAGCCTGCGTGCCGCGACCAGCCCGCTGCCGATGGCTGCCGACATGGCCGCCGTCGCGGTCGTCGGTCAGGGCCAGGACGGCGAATACCTGGCACTGGCTCGCGACCCTCACTTGGTCGGCATGAAGACGCTCGACCTCACCCGTTCATGGGCACGCCTCGGCCTCGATAGCTCGATGGGCCAACCGCACAGGTTGCCGGCCGGGACACTTGCGTATCTGCGGGATGCGATGGCGGTACACCGCAGCCTCGACGCGCTGGGCGCCGCGGCGCGGCTGCTGGAGATGACCGTCACCTATGCCGGACAGCGCCGGCAGTTCGGTGCACCCATCGGCTCGTTTCAGGCGGTCAAACATCACTGCGCCGATATGGCCGTGGCCGTGGAGGCCGCCCGCTCGGCGCTGTGGGCCGCGGCGCTGGCCCTCGACGGCGCACCCGATGCGGCCCGGTCGCGCGCCGCATCGGCGGCGGCGGCCTACGCGAAGTCGGCGGCTACCCGGGTGGCGAGCACCGCCCTGCAGGTCCACGGCGGCATCGGCTTCACCTGGGAACACGACCTTCATCTGTTGTTGCGCCGGATCAGGGTGGACGAGGCCTTCGACGGCTCCGTCGCCGAGCACCGGGCTGCGCTGGTCACCGCCTGACAGGGCCAGTCTGCGGACCGGGCCCGCGGCGGCAAGTGGCCGAGCATTAGCATATTCATTTAACTAATAGCGTCTGTGCGCACGCTGTCTGCCAGAAAGGCATGCCGATGAAGACCGTCCTGGTGAGCAGATCTCCCGGCATGGTGCACATCCAGCTGAACCGACCCGACAAGCGCAACGCGGTCAACGACGAGATGTTCGACGAACTCGGTGCAGCGGCCGAGGCGGCCAGAGACGACACCGGCCTGTCGGCCATTGTCATCTCGGGTGCCGGCCGGTCGTTCTGCGCGGGCCTCGACTTCGCCGTGCACCGCGCGTTCGCCGCGGAAGGCGCTGCCGGACAACGGCCCTACGCCGACCCCGCCGATCCGAATTCCAGCGGCCAGCGGGTGCCCGGACGCGGGCAACGGATCGTGCGGGCGCTGCGTGATGCGCCGGCGATCGTCATCGCCGCCGTGCACGGCCATGCTATCGGCGCGGGATTGCAGATCGCGCTGGGCGCAGATATCCGCATCGTCACGCCCGATGTCCAACTCGCCTGCGCCGAAATCGATTTCGGGATGACCGTGGACATGGGCGCCAGCCAGCTTCTTCCCCGACTGATCGGAAGCGGTTGCGCAACCGACCTGTTGGTAACGGGCCGGCGCATCAGCGGTGTCGACGCGACGAGTTGGGGGCTGGCCAGCCGCCTCAGCGATGACCCGTTGGCCGAGGCGCTCGACCTCGCGCACGCGATAACCGAGCGCAGCCAGCACGCCGTGCTCCAGACCAAACGCCTGGTACGGCTGGCCGAGACCGCAACCGTGGTAGAGGGCATGGGCGAAGAACTGGCCGTAATGGCGGGCAATGTCGGCAGCCCGGCGCAGGTGGCGGCGGCGCAGCGTTACTTCGCCGCGCGCAAACGTTAGGGGTAGCAGACGTGTTCGGCCGGTCCGTGACGCTGGGCATCACTGGAGAGCGGTCAGCTTATCTTTCGGATGAAGGGAAGTCAGTCGGTGATCGCGCGACAGCGACGGTGACCCGGTCATCCGAGAACGCTGGACCCGGACAGGTTGCGAGTGAACCGGTCGGTGCCTGTCGGGACGAACCCCATGTGCATCAGCCGCTGCTGGTAGAGCTCGTCAACGGTGTGCACTTCGTAAAAATTGCCCGTCCCCGCAACGAGGAGTTCCCGGGCTCTTGGTGATCTTGCTGCGGTTGCGTACGGTGACGAAGCCGGTTTCGATGGGATTGGTGGTGCGCAAATGTATCCAGCTCTCGGCCGGGAAGGTCCTACGGCGCGAACGCTTCTGCCCTCACCCTTAGTCCTCGGGGGGATCGACACCAGCAGCTAAAAACCGTGACCGGATGTCGGCGACCGCGGCCTGGAACTCAGCCTCACTGATGTGACCATGGTTGCGATTCATTCGGGCCTGAGAATGCCAGTCACGCAACATCACTATCCAGGCGTCGGGATAGTCGCGCTGTATTCGGGCGTGGTAAGCCTGGCGGTCTTCACCGGGTAGATACGGGATCCTCAGAGGGTCGAACGTATTGCTCTCTGATTGAGGCACGGCTGCTTCCTGCCGCCGGCGCGGCACGATCGGGTTCGACTTGTTGGCCTTTCCTGGGCGCCCGAGCATGGTCCGATTGTGCCTCGCGGAAAGGCTTCCGCAACATGCGGCAGCTATCACCGCACCCGTCCGGGGGCCAGCCGAACATGCAGCTTCACTGGTAAAGCGGCCGCCACCTAGCGCCCCTCGCGGGGCAGGCCCAGCCCGCGCTCGGCGATCAGCGTTCGCATGATTTCCGAGCTGCCGCCGGCAATCGTGTAGGCCCGGGCGTAGAGCCACTCGTCCTGCCAGCGCCCGGCATCGACCGCGTTCGGGTCCCCCTCGGTAAGCACGCCCGACTCACCTTGAAGTTCGAGGGCGAAGCGCGCTATCTCCAGGTTCAGTTCGCTGAACATCAGCTTGGCCATCGCCGCGTCATGGGGGCGTTCGGTGCCGCGCGACCAGCGGGTGATGTTGGCATACGTCAGTGCGGCCAGCGCCTCGACCTCGGCGCTGAACTGGCCGATCCGGTCACGGACCCGGTCGCTTTCGATGCCGGGGCGCCCATCGATTTCGACGTTGCGCGCCAAGGTGGTCAGGGCATCGACGGCCAGCCGCAGTTTGACCACAATGGCGCCCACATTGGCGCGTTCCTGAGACAGTGTCGCGGTGGCGATCCGCCAGCCTTCCCCCGGCGCTCCGATCATGGCGTCGGCCGGGACCTGGACGTCGTCGAAGAACACCTCGTTGAAATCCGACGTACCGGTCAGCTCGCGCAGCGGCCGCACGCTGACGCCGGGCGCCGACATGTCGAGGATGAACGCGCTGATGCCCTTGTGCTTGGGAGCCTCGGGATCGGTGCGGGCCAGCAGGTAGCCGTACTGCGCCCAGTGCCCATCGGTTGTCCACACCTTCTGCCCGTTGATCGTGTAGCCGTCGCCGTCAACGACTGCGCGGGTGCGCAGCGACGCCAGGTCGCTGCCGGCTTCGGGCTCGCTGAACAGCTGGCACCACAGCTCGCGGCCCGCCCGGATCGCGGGCAGATGACGGCGCCGCTGTTCGTCGGTGCCGTAATGGATTAGCGCGTGTGCTGCCAGCGCCGACCCGCTGGGTACGCCGGGGACCTGGGCGCGGGCCAGTTCCTCGCCGACGACGATCGCATGCTCGGTCGAGTAGTCGTTTCGGCCGCCGTATTCCCTAGGCCAATCGGCTCCGGCGTAGCCGGCGTCGTACAGGCGAGCCGTCCATTGCTGCAACGCCATGAGCTCGGCTTCGTTCGCGGCGCTGCGCACACCCGCGCGCGGCGGGATCTCGGGTGCGTACTTGTCGATGAAGGCGCGGACTTCATCGCGGAATTCCTCGAGTTGTGGCCCCATCCCCAATTTCATTGGGTGTTCAACCTCACCCATCAGTTCTCCTGCCGCCCGGTCACGCAGCGCCGAGGCCCGGCCGACCAGCACGGCATTGGCCTGCGCACGTCGCAGCAGCAGATGTGCCGGGTGCTCCCAGGTGAAGCCGACACCGCCGTGAACCTGGATCGCGGCCTCGGTCACGGCGACCGCGGCGTCGAACGCCGTTGCGGCGGCCAAATCGACCAGCTGCCCCGATCGGTCTGTGTCCAAAGCATCGGCCGCGGCCAGTACCTGGCTGCGCGCGCCTTCGAGCGCCACCAGCATGTCCGCGCAACGATGCGAAACGGCCTGAAAGCTGCCGATGGGGCGGCCGAATTGCTCACGTTGGCCTGCCCAGTGCACCGCCATGGCCAGCGCGCGCGACCCGACGCCGACGGAGTCGGCCGCCACCGCCAGTACAGCCCGGTGGTGTGCGGCGCGAAGTCCTTGGCGCAGTTGGCTTCCGGTGGCAACCAGCTCACCCACGGCGCCGTTGAATGCCACGCTGCCGATGGTGGAGGTGAGATCGAGCGACTGCTGTGGGGTGATCACCACGGTGTCATCAGCGGGATCGATCGACACGATCGCTTCGGTTCCGGGCTCGCCCGTGCGCGCCAACACGAGCATCACCTCGGCGACCGGTGCGCCGGCAACGAGCGGGATCAGCCCGCACAGCTGCGATCCGTCCCATTCCGGCAGATCCAAACCTGATGTCACCCAACCGCAATCGTTGACGGGCACGGCGAATGCAGCTGGGATACCGGCGATGATGCGCTTGGCGATCTCTGCCGCCCCTACCCGGGCCGCAACTTCCAGCGCGGTGAGCGTGGCCACAAGGGGTGCCGGCGCCAGCGCTTTGCCGGCCTCTTCGAGGGCGGCGTAGAGCAGGCGGGGGCGCGCGCCGGTGCCGCCGAGGGATTCGTCGGAGGCCAGACCGGGCAGGCCGAACTCGACGAGCGCCGACCACACATCAGCATCCATGGCATCGATGCGGCGGTGGACATCGAGTATTGCCGCCAGGTCCACCCGCGTTTCCAGTGCGCGGCATAGCACTTCACGCAGGGCGCGTTCATCTTCATCGGCGATCGCCAGCGGCGCGCCGGGAACGACCGCGGCGCTTTTGGCGCCGTCACCGCGGTGCGATGGCAGTCCCAGCACCGTCTCCGCGATGGTGTTGCGCTGAATCTCGGCGGTGCCCGCGCCGATCGTCGTGGCGCGGCTCATGAGGTAGCCGTAGGTCCAGCGGCCGGTGTCGACCGCTGCTGCTGCGCGACTGCCCAGGACCGCGTACGGGCCGAGCGCCCGCAGCGCCAATGCATGCAGGTGTTGTTCGAATTCGGATTTCACCAGCCGGTTGACCGATGCCACCCCGCCGGGGTCTTCGCCGCGTAGCACCGCGGCCAGGGCTCGTGCGCTGTTCGCGGCGATCGTCCGGACACCGGACTCGAGCCGGGCGATGTCCTGGCGCACCAGCGGATCACTCGCCAGGCCCTGAGCGACTGCCAGCCCGATGACCTTGTCAACAGTGCGGCGATACTTGAACTCGTCGGCCAGGAAGGCGGTGGCACGCTCGTGACCGAGCGAGGTGCGCATGATCGACCAGCCCTCGCCCTCGGCGCCGACCCGGTTCTCGACGGGCACCGCCACGTCGTCAAGGAACACCTCGGCGAAGTGCGCCGCGCCGCTGATGTCACGCAGCGGCCGCACCGCGATACCGGGGCTGTTCATCGGGATCAGCAGATAGGTGATCCCCTCCGTGCTGCGACCTGGCGGCCCCGTGCGCACCAGCGCGAACATCCAGTCGGCACGATCGGCCATCGACGTCCACACCTTCTGGCCGGTCACGCGATACATGTCCCCGTCCCGCACCGCGCGGGTCGACAGCGATGCCAGGTCGCTGCCCGCGCCGGGTTCGGAAAATCCCTGGCACCAGAACTCATCGGCCCGCAGCAACGGACGCAGGAATCGATCCTTCTGCGCCGCGGTGCCATGCCGGATCAGCGTCGGCGCCACGATGAACGACAACGGGCATGGATGCGGCGGCGCTCCTGCCGCGGTGGTCATCCGGTAGTAGTCGAGCTGGTCTTGCAGCGAGAGTTCCAGTCCCCCAACCGACTTGGGCCAGCCCGGTGCGGCCAGGTTGTTGTCGACCAGCTCGCCATGCCAGGCCCGGGCGGTTTCGATGCGGTCGGGCTTGTGGCCCGCGGATGTCGCGTCGGCCTGGCGCTGCCGCCAATCGGTCAGCAGCTTCTGCAGTCGCGCACGCCAGTCTTCAGCTCCCACAACCACCCTTAGAAAGCTAACTTGGTTATCTATCTCATTAGAGTCTGACCTGTCGTCAGCACGTTTGGCAAGCCGGCATGGAGCCGCCGATCGGCACCGGTCACCAAAGGTCACGGTGACGGTGACTCGGTTAACCAAACATTCGGCGTCGGCTCTGCGTCTCACGGTGCAATTGCCAGAAGATTCGACGCCTTCCTCGGCGGCAAGCGCGCCAAGCGCTCGCGCGACCGGTGAGGCACGACCTTCTTCTCAGCTGCCGGGCAAGCCTGACCAAGGGCAGATGTGGGGCTACACGTGTGACCGCCGGGAGCCGACCCCAGGACGATGCGTACATGCGCGAACCGCCGCGCGCACGCCTAACCGCAGCCAGACACACCAGCGCTGCAAGCCGGCGTCGAGCGGTAATGACCGTGGGCTAAGATATTAAACTATATAACTGTTCATGACGGCTACGGAGGGGCCGGTGCAGATACGAAGCCACGCGGCTGCGGAGCCCGACAAGCCGGCGATCATTCTTTACCCATCCGCAAAGGTGGTGACCTTCGGTGAGCTTGAGGCACGGGCGAATCAGCTCGCGCACTACTTCCGCAGGTCCGGACTGCGCGACGGTGATGCGATCGCCATACTCATGGAGAACAACGAGCACATCCTTGCGGTCATGTGGGCCGCCCGGCGCAGCGGGCTTTACTACGTGCCGATCAACACCCATCTGACCGCAGCCGAGGCCGCCTACATTCTGGATAACAGCAACGCTGTGGCGCTCATCGGATCCGCGGCGCTGCGCGCAACGTTGGAGGGTCTCGCTGATCATCTGCCCCATGGATTGCCCCGCGTTCTCATCATCGCAGACGACGACATGGACGGTTGGCTGCGCTATCCCGAATGTGTTGCCGACCAACCTGTTACACCGATCGATAACGAGTACGAAGGTGATCTGCTGCAGTACTCCTCAGGCACCACCGGCCGGCCGAAGGGTATCAAACGCGAGTTGCCGGGCCTGACACCGTCTGAGGCCCCCAACCTCGTCGCCCCGCTGTTGTCGGCATTGGGAATCGAGCGCACAGCCGTTTACCTGACTCCGGCCCCGCTTTACCACACAGCACCGTCGATGTGGTCCATGGGCGCACAAACAGTCGGCGCAACGACTGTGGTGATGCAAAAGTTCGATGCGGAAGGCTGTCTGGATGTCATCCAGCGTTATCGCGTCACACATGGCCAGTTCGTTCCGGCAATGTTCACCCGGATGCTGAAACTGCCTGCCACCGTGCGGGATTCATACGATGTGTCCAGTCTCGTACGAGTGGTTCATGCGGCGGCGCCCTGCCCTGTGGAGATCAAGAAGCAGATGATCGACTGGTGGGGCCCGATCGTTGACGAGTACTACTCCTCCTCCGAGGGTGCCGGAGTCACGTACATCACTGCCGATGAATGGCTGACCCACCCCGGGTCGGTGGGCCGGCCGCTGCTGGGAAAAGCGCACATCGTCGGCGAAGACGGCAATGAGTTGCCCGCGGGGCAGGCCGGTGAGATTTATTTCGAAGGCGGATACAGCTTCGAATACCTCAACGATGCGGCCAAGACGAACGCGGCAACCAACGCCTGCGGTTGGGCGACCGTCGGCGACATCGGCTATCTCGACGCCGAGGGCTATGTTTATCTCACCGACAGGCGCCACCACGTGATCATTTCCGGAGGGGTGAACATCTATCCGCAAGAGGCGGAGAACATCTTGGTCACCCATCCAAAGGTCATGGATGCAGCGGTGTTCGGGATACCCGACGATGAGATGGGCCAAAGCGTCAAAGCCGTTGTGCAGACGGTGGACCCGGCCGACGCGACCGATGTATTCGCCGACGAACTGCAGGCTTGGATACGGGAGCGCCTGGCGCATTACAAGTGCCCGCAATCCATCTCGTTCGAGGCGCAACTACCCCGCACTGACGCGGGCAAACTCTTCAAGCACGAACTCGTAAAGAAATACTCCGGAGCCTGAGGTGCACCTCTCGCGGTGGAAGCAGCACACTATGGCCCTGCGGCCGCCAGGCATCGTCGGTGAGCTCGCCGAGGAGCTGCATCACACATTGTTCGGGGTGCTCCTGGCGCTGGGTCATCGCAATCCCGGTGCGCCCACAGGTGATCTCACGCTGGCTCAACTGTCGATTCTGATGACGTTGCGCGAGTGCGGACCGATGCGGGTCACGGAGTTGGCGGCTCACGAGCGTGTCCGCACTCCCACAACGACAGTGGGCATCGGCCGGCTGGAGAAACTGGGACTCGTCGCGAAGTCCCGCGACCCGGTTGACCTGCGGGCGGTACTCGTCAGGATTACCGCGCATGGCGACGCGGTCTGTTGCCAGGCGCTGGCCACGAGGTACGCGCAACTCGCAGCAATGCTGGAAACGCTCAGCGCCGAGCATTTGGTGACCCTCAACGACGCGATCCCCACGCTGGAGCGGCTGGCGGGCCAAGGCAACGCTTAAACCTGGTTTCGCGCCGCTCCTATCGCGAGCTCAGCAGCATTGACCCCGCCACCGGCCCGCCGCCGACCCCGATGGCCACCACCTCCGGCGTCTTGGGGGCTTGCCGCTGGCCGCCTTCACCCCACAGCTGCACGCAGGCTTCGTGCAGGAAGCCCATGCCGTGCAACCGTCCGCCGGACAGTTGACCGCCGCTGGTGTTCAGCGGCAGCGGACCGTCCAGTGCGATCCGCTCGCCGCCCTCGACGAACTGCCCGACCTTGCCGTGCTCGCAAAATCTCATGGCTTCCAACCACATTACGGTCAAGAAGCTGAACCCGTCGTAGAGCTGTGCCATGTCCACGTCGGAGGGTGTCAGCGTTGTGTGCTGCCACAGTGTGGCTGCCGCATCGTGGGCTGCCATCGTGGTGATGTCGCTGCGCTGATCCCACGTTGCGCGCTCGACCATCCCGGGCCCGACCGATTCCACGGTCAACGGGTGGCGCGGCAGCCCTGTGGCGGCGTCGCGGCGGGAGATGACCACCGCGGTGGCGCCGTCGCACGGTATGTCGCAGTCATAGAGGCACAGTGGTTCGGAGATCATCCGGGCGCCCAGATAATCGTCCATGGTCATCGGGTCGCGGTAAATGGCGTCGGGATTGAGACCGGCGTTGCGGCGCGCGTTGATCGCGATAGCGCCCAGGTGTTCACGGGTCAAACCGAAGTCGTGCATGTAGCGCTGGGCGGGCATGGCCACCCAGTTAGCCGCTGACAGCGCGCCGAACGGCGCTACCCATTCCAGGTGCGGCGGCAGCTTGCCGCCGGTGAACAGCACCGACGCCCTCCCCCCGCCCGCTTGCTGGGCGGCGGTCGATTCCCACACCGAGCGGAACACCACGACGTGGTTGGCGAGCCCGAGAGTGACCGCCATGCACGCCTCGATCGCGGGCCCGATCTGGCCGGCGGTTTCGATGGCCGACATGTACCAGCGGCAGCGCAGGCCCAGCGCGTTGCGGACCTCGGTGATGTTGGCCCCGGAGAATCCGGGGTCCGGCACCCCGGGGCCCGGATAGCTTGCGATGCCGTCGATGTCATCGACGCTGAGCCCCGCGTCGGCGATCGCGCGCAGCACCGCCTCCAGCGTCAACTCCAGTCCGGTGCGGCCCAGCCGGCGTCCGACCTGCGACTTGCCCGCGCCGGTGATGACGGCCTTGCCGTCGAAGGGTCCGCCGGTCATTGCGCCGCAGCCGGCCGCGCACGCAGGCGCCGCCGCGGCCGGCCGGATGCCGCCATCACTACAGCACCACCGAGTTCACTTTGAAGTCGATGATCTCGTCCTCGCCGTAACCGAGTTCGGCCAGTAGCGCATCGGTGTGTTCGCCGTGCCCGGGCGCGCAGCGCAGCTGCAGTGGGGTTTCGTCGAACTGCACGGGGCTTGCGGCCAAAGCGAATTCGTTGCCGTTGTTGTCGACGGTGCGGGGCAGGTACCCGTTGGCCAGCGCCTGCGGGTCGGCGTGCACCTCGTGGGCGGTGCGCACCACGTCGAAGACGCCGCCGAACCCGGCGAACGCGCTCTCCCAGTGTGCGAGATCCTCGGATTCGAATGTCTTGCGCAGCTCGGCGATACAGTCGCCGCGATTGGCAAACCGCACTGCGGCGTTCGCGAAGCGTTCGTCGTCGATGAGGTCTGCCCGGTTGATGCGAGTGCAGAAGTCTGCCCAGAACCGGTCGGCCTGCAGCAGCACGAACTGGACGAAGCGCCCGTCAGCGGTCTTGTACACGTTGGTCACCGGGTTGGGGGCGTCCTCGTAGTGGAACCTGGGGACGTCGGCCCCGGTGACGCCGGCCCCGACGATGTCCGGGCCGAGCTGCCAGATCGCCGCGCCCAGCAGCGAAACGTCGACGACCGAGGGTTCACCGGTGCGCTCCCGCTTCACCAGAGCGCCCGCGATCCCGGCCGCGATCGCCAGCCCGCCGTAGACGTCGCCGAACGCCGGCCGCTGCATCGGCGGATACTCCCCGTCGGCCGGTGCGTACGCGCTGGCGATTCCGCTGCGCGCCCAGTAGGCCGCCGCATCGAAGCCGCCATGGTCAGCCATCTCACCCTTGGTGCCGTAACCATGGCCACGGGCGTAGATGATTTTCGGGTTGCGGGCCCGCACATGCTCGACGTCGATGCCCATCCGCTGCCGCGAGCCTGGCAGCAGATTGGTGAGGAATACGTCGGCGGTCTCGACGAGCTTCATCAGCAGCTCCAGCCCGTCGGGGGTGGAGGTGTCCAGGCCGATGCTGCGTTTACCGCGATTGGGCACCTCGATGAAATGGTTGACCCCGCCCGCGCCGGGCACTAGGCCCGAGCTGATCAGGCCGCGCTGCGGGTCGCCGGTCTCGGGGTGTTCGACCTTGATGACGTCGGCGCCCCAGTCCGCCAGCACCGCGCCGGCTGCCGGCACGAACGTCCACGAGGCGACTTCGACGACGCGGATGCCGTTGAGAATGTCAGTCATTGCGTCCTTCATTCCGCCGGGTGGCCGATGACCTTGGTTTGCAGGTACTGCTCGAAGCCTTCGAGGCCGTTTTGGCGGCCGATGCCGCTCATCTTGTATCCGCCGAACGGGGCGTCGGCCCCGTACCACATGCCGCCGTTGACCATCATCGAGCCGGTGCGGATGCGCCGGGCCACGGCCATCGCGCGCTGCGGGGAGCCCATCACCGCACCGGCCAGCCCGTACACCGAGTTGTTCGCCAACTCCACCGCGCCGTCGTCTCCGCCGTCGTAGGGGGTGATTGTCAGGACCGGACCGAAGATCTCCTCCTGGAAGATCCGCATGTCTGGCGTCACGTCGGCGAACACCGACGGGGCGACGTAATAGCCGCGGCTGCAGTCCTCGGGCGCGCCGCCGCCGATCGTCAGGCGCGCGCCCTGGGATTTGCCGTTTTCGATGTAGCTCATCACCCGGTCGCGCTGCTTGGCTGATACCAGCGGGCCACAGAAGGTTGCCGGATCGGTCGGGTCGCCGCACTGGATCCCGGCGAATGTCGCGGTCGCCACCTCGATCGCTTGCTCGTAGTGCTGCCGCGGCACCAGCATCCGGGTGGTCAGCGCGCAGCCCTGCCCGGAGTGGATCAGCATTCCCATGCAACCGGGCAGGGCGAGGTTCATGTCGGCGTCGTCGAGCACGATGTAGGCCGACTTGCCGCCCAGCTCGAGCAGGTTTCGTTTCATGGTGTCCGCGGAAAGCTGCTGGATCAATTTCCCGACCGCGGTCGACCCGGTGAACGAGATCATGTCGACGCGCGGGTCGCTCAGCAGCCGCTGCGCAATGTTGTTGTCCGAGGCGGGCACGATGTTGACCACCCCGGCGGGGATGTCGGTTTTCTCGGCGATGATGCGTCCCCAGCGCAGCGCGCTCCACGGGGTTTCGATGGCCGGCTTGAGCACCATCGTGTTGCCGGTCGCCAGGGCCTGGCCCATCTTGTTGCTGATGATCTCGAACGGAAAATTCCACGGCGTGATCGCACCGACCACACCGATCGGTTCCTTGACGACGATGCGGTTGCTGGGCACGCCCATCTTGGCGTCTTGAGCCAGCGTGCGCTCCCACGGGAATTCGGTGATGAACTCCGCGGGCCAGCGCACCGCGTCGGCCAGCGGCCAATCCAGCTGTGCGATGTAGGTCGAGCTCAGCGGCGCCCCCACCTCGGCGACCAGTTCGGCGCGGATCTCTTCCTTTTCTTCCTGCAGCGCTTCGTGTAGCTGACGCAGACAGTGTTGGCGGAACTCGTGATTGGTCGACCAGTCGGTGGTGTCGAAGGTCCGCCGGGCCGCGGCGATCGCCTCGTCCATGTCCTGCACCCCGGCATCGGTGGTGATGCCCAGGACTTCCTCGGTGGCCGGGTTGATGTTGTCCACCGTGTTGCCGGTCGACGACTCACGCAACCGGCCGTCGATGTAGAGGCGGGTCTCGGGGTGGAACGCGACGGTGCTGGCCGCGGCCGGTGAAGCGGTCATTGGATACCTCTTCCTTGTGGTGTCTGGCCTAGTTTACTAGGTAATTGTTTATCTGTTTCGGCAACGAGTTGCGGCTCCGCCGCAGTGTGATCGGCGCGCAGCCGGCAGCGTTGCACCAGGATGCGGGCCAGCCATTGCGGTTCACTGACCATCAGGTCGTGACAGGTGTTGATTCTGATCAGGGTGTCAACGCCGCCAAGGGCGTTGATGCAGTCACGCTGTTGGCGCACCGATAGCGCCCGATCATGTTCGGTCAGGATCCAGGTTCGCGGCACGTCGTCGGGCAGCCCGCTGCGGTCGACGCGCTCGAGGACGACGTGGGGATACTCGGGGCAGATCCGCGACAGGACGAACCGGCGCTGCTCGGCGGTCATGCCGTTGCAGAATGCGAAGCTGTTGGCGACCGCGGGTATCGTGACCGGCCGGTTGCGTCGGGCTGCCCGCCGCGTGAACGGCGCCAGCGGACCCCGCAGCGTGTCCACCAGCCTCGCGCCCTGCGGCGGAACGAATGCCGCCGCAAGGATCATCTCCCGGATCCTGCGCGAGCCGAGTCGGGCCACCACCCCGGGCACCGTCAGCCCCGCCATCGAATGCCCGACGATGACGATGTCGCCGAGGCCGGCGTTCTCGATGTCGGCGACGACCGATTCCACCCATCCGGCGATGGTCACGGTGGCCGGGTCGGTCGGTTTGCCGCGGCGGCCGGGCAGATCGACTGCCAACACCCGCAAATTCGGTGCCTGCCGGTTCAATTCGGCCACGGTGAGGTCCCAGCAGTCAGCGGCGTGCTCGCCGCCATGGACCAGAACGAGGTCTGGCAGCCGCCCGGAATTCACGAGACCGGCACCGGGCGAAACAACGGTACCCACACCCGGGTGTCCTCGTCGGCGGGATCTGCGGCCCAGTCTTCGAAGAACACCTCAACTTGCAGGCCGACTCGCACCTGCTCGACGGGGATACCGACGATGTTGGTGATGAGCCGCACGTCGGGTTGCTCGGCGAGTTCGACCGTGGCGACGACGTACGGCGGGTCGAACCCGGGAACCCATGGTTGGCGGTTGACGGTGTAGGCGGCCACCGTGGCGCGGCCCGAAACCTTCTGCGGGCCAACGTCTGTGCTGCGGCATCGCCAGCATGCCGGTGCCGGTGGGTGGAAGAACCGGTGACAGCTTGCACAGTGCGAGATCAGCAGTTCGCCGCCGCGTCCGCCGGTCCAGAAAGCCTTCGATTCGGGGGTCGGGCTGGGCACCAGCCGCAGCTGTGGTCGTCGGTAGTCAGACGCTGGCATCCACGGGCTCCCAACCGCCGCCTTCGGCGGATCTGTGCGCGGCGTCGATCACCGCGATGCTGAGCAAGCCATCGTCGAACGTGGGAGCGCTGGATTGGCCGCCGTCGAAGGCCGGCAGCCAATCCTCGAGCATCAGCGCCATCGCGCGACTTGCATGCCCGGCCAGCCCGGCCGGGAGGCGTTCGGGGTGCGCCGGGTCGCGGTCGCGCACCGGAAGGGTACTGAGCCCTTCGTCACCGGCGGCGCCGATCTGATAGGTGGCCGAGCGCAAATTCCCGTCACCGACGATGGTTCCGTCGGCGCCGAACAGCTCCAGCCGATAGTGGTCGGCATGCGCGCCCATCACCGACACGCTGAGCATCGCGGTCACCCCGGATTCCATCCGCATCAGCAGTGCCGCGGTGTCATCGGCGGTGACGTGAAGGGTCTCCCCGTCCGGAAGGTCGCGCACCGGTTCACTGGTGCGCACCTCGGCGCACACCGACTCGGGCCGGCCCAGCAGGCTGCACAAGAAATCGAGGTCGTGCACCAGCATGCCGGCCAGGTATCCGCCGCCCTGGTCTCGCTCATACATCCAGCGGGCCTGCGGCGGATGACTGGGATGCCAATACGGGGCGCTGCGGGTGACCCGTGCGACGTATGGCCTGCCGAGGAATCCGGCACGGACTTGCTCGGCCACCGCCAACCAGTCTGCATTCCAACGGTTTTCAAAGCAGCAGGTGGTCGGGCGGCCGGATTTGCGTGCGGCAAGGACCATGCCACGGGCCGCGGCGGTGTCGGTGGCCAGTGGTTTCTCACAGAGTACGGCCTTGCCCGCCTCGAGCGCAGCCAGCGTCATGTCGTGATGCCGCGCTGTCGGCGTGGCCACCGATATCACGTCGAGGTCGTCGCGGGCCACGAAAGTGCGCCAGCCGGTCGAGGTATCGGCGATGTCCAGCTTGGTGGCCACGCGCTGCAGCCGCTGCGGCGTTCGCGCGCACAGCGCCACCGGTTCGAAGCCCGCTGCGGCGCGGAATGCGGGTACCTGGACATGCGCGCCCCAGCCGACGCCGACGACGCCAACTCGCAGGGTCACTGCGTCAGCACTGGTTCGCGGGTAGACACCCGCGGGAAGTTCAGCATCCGGCGGGCGTTTTCCTCGACGATCAGCGAACACTCTTCATCGGGGACACCGGCGAGGGCTTCCGCCGCCCGTTTGCGCGAGTTGGGCCAGTTGGAGTCCGAGTGCGGGTAGTCGATCTCGAGCATGATGCGGTCGACGCCGATCGCGTGCCGGTTGGCCAGGCCGTGGTCGTCTTCGATGAAGCAGCCCCAGAAATGTTGACGGAACAGCTCCGACGGCCGGGCGTGGAAGTCGATCGGCTGGTAGTAGCGGTGGCGCTCCCAGACGTAGTCGGCGCGCTCCAGGATGTAGGGGATCCACCCCACCCCGCCCTCGGCGAGGGAGAACTGCAGGTCCGGGAACTGCTGCAGCTTGCCGGAGAACAGCAGATCGACCGTCGTCCAAATCGAATTCGTTCCAAACAGGGTGATCGCGACGACGAACGGTGCTTCCGGTGCTGCGATTTTGCCCGGCTCGGCTTTCATCGCGGAGAACGAGAACCCGGGGACATAGCCGCCGGCGCCGAAGTGCAGCGACACCGGCATGTGCGCGTCCGAACACACCCGCCACAGCGGATCCCAGTGGTCGGAATGGTATGACGGGAACCCGAGCGGCACCGGGCTGTCCAGAAAAGACACGGTGCGGGCGCCTTTTTCGGCGACCCGCTCGGCTTCGGCCACCGTCTCCTCGATGTCCCAGACCGGCAGGATCGCCAGCGGTATATAGCGATCCGGCGCGGTGGCGCACCACTCGTCGATGTAAAAGTCGTTCCAGGCCTTCACGCACAGCAGCGCCAATTCCTTGTCCTGGGCGTTGATGAACGTGCTGCCGGCAAAGCCTGGAAACGACGGAAAGCACAGCGCGGCCTGCACCCCGTCGATGTCCATGTCGGCGATGCGGGCCACCGGGTCGTAGCAGCCGGGGATCATGTCCTCGTAGCGGACCGGGTCCAACCCCCACTCCTCCCGCGGCTTGCCGGCCACGGCGTTAAGCCCGATGGTCGGGATGATCTGGCCGTCGTAGCTCCACACGTGCTTGCCGTCCATCTCGATGATGCGCGGCCCGTTTTCGCGGAACTTCGCCGGCAAGCGGTCCTGCCACACCCGCGGATGCTCGACGAGATGATCATCGACCGAGACGATCTGATGGTGATCCTGCAGCGGCATGACACGCCTCCGAACCTGACACTTGGTCTTGATTTCTGACAATGTGTCTCACATACTAGTGGTGCCGGCCACAATTGTCTAGACGTTTAGAGGAATCATGTCCGTCAACGATCACGATGCCGACTTGACCCGGGGCAAGGTCGACGAGGACGACCACGATCTGCTGACCTTCGGCGAGGCAGGAGAACGGCTGCGGATCGAGATCGCTCAGGTGGCACAAGACATCAGCCGGCTGGAAGCCGCCGGTGACGTGGAGGCGCTGCAACAGGCCGAGGCACGGCTGGCCGCCCTGCGCGCGGCCGCCGAGCGCAACACCGCCCAGCCGATCAACGACGCCAATTTCGAGAAGTTCTTCGGCTATGCGGGCAAAGCCAAGCGCAACTTGGCCGGCCCGGGCGCGGTCGAATGATGACATCACCGGCCACGCTGCGCCGTCCGGGCTACGCGCCGGCGAATTCCGCGGTGGGGCGCCGCGGCCTGCACACCAGGCAGCGAATTGTGGCCAGCGCCGGCGAGCTGTTCGTCGCGCAGGGCTACCACGGCACTTCCCTTGATGCGATCGCCAAGGCGGTGGGCGGGTCCCGCGCCACCATCTACCAGTACTTCCCGGGCAAGGAACAGATTCTGGTCGAACTGTTCCGCCACGCCGAACCAGCGGTTCTCGAGCACGGTCGAAGCCTGGGCCGCCTGGGCCCCGATGCCGACGGCATGCGTCACTTGCACCAGTGGCTGGCGGAGTGGGCGGCGCTCTACGACAGGCACGCCGTCGTGCTACTGGAATTGCCCGGCGTCGGCACGATCGAAGGCATCCCCGAGATCAATGCGGGTGCGGTATCGGGCAGATACGCCGACATGATCACCGGCAAACTGCGCGACGCCGGGGTGGTCGGCATCGATCCGGCCGATGCCGCCGGTGCACTGTTGCGGATCGCCCACATGGTCAACCTCTACCGATTCCGTGCGATGTTCGGGCTGAGGTCCAGCGCGCGCACATCGGCATCCCTCGCCATCGCGATGCAGCTTCTCCTTTTCCCGGACACGCCCGACGATGTGATCGCGACCGTCGCTGACGAGCCGGCGACTGCCCATGTACCGGAGCTGCCGGATGACACTGAGCCCCCGGCATTTTCCCGGCCGGACGCCTTGGCCCTATCGCCGATCCGGCAGGACATCTTGACCGCGGCATCGGCACTGTTCGCCGAGCGCGGCTATTACGCAGTGGCGATGGAGGACATCGCCTCGGCGGCCGCAATCAGCAGGGCCACCCTGTATCGCCACTTCGGCAGCAAGGTGAAGATCCTCGCCGAACTCACCGACGGCGCGATCCTGGCGGCCCGCTATCTTTCCGGTGAGCTTCGCCAGTTAGCCGAACAGGGCCCGGACATCGACGCCCTGCAGCGCTGGCTGACGGTGTTCGTGATCCACAACCGCCGCTTTTCCGGAGTCACCCGCGCCTGGTACGACGGCACCCTGGCCCAACAGCTGCCGGTGGACGCGGTGACCCACGGAGTCGGCGCGTTCCACCGCGCCGTGGTCGCACTGCTTGGGCGTGTGCAGCTGCCCGCCGGCATGGATATGACCGTGGCTGCAGCGGTGTTCTTGACCGTACTGGGTCGGTTGACCGAGCTTTCGGCGTCGGCGCACCCCGAAAACACCGCCGACGAGACCGCGGCGCTGATGCTGACCGTGCTGCGGCGCTCGCTGCGGATCGACACCATGAGCTAGCCCGCCGCGCAACAACATCTTTCGGCAACGAGAAGGGGTGATCCGTTGAACCTGCATGGCCTTAGCCTCGACCTCACGGGATGGTTCCAGGTGGCCTGGTCGGCCGATCTTGCTCCCGGACAAGTGCTTGCACTGCATTACTTCGGCCGCGACCTGGTCGCCTACCGCAGCCGCGACGGCGCGGTGCGGGTGCACGACCGTCATTGCCGGCACCTGGGTGCCAGCCTGGCGCACGGCGGAACGGTGGTCGACGCCGGAATCCAGTGCCCCTTCCATGGCTGGGTGTGGGGACCCGATGGCCGCAACGTCTCGATCCCGTACCAAGAGCGGCCCAACCGCGCCCGCCGGCTTGGCACGTGGCCGGTCAGCGAACGCAACGAGGCCATCTATGTGTGGCACGACGCGGCCGGACGCGCTCCCTACTGGGACGTCCCCGACGCGTTGGCGTTTGTGCAACACGCTGCGGCACAACAGTTTCACCCACTAAGCCCCGAAGCGCGCGCACACTACCGCGATCTGCGTGTTCACCCGCAAATGGTGGCCGAGAATGCTGTCGACCCCCACCACTTCCGCTTCGTGCACCGCACACCCATCAGCCCGGTGGTGCTGGAAGAACACGTTGACGGCCCGATCTGGCAAGCGCGCGTCGGCTTCGGCAAGGGCTGGGCGAATCACCCGCGCGACGGCGCGGGCAAACTGCGCACCGATAGCCTCAATACCCTCGAGATCATCTGGGCAGGCCTGGGCGTCAGCGCGAACATCGAGCACACTGCCGATGGCATGCGCGGAATCGCGATCAACACCACCCCGGTCGATGACGGTAAGACCGAAATCTTTGCCAGTTACTGGATTTCCCGCCGCGACGGCGACGAGCAGGACGGCTCATACCAGCGCAGGCTCGACGACGCCAGGCGGGCACTTCCCGATGACATCAATATCTGGCACCACCAAATATTTCTCGACCCACCTGCCCTGGCCACCGAAGAGGGCCGCGGGTTCCGGCGGATGCGCCGCTGGGCGCGGCAGTTCTATCCGCAGCCAGGCGTTGACAACTCGCCGTCCAAGACGGCGTGAGATCCGCCCACGCCACCAGGAGTCGATATGCCGCGATCACCGCTCACCCCCGACGACCCGTCCACCATCGCCGTGGTGTGTATCGAGTGCCAAAACGGTGTGCTCGGCCCGGGATCGGTGCTGCCCGAATTGGCCGCCCACATCGGCGATCTCGTCCCTAACCTGCGCCGCCTGCTCGATGCCGCGCGCACATGCGGCATCAAGGTCGTGCATGCGACGTATGAGGGATCGCTGGGCGGCACACAAGTCGGGACTGCGCGTTTGTGGCGAGCACTCGGGCCCGCAACCGCCGACTGGGCACCCGGAAGCCCTACCACGCAAGTGATTCCGGAGTTGTTCGATTCGACCGACATCGTGCTGGCCCGCCATCACGGACTGTTTCCCACACAGGACACCGAGCTGCTGTCGGTGCTGGCCAACCTCGGAGTGCGCACCGTCGTGCTGACAGGAGTGTCGGTGAATCTGGCGATACTGTTCAGCGCCGGGCACACCACCCAGGCCGGCTTCGACCTGGTCGTGCCGCGCGACGCCGTGGGCGGCACCCCGGCCGACTACTGCGAGCAGGTGCTCACCCACACCATCGCGCTGCTCGGCCGTGTCACCTCCGTCGACGAGCTCATAGCGGAGTGGTCGAGCCGCGCCGCTCTGGCCGGTGCCGCGAGTCGCTGACAGGCCGGCAGGCCCCAAAGTCGGCTGTAGGGCCTGCGCGAGAGCGACTGTCCGCTCGCCGCGTTACGGTGCCGGTTCAGCAGCAGGGCCCTGGGAGCCGGCGACGAAGCGGTCGGTGAGATCCGTTAGCACAGCGGCGAATTCGCGTATCATCTCCGCGATGATCTGCGCCACGGGCTTCACGGTGTCAATGCGTCCGGCGACTTGTCCGCCGAAAGCCAGACCGTGCTCGAGTCGCCCGCCAAAATAGAGGTCCAGAAGGTCACCCGCGTCGGCCAATGTCACGCGGGCGCGCTGTGCGAGCTGTTCGGCCACGGGTGTCCGCAGGACTCGAAACGAGGGCCTGGACTCCCGGTTGAGCAGCAGCGTATCGGTCTCGGCCGCGTTGACCACGAGCTGCTTGTAATTCTGGTGCACCGGCGACTCGGCCGACGACAGCATCCGGGTGCCCATCTGGACCCCCTCTGCGCCAAGGGCAAACGCCGCCGCCATCGAGCGGCCGTCTGTGATGCCGCCGGCGGCAACAATCGGAAGCGCTACCTTACTGGCGACAAGCGGCAGCAAGACCATCGTGGCTGCGCCCTCCCAGGTCTTGAAGCCGCCACCCTCGTTGCCTTCCACCACCAGGCCGTCGACCCCGGCGGCGGCCGCTTTGAGCGCCCCCTTCAGGCTGGGCACGACGTGAAAGACGGTAACCCCCATCGAGTGCAGATCTTGCGTTAAGACGGTCGGATCCCCCGCGGACGTGGTGACGAAGCGGATGCGGTGCTCGGCGACCAATTCCATCAGTTCGGAGTTCGCATGGTGCAACAGCGCGATGTTGAGACCGAACGGCTTGTCGGTCGCGTCTTTCAGCTTGACAATCTCCTCGCGAATTGCCGGCAGGTCGCCCGACGACGTCTCGATGATTCCCATACCACCGGCTTGGGATACCGCGGCGGCCAGTTGCGCCCGGGCGATGTAGCCCATCGGGGCTTGCAAGATGGGGTAATCGATTCCGAGCATTTCACTTACCCGAGTTCGCAAGGCGTGCCTGCGCCCGCTCACATCCGCCCCCGCCCACCGGTTCGGCTCGCCGTATCGCTGCGCCACCAATTCACCATGGCGATCGATCCCGCGAAATGTCGTCTGACAGAAGTGAAGCTTCGCAATGGTGTTCCACGGTCATCAGCGTCCTTGAAAACTCTGTGGCCAGGTCAGTAGTGTGACACGGCGCGACCGATACATACAACTGTATGTCTATTTAGCGGCGGGTGGTGCGCCCACGCCCCGTAGTACGAACCCTAAAAGCTGCTCGATGTCCTCGGTTGCATCGGTTGTCGACTTGTGCTGGAAGTGGTCGATGAATGCGGCCTCGAACGCGGCTCGTATCGACCTCGCGTCCGCCTCGGGTGTACAGGCGGTGAAGGTGCCGTCGGCTCGTCCGCGGTGCAGGATGGTGGCGATCGCGGCCTCTTGCGCGGTCTCGAAGATCTCGAGCTCGCGCGAGTAGCCGGGTGTTCGCTGCATTTCCTCGGAGTAGAAGGTGGCCATCCGCTTACGTCTGCGCGGGTCGGACACGATGCCGAACATGTGCGTCATCCACAGCCGTAGCGCGTCGATGGGAGTGTCTGCGGCCGCGACGATTTCGCGCAGTTGCGCGAGCACCGCTTCACGGTCGCGCCGGAACATTTCCAGCAACAGATCGTTTTTGGTGCTGAAGTTGCGGTAGAAGGCCCTGGTGCCCAGCCCCGCCTCGTCGAGGATCTCGGTGATGGACGCCGAAGAACCCGAGTTGCGGTCCAGGCACCGGTATGCCGCGTCGATGATGCGCCGCCGCTCCGACGAACGGTTGATGGTTTTTGTTTCAGCCACAATGGATTACACCGGCATCCTGCCATTTGGCGATCGTCGCGTCATCGTAACCGAACTCGGCCAGCACCTCGGCGGTGTGCTGACCGGCAAGGCATCCGCCGGGTGTCATGGTCGCCGACCTGCTCATCGCCACCAACGCAGAGAAGCGCAGGTGCTCATCGAAGACGGGACTGACCGCTTCGGCGGTGTATTCGGCCGCCAGCCCCGGATCGGTCTGAATAAGGCGTGCCGGCGGCCCCTCGTAGAGCTCCACGCAGCCGACGCCGGCCGCACCGAGGTGGCCTTCCCAGAACGCGGCCGGTTCTTTGCAAAAGACCGACTGCAAACGGCGGGCGAGGTCGTCATCGGACGCGCGCCGGCCCTGCGGCGTCGAGAACCGGTCGTCACCACGAAGATCGGTGAACTCACTGAGCGCCTCGATCAGCCGCTGCCACTCCTTCGGTTGTGGCGCCGCCAGGAAGAGATGGCCCTGGCTGGCGTCATAGATCCGGTAGAGCGCCGAGAGCCCAGTGCTGTCGTGTTTCGGAACCAAAGGCCCAGGAGCATCCGGATAATCGACCACCCAATCGGTGAGCACGTGGGTGACCGTGGCCAGCATCGAGGTGCGCACGTCGTTGACCGGCCGGCCGCGGTTGCGACCCACGATCGCGGTGAGGATCGCCGACGCGACGGCCAGAGCTGCCAAGCCATCACTTTGCAACTCCGGCGCTGTTCCCGCGGACACCACCCGCGGAGCGTGATGCATGACCTCGTCCAGGCATGACGTCACGCACGCGGCGTCCGGCGTGTTGGTCAGCGCCACCCCGCCGGCGGCCGCGATGCTGGGTGCATACGCCGGCCGAGCCCCGTAGGGTCCCTCAACGCCGTAGCCGGGCGCCGACACATAGATCAGGTCGGGGTTGATCGCGTGCAGCGCCTGTGCGCCGATTCCCAGCCGGTCGGCGGCGCCGGCCCGCATGGACTGCAGCACGACGTCAGCCGATGCGACGAGTTTGTGGGCCACCGCGCGTCCCTCATCGGTGTGTAGATCGACCTGAATGCTTTGCTTGCCCTGCATCACCTTCGCGCCTGCCGCCTCCGGGAACGGCAGCAGGTTCCGGATGTTGTCGCCGTTCATGGCCTCGAATTTGATGACCCGGGCGCCGAGGTCGGCCAGCACACTCGAGGCATACGGCGCGGCGAACATCTCGCCGAATTCCAGGATCGTGATGCCTGCAAGCGCCGGCGCCGAACCTGGGTCACTACTTGGCTTGGCAGGTAGGGGCTTCGACGACCACCCGCCTTCGGTATCGCCGAGCCGGGGGGCAGGCGACGGCCGGCACAGTGGACCCTGCGGGGTATGGATGAGCGTGGTGGGCTGGCGTACCGGCCCGACGTGCGGATCTTCGACGACGGTGCAACGCCGGTCGTGAATCAGTTGCGGATGCTCGAACACCTCGGGGCCGGACCGGAACAACTCGGCACACAGGTTGGGGTTGGCGTCGAAACACTGCTGCCATTCGGCCAGCGTGCGCTCACCGACCTTCGACAGCATGATCGACCATAACTCGGTGTAGAGCGCCGGATCCGCAAGTGCGGGAAAGCCTTTCCACTTCGGATCCGATAGCAGCTCCATCAACCCGAACTCCGTGAGCATCGCGGCGAACAGGTGCGGCGACACCTGGGCGAACTGCAGCCAGTGCCCGTCCTTCGTGGGCGCGGCCAGCAGCGCAAGCAGCATCGGGCTCTGCGGAGTGCCTTCCGGCGTCCAGGCCTCCACGGTGTTGTAGGCCTCCGGCCACCGGATGCCGACCAGTTCCCCGAACCAATTCCACGCATCGATCGCATACACGCCACGCACGAGGTCGGCGTCGACGATTTGGCCGAGCCCGCTGCGGTCGCGCTCATGCAGCGCGGCCAGGATGCCGTGTACGGCGATGTGGCCCGCGGCGAAGCTGGCGTACGGCGCGGTGACATAGGTAGGCCGGGGCGGATTGGCCATCCGGCGCACCGCGTGGAAAAGCCCGGTCTTGGCGAGGACGAGCCCCTCATAGCCCTTCAGATCCCGCCACGGGCCGCTGCGACCCCATCCGGTGATGTGAGCGATGACCAGCTGCGGGTGACGAGCCGCCAGCGCCTCGGAGTCGATACCGAGTTCGGCGAGCCCGGCCGGGCTGAATGTGGTCACCAGGACGTCGGCGGCTGCAAGCACATCGTTGAATTCAGCGGCGCCGGCCGCGCTCTTCAGGTCGAGTACCCGGCTGCGCTTGCCGCGCCCGAGCGCAGGCCACCCGCGAAGCGAGCGCACCGGAGCACCTCCGGGCGCTTCAAGCATCAGGACATCCGCCCCCGCATCGGCCAGAAACTGGGTGCAGATCGCGCCGGCCGGCGTGGTGGACAGGTCGACGATGCGGATGCCGGCCAGCGGCGCCACCGAACTAGAACCGTCCTGACCGTTGATCGAGGCAGACATCAGATGCGCACTCCCTGAAAATCGGTTTTTCGAACTCAACCGCAGCCTGGCGTATTTGTGACGTGAATCGCATGCTATCGCATCGATCTAAGGTAGACCAGCACGGATTCCGTGCGCTGGGCAGTTGACATACCAGGCACGGCAGCCATAACCTTCGTGAAAATCGGTTTTTCGCACCGGGCGTTGGACCGACCACCTGCTTGCGAAACGTCGGTTGGAGGAGCGATGGCGAAAATGTGGACGAACTCCGGCGACTCACACTTCCTGGAGCCCGACGATCTGTGGCAGTCCAGGTTGCCTCAGCGGTTGGCCGAGTTGTGCCCGCGAGCGGAGAAGGATCCCGACGGCGAGTACGAAACCGTCTACGTCGATGGCCAGATCTTCCGTCGCAAACTGCCGTCCTCGGCGATGCAGGCCTTCGCCGAGGCGAGTATGGGGCCACAAGGGAGTCGCGACGCAAGGGCCCGGCTGGCCGACCTCGACAAGGAAGGCGTCTGGGGCGAAGTGATCTTCCCGTCGCTGGGCATGTGGGCCTCCACATTCCGCACACCGGAGTTACTCAAGGCGTGCATGCGGGCCAGTAATGAATGGGCGCTGGAGGAGATCGTTGCGGTGTCGCCCCGTTATGTGGTCACCGCCCAGATCTCGACCCTGGTCGTCGACGACGCGGTCGAAGAGCTGCGCTGGGCCGCAGACAAGGGATTCAAAGCGGTCTTCTTGCCGACCACACCTCATCCCAGCGCACCGGACTGGCACCGCGATGACTGGGAACCGTTGTGGGCAGCCGCCGAAGAGGCCGGAATGGTGCTGGCCTTCCACATCGGCACCGACCCGGTCGACATGACCGTAGGCGGCGCGTCGGGCGGTATGGGTCTGGTCTACCGCGGGCCGGGCGGCGCGATCATGAACTACGCCGAGACGACGTTCTCCGGTCAGCGGGCAGCGATGAAGATGGTCGCCTCCGGCGCGCTGGACCGCCATCCGGATCTGAAAGTGCTGATCTCCGAGGGCGGCGCGACGTGGGTTCCGTTCCTCGGTGACCGACTGCTCGAGGGGTATCGCCAACACCGCATGGCGGTGCGGCCGAAGCTCAGCCGCAGCCCCAAGGAGATCCTCTTCAACCAGGTGTACGCGTCGTTCCAGCATGACGAGACCGCCGTGCAGGCCTTCGACCACATGGGCTACCGCAACGTCATGTTCGGCAGCGACTATCCGCACATGGAAGGCACGTTCGGCCACACCCAGGACACGCTCAAGACGCTTTTCGACGGCGTCAGCGACCAGACACGGCTGCGCATCACCCAGGGCACCTTCTTCGAACTGTTCCCCGATGTCCCGCCTGTCCGGGCCGAAAGCATCTGAGCCGGTGTCCAATTCGAACGGCCTGCGTGACGTCGCCATCGTCGGCGTCGGCGCGACGCCGTACTACAAACGCGGCGGGTCGCTGCCGAAAACCACCACCGAACTCGCCGGCGAGGCGATCCTCGCCGCGTGCGAAGACGCCGGACTCTGCGTCGCTGACATTGACGGTTTCGCCTACTACTCGGGGGCCACCGCCGGTTACACCGAGAAAATGGACACCGGCGAATTCATGGAAACGCTCGGCATTCCGGAGGTCCGCTTCAGCGCGGCGCTGACTTCGGGCGGCGGTGGTTCAGCCGGCGCGATCGGCCTAGCCAGGGCGGCCATTGTCGCCGGCGACGCGTCAGTGATGGTCACCGTGATGGCCCTGCAGCAGTCCAAACAGCGCCTGGGATCAGTGTTTTCGGCGATGGAGCCCGACCCGCTCAACTCGTTCCTTCAGCCCTCAGGCCTGTTCGGTCCGGGACAGCTCATGTCGGTGCTGGCGCGCAGGCACATGCATCTCTACGGCACCCGTCGCGAGGCGTTCGCCGAGATAGCGATCTCCACCCGGGCCAATGCGATGAACCGGCCCAAGGCGATCCACCGAGAACCCCTCACCCTGGAGGACTACTTCAACGCGCGGATGATCGCAGAACCGTTGTGTCTCTACGACTTCTGCCAGGAGACCGACGGCGCGGTCGCGGTCATCACCACCAGCATGGAGCGGGCCCGCGACCTTCGCCGGCCGCCGGTCCCGGTGGTCGCCGCCGCCCACGGTGGGGTGCGGGACTGGGGACGCGCATTCGCCTGGATGGGCATGCCCGACGAGTACTTCGCCTCCGCCGGTAACAAGCCGATCGCCGAACGGCTCTACCGGCAGGCCGGGATCACCGCCACCGACATCGACGTGGCGCTGCTCTACGACCACTTCACCCCGATGGTGCTGATGCAGCTCGAAGATTACGGCTTTTGCGACAAAGGCGAAGGCGGTGCATTCGTCGAGAGTGGGGCGATCCGCTATGACGGCGGCTCCATTCCGGTCAACACCCACGGCGGCCAACTGTCGGAGGCCTACATCATCGGCATGACCCACATCATGGAAGGAGTCGAGCAGATGCGCGGCACCGCCATCAACCAGGTGCCCGGCGCAGAGCTTGCGTTGGTCACCGGCGGGCCGGCCAGTCTCCCGGTCAGCGGCTTGATCCTGGGACGCGCGGCATGAGCGCCCCGCTGGCGACGCCGGCCACCACCCTGCCCGGCCAGCACGTCCGCATCGCCGTCAACAAACACACCGAACCGTTCTGGCAGGCAGCCCAACAACGGCGGCTCGTCGCTCCCCGCTGCACCGACTGTGGCACCTTCCGGCTGCCCCCCACACCGTTCTGCCCGGCTTGCCAGTCCACCGCCGTCACCTGGGTCCAATTGAGTGGTCAGGCAACCGTATACAGCTTTGCGGTCGTGCACGGAATCCCCGGCCTGCCCGACCTGACGTTGGTACCCGCCGTGGTCGATCTGCCCGATGCGCCCGGTGCACGGCTGGTCAGCAACATCGTCGGCATCGCGCCGAGTGACGTGACGATCGGCATGACTGTGCGCGTTGACTTCTCCCCGATCACCGACGGCTGGATGCTTCCGGTGTTCCGACCGCGGACACCCCATGAGAGTGAGGTTCCATGACCGACGACGAGAGCGCTTGGCACGAAAAGCCCCTGGAGTTTCTCACCAGCATCGCCAACACCGGTGGATCATGCGACGGTCAATCGATTCTGCCCGCAAACGGGCATTTCCGCGCCTCGTGCTCATGCGGCAATTGGAGCGTCGAGGTCGACGACCCCCAAGACGGGCTGAGATTGGCGCGCCTTCATACCGGCAGTGCGCTTTCCTGACACCACCAACCCATCGAAGGAGATCTCGTGGGAAATCTGGACGGCAAGGTCGCCTTCATCACCGGCGGTGCCCGAGGGCAGGGCCGCGCGCATGCCGTGCGCCTCGCCGGCGACGGCGCCGACATCATCGCCCTCGACATCTGCGCCGAGATCGACTCGATGGACTACCCCAACGCGACACCGGCAGACCTCGAGCAGACCGTCAAGCTCGTCGAGGATCAGGGCCGGCGAATCGTGGCCCGCCAGGCCGATGTTCGCGACGCGGACGCCGTCGACGCCATTGTCCGCGCAGGCGTAGCCGAACTCGGCCGTCTGGACATCGTGGTGGCCAACGCCGGGATCGTCCGGCTCAGCGAGGGACCGAATCGACGCCAGATCTTCCGGGACATCATCGACGTGAACCTGATCGGCGTGTGGAACACCGTCGAGGCAGCGATCCCTACCCTGATAGGGGGCGGCCGGGGCGGATCGATCGTGATCACCAGCTCCAGCGCCGGTTTGAAGGCCACCGGCACCGACCGGGCGGGTGGGCAGGCGTATGCCGCCGCCAAACGGGGGCTGGTCGCATTGATGCAGGTGTGGGCCAACCACCTTGGGCCACATTCGATTCGCGTCAACACCATCCACCCGACAGGGGTGGCGACCGGCATGGTGATGAACGAGACGATGGCCAAGCTGTTCGAAGCCAATGACGAGGCGCTCTCGGCCATGCAGAACGTGCTACCGATACAGATTCTGCAACCCGAAGATGTCGCCGGTGCCGTTGCCTGGCTGGTTTCCGACGAAGCCAGATTCATCACCGGCACCGCCTGGCCGCTGGACGCCGGCTTCGCGGTGCGATAGCAAAGGACGCAAAAACCCGTGACCACTTCGACTTCCGACACGACCCGCACGGATTTGGGCACACCGGGTTTCGGGCTTCATCCCCTGCACGGCATTCACGAACCGACGCGGGGAACGCCACCGCGGCTCCCCGGCTCGGTCCGGCGCACCAGCTCCATCGACATGACGCGCGACCCCGGCTCACTGGACCCGGTGTACCTACTGGGTCGGGCACGCGACCTCAAGACAGCCCGCGACGGAACCGCAACCGAGATCGGCCAGGCCTGGATGCAGGCGACCGTCGAGATGATCCCGCGGGTCATCCAGCACATCGAGGTCGCGCCGGCCGTTCCCGGCATGCGGCTGGTCGGCGCCCCGGCGATGCGGGGCTTTCGAGCCGCGGTCGACAAGGCGGCGCCGCAGCTGCGGCTGCGACGCGATCTGCGCTACACCCTGCTTGACGACGTCCCAGTCGCGACATTGATTTCCGGGCATGCGCTGTCGGCCTCCGGCGCACTGGGTAACGTATCGAAGTCCGGTTATCTACCGGTCGCCTATCAGTGCGCCGGCTTTGTAACCGGCGGCCTGTTGATGACGTCGTTCGAAGCCGGCGACCCCGCCGTGGTGACCGGGCCGGCGGCCCCCGATCTCGAGGACCCGGCCGATCCCCTCGCCTGGCATGACATGGCGACGCTGCCGGTCCTCGGTATGCGGCGGCGGCGCCGCCTCGACGTGTACCGAAGCCAGAAGAACCGAGAAGTGTTGATCGACGCGATGTTTCGCGACACCTACGTCCGCGCCGACGGCACGCAAACCATCATCCACGAGTACACACTGGAAGCGTCGGTCGATCCCGAGACTGACACCATCGTGCGTTCGGCGGCGGTCCCCAGAGTGCTGCCGTGGCAGGAATGCCCCGGCGCCGTCGCCAGCGCGACCCGCATCACGGGGATGAAATTGGGCGAGTTGCATTTTCGTGTCCGCCGCGAACTATCGGGCACGTCCACCTGCACTCACCTCAACGATCTGTTGCGCAGCATCGCCGACGCCGCGGCGCTGACGCCCATGTTGCATACCGTCTGATGCCCCGAGAAACCACCGGAGAAACAATGCCCCTGCGGTTGTCCTTCGACGTCTCTGCCGCCATCGGAAGCGAAGAAGAGCTCACCCAGGCGGCGTGGACGTTCCTGCCAGTACGCCCCTCGGAGGCGCCGGCGATTTTGGTGTGCCTCGCGGGCGGCGTGTACGACAAGCACTACTGGCACATGCAGATTCCAGGGCATCCCGGCTACAGCTTCGGCGAACACATGGCCGAGGCAGGCTACATCGTGATCGCGGTCGACCACTTGGGTGTGGGCGAGAGCACCGACCCGGTCGACTCAGGTCCGCTCGGCCTGGACATGCTTGCCACCGGCGACGCCGAGGTGCTCCGGCAGATCCGCGCCAAATCCGTGGCGGGCACTTTGGCAGACGGTCTGCCTGCAGTGAGCTTGCCGGTCATCGGCGTTGGCCACTCCATGGGCTCTTGCCTCACGACGATGGTGCAGGCACGACATCAGGTCTACGACGCCGTCGCGCTGCTGGGCTACGCAGTCCAGATCACTCACGTCTACGAGCACGACGCCGACGCCGACGATCTCGAGACCCGGCTTCAACAGAACATCGTGAACGTCTGCCAATTGGCCGGCGTCAGCCCCGACGACAGCCATATGATCGGTCCGCGAACGTTTCTGGCCGACATGTTCTACGCGGGCGAGGTACCACAACAGGTCATCGACGCTGACACCGCCGTCGAGAGCCGAGTTCCGGTACGCGCCGCGGCAGAAGTCACTACGCCAGGCTTCGTCGAGAAGTACACACCGCAGCTGGATGTGCCGGTATTCCTGGCGTTCGGAGCGGCCATCGACGTGTCACCCAACCCGTACGCCGAACCGGCCAACTACACGGGCTCATCTGACGTAACGCTGTATCTGGTGCCGAAGTCGGGACACTGTCACAACTTCGGCAGCCACCGCGCCCAGCTATGGGACCGCATCGCGGCGTGGATACCCACAGTGGTGTGAACCCACAAGTCCAATCTTATGGCGGCCGATGTCCAGTTGAGTGGCATGGCTGTGCTCGGTTGTTCGTCGCACGCCCGTCTGCGACGCGATCCACGCAGTAGCAGGAGCTGGCTACCCAAGCCGCAGTTAGTGCACTACGTTAGACACGTGACAACCTTCCAGACGATCGAATTCGAGGTCGAAAACCACGTTGCGACCGTGACACTGAACCGGCCGGAACGGCTCAACAGCTTCAACGAGCAGATGGCCCGCGAGATCACCACGGTGTGGCAGCAGGTACGCGACGACGGCGACATCCGGGTCGCGGTGCTGCGCGGCAACGGCGAGCGCGCGTTCTGCACGGGAATCGACGTGTCGGAGGGGACGTGGTGGGAGCACAAGCCGTTCGTCGACCAGCAGGACCCCGGCACCACGCTCGGCCCGAAGGCGCACAAGGTCTGGAAGCCGGTCATCGCGGCGTTGCACGGCATGGTGGCCGGCGGCGCCATGTACTTCGTCAATGAGTGCGATTTTGCGATCTGCGCCGAGACAACAACGTTTTTCGATCCGCACGCCAATATCGGTGTGGTGTCGGCACTGGAGCCCATCGGCATGCTGGCTCTTGGCGTGCCCTACGGCGAGGTGCTGCGCTGGGCGCTGCTCGGCAGTGAGGAGCGGCTGGTAGCGCAGACCGCGCTTCGGATAGGCCTAGTCACCGAGGTGGTGCCCGATGACGAGCTGCGGGCGCGTGCCGGCCAGTTGGCCGCTGAGATTGCCGCGCGGCGGCCAGAAGGCATTCAGGGCACCGTGCGTGCGCTGTGGGAGGCCCGCGACCTTGCGCCGAGTCTCGCCCAGCAGCGCGGCCTTTCCTACACCCAACTCGGCAATCTCGGCGGGACACGCGTCGACGCGCGGACCCACAAGCGCGCGCCGCGCATCCGGTGAGGGCGTTGATCTCAGACCGTGCAGAAGTACACGACGATGCCCAGCAGCACAATGCCGGTGATGCAGGCACCGATCAGCCGCGCCGTCTCCTTGATCAGGTCGTCGCGATCGGACGGTGGCAGGTAGGTCATTGGCTTTTCTCCCCCGAGTTCATGGAACGTAGATGCTGTCATTGCCGGTGACCACCCGCATCACCACCAACGGGACGTCGAGCAACACGAAAAAGCTGATCTGAAAGACCACGAACCACGCTCCGAACCGGGCCAATTCGAACTTCCACCGCGGGATGATCACCTCGTAGTCGAGCAGATCATCGTATTGCTGCTGCTTGCTGCGCTGCCCCTGCCGAGCGAGCGTGGCCACGGTCGTACTCGCGCTCGGCGGCGGCGGCTCGGCTCCCGACACGCCTTCGACGGCAGGGGATTTTGGCCTGGTGAACCGGTCCAGGGCGAAAAAGCGCTCGAAGTGATTCAAGCCGCGCACCGGTGGCTTTCCAGCCCAGTAGGCGATCAGGTTGGGCCAGAAGCACATCAGCCCGACTGTCCACAGCAGCGTGAACCGGCCCCCATTGCCGAATGTCAGCACGGGGCCCATTCCCGGGTCGTAGGTCCACCATCCCATCGCCGCGGCGGTGCCCTCGACGAGAAGATCCCATCCGTAATTGACCGGAATCGCCAAGATGGCAACCGCTTTGAGCATGCTCCAGCCGAACCGGCGGGCCAGCAGCTGGCCGAGCCACAGCACCACGACCGCGTGTACCGTCCAATACACCGCATAAGCGAACGGCATGAAGACCGGGTCGTTGGGTGTCTTCAGCGGTAGCCACTCCAGGGCATGGTGCGTCCAGAACGTGGGGCTGTAGATCAGCTCTTGGCCCCAGTCACCGATGGTCTCCATCCAATACACGAGCATGCTGTTGAACAGAAAGAGAAAGCCCCATGTCAGGCGGCGCCGCCGGATCGAGTCGTAGACCGCCAGTGCGATTACCACGCTGCCGGCCACCGGGATTACCCAGTTGAAGAACCAGGCTCCCGACGGATCCAGCAGCGCCGGTGGCGTCGGAGGTGTAGCCCACACGTAGCCCATCGAACTCCCACAAGGTAAACTAAGTTATTTATGTGGAGACAGTGTGGCGCAGCGCAGACGATTCGGCAAGGGGTGCCCCGATGAAATGGGGGCTGCCGTGGCCCGGCGCCGAGTGTGCGGCCCGGGCCGAGGCGTCGGGGGCGCGCGCTTTCTGCGCCGGCGAATTCAGTGACGCCAACGCGTATGTGACCAGTGCCGAAATGGCCCTGCGCACGTCGGCGGCGATGGTGGGGCCGGGTGTCGCGTATGCGTTCGCCCGCTCCCCGTTCGTTCATGCCTCCGCCGTGCGCCATCTGTCGAAATGGGCTCCGGGGCGGGTGTTTCTCGGTCTTGGTTCTGGCACCCCGCGCATGAATCGGGATTGGTTCGCTGCTTGCGCCGATCATCCGGCGGCGCGGATGGCGGAATTGGTCGAGGCGATCAGGGCCTACCTGCAGGCCGAAAACGGCGAAGCAGTCCGCTACAGCGGCAGGTTTTACACCGTCGACGCCGATATCAGGGCTCCTGTGTTGGGTCGGCTCGATGTGCCGATCCTGATCGGTGCGTTCAATCGGATCATGCTGCGCACTGCGGGCCGGGTGGCCGATGGTGTGCTGGGCCACGGCCTGTTCACCGATCGGTGGTGGACCGAGACCGCCGAGCCCGCGCTGGCCACAGGGTGTGCGGACAGTGGTCGCGATCCCGCCGCCTTGCACCGCTGGGGGTGGTTGATCACCGCGATCAACGACGCCGATCCTGTTCGGGCGATCCGAGATGCCCGCATGCAGATCGCGTTCTATCTGACCGTGCGCACCTACGATCCGCTGGTGGAGCTGCACGGTTGGCAGGACCAGGTGGCCGCCATCCGCGCTGCGTTCGGCAGCGGCCGACCGGACCAAATCGGTGACCACGTCACCGACGACATGCTCTGGTCGATCGCGGTCTGTGGCGACGCCGCGCAGGCCCACGAGATGCTGCGCGCCCGCAAACACTTGCCCGACACCGCCTTTCTGGCACCGCCGAGTTTCTTGGTCGGCACGCGCCGCCGCTTGCACTACGACGCCGCCGCCATCGCGTTCGCCGGTGAGTTCGCGTGACTCGGCCTCGTTGGCGCCCGGCGCAGCGATCTAGATTGTGTAGTCGGTTGGCTGTGTTGGCTCACGCGATAGGAGGCCGCGATGGCCGGACCTGAAACTTTCTCGTTGACATCTCCCCAGGACCCCTTGGTGCCGGCGGTGCGCTCGCCCAAGACCGCCGAGTTGGTGGCCAACAGGCTTCGCCGGATGATCGTCGACGGAGAACTCGGCGATGGGGACTTCCTGCCTCGCGAGGCCGAGCTGATGGCGCAGTTCGGGGTCAGCAGGCCGACGTTGCGGGAAGCGGTGCGCGTGCTCGAATCGCAACGCCTTGTTGAAGTTCGGCGTGGCTCGCGTACCGGTGCCAGGGTTCGTATCCCGGGACCGGAGATCGTCGCCCGGCCGGCCGCGTTGTTGCTCGAACTGTCCGGGGCGACATTGGCCGACGTCATGACCGCGCGTATTGCAATCGAGCCGCTCGCCGCGAGGCTGGTGGCCGAAAACGGTACCAAGGCAGCGCATCAGGAGCTCGAACGGCTGGTCGGCGAGATTCCCGCCGCGCGCAAAAACGGTGAGCTTGCGCGGGCGTCGGCCGACCTGCATGTCAGATTGGTGCAGTTGTCGGGCAACACGACCCTGGCCATGATCGCCGGGATGCTGCACGAGATTTCCGAACGCCACACCGCCACGGCCATCCGCGGCACCGACAACGCGGTACCGAAGGCCGAGTACGACAGGTTGCTGCGGTCGTATCGCCGGCTTCTCGGACTCGTCGTCAAGCGTGACGGCGCGGGAGCCGAAGCGCATTGGCGCCGACACATGGAGAACGCCGCCGCCGCGCTGCTCAAGGGCCTGGAGAAGGCCAAGGTGCGCGACATCATGGAATGACCGCCGACGCAGTGTGATCCGGGTCTCCCCCGAAACCGTTGTTGGTGATACTCTCATGCGATCAAGTCTCAAATATGAGTCGCAGGGCTTTATCAATCGCATCGGAGGTTGGCGTGACGGCGACGGAACAGCGGAACTGCCCGGTCGTGACATTCGACTACATGCAGACCAAGCCCGCGGGCACGTGGTTCAAGACCTACGACGAGCTGCGTGCCCAATTCCCCTGGTACCGCAACGAGTTCGGTCCCGGCTTTTGGACGGTGTGCAACTACCAGGGCATCCTGCAGGTCCTGCAAAACCCCGAAGTGTTCTCCAGCAGCGTGGTCGTCGCCTACGACCCCGACCCGCCGTACAAGTGGATCCCCGAGATGCTCGACGGCAATGAGCACAAGCAGTGGCGCCACCAACTCGGTCCGCTGTTTTCCCCCATGGCCGTTGAGCGGCTGGAGGGCACCGTGCGCGCCCGGGCGATCGAACTGATCGACGCGGTCGCTCAGCGAGAGTCGTGCGACTTCATGGCCGATTTCGCGCAGCGGTTCCCGACCACCATCTTCTTGGAACTGATGGGCCTGCCCGTCGACGAACTCGACCAGTTTCTCCAGTGGGAGCACGACATCCTGCACGCCGGGGCCGGCGACGAGGCCGGCATGCAAAAGCAGCTCGCCGCGATGATGGCCGTGATGGGCCGCTTTAACAGTGTCATCGCCGAACGCCGCGCCCATCCGCGCAACGACATCGTCAGCAAGGCCCTGACCTACCAGATCGACGGCGAACCGGTCTCCGACGCCGACCTGCTGTCGTTTTGCCTGCTGATGTTCATGGCGGGGCTCGACACGGTGTCGGTCACGCTGGGCTGGATCTTTTTGCACCTGGCCCGCAAGGACGACGACCGCAACCGCATCGTCACCGACCCGACGATCATCCCCACCGCGGTCGAGGAGTTCCTGCGCGCCTACGCGATCGTGATACCGGCTCGCAAGGTCATGAAAGACGTTGAGCTACAAGGCTGCCCGATGAAGGCCGGCGACATGGTGAACATTCCGCTGAACGCCGCGACCCGCGACGATGCCGCATTCCCCAACGCCACGACAGTCGACATCACCCGCAAGCCGAACAACCACATCGGCTTTGGCGCCGGCCCACACCGCTGTTTGGGATCGCATCTGGCCCGCCGCGAGCTGAAAATCGCGCTCGAAGAGTGGCACAAGCGGATTCCGCACTATCGCGTCGCAGCCGGCGCCGAGCTGTTAGAGACCGGCAGCCAGTTGGGTTTGGAGTCATTGCCGCTGGAGTGGGAGGCGTAATGCATCGACCGTTGGACGGGGTGCGTGTTTTGGAGGTCGCCCAGTTCACTTTCGTTCCCGCGGCCGGCGCCGTGCTGGCGGACTGGGGCGCAGACGTGATCAAGATCGAAAACCCGGTCACCGGCGATGCGCAACGCGGCCTGATCAACGTCTTGGGACGCGCCACCACCGTGCCCGGATCGTCGTTTGCGCCGATCATGGAAGCACCCAACCGGGGCAAACGCAGCGTCGGACTGGGTCTGGCCGTCGCCGAGTCGCGACCGGTCCTCGACGAGCTGATCCGCCGAAGCGACGTCTTCTTGACGAACTACCTGCCGACCGCGCGCGCCAAGCTGCACATCGACCTCGACGATGTCCGCCGGATCAATCCCGACATCATCTATGTGGCCGGCAGCGGATTCGGAAGCCAGGGCCCCGACCGCGACACCGGCGCCTACGACGCGACCGCGTTCTGGGCGCGCGGCGGCAGCGCCGACGGCGTGACGCCGTGTGACACTGAGCAAGTCGCGTTCATGCCCGCGGGCGCCTACGGGGACAACATAGGCGGGCTGGCCATCGCGGGCGGCGTCGCCGCCGCCCTCTACGGTCGCCGGGCAACCGGCGAACCGTCGGTGATAGACGTGTCGCTGCTGGCCGTCGGCGCCTGGGCCACCCAGTTCAGCGTGAACCTGGCGCTCCTGGCCGGCGGACCGCTGCCGAAAATCGATCGCAAGACCCAGGCGCCGGGTAACCCGTTGACAGGCAACTACCGCACGGCCGACGGGCGTTTCATCCAGCTGTCGATGCTGCAGCCCACCCGCTACTGGCCCGAGGTCTGCCGACTGATGGGATGCGATGAGTTCGCGCACGATCCGAGGTTCGAATCGCTGGAGGCTTTGGCCGAGAACGCCGACGCGGCATATGCGATCGTGCGGGAAGCATTCGCCCGCCGGACATTCGACGAGTGCGTGCGGCTGCTGAAGCCGACCAGCGGACAGTGGGCGCCGGTACAGGATCCGTGGGACGTCGGCAACGACGACGCTTTGAACGCCAACGGGCGCATCGTCGATGTCATCGACGCCGAGGGGCAACCCCGCAGGCTGGTGGCCAACCCGGTCAAGTTCGACGAGGCGAAGCCCTCGTTGACACGGGCGCCGCAATTCGCCGAACACACCGATGACGTACTGCGCGAACTCGGTATCGACGACGAGCGACTCATCGAATTGAAACTCGCCGGCGCGATCACATGAATGTCGTCAGCATCGGCAGTGCTGACGACGGCACGGTGAGGTCCCGGCTGATCCGCGCCGCCGACGCGCTGATCGCAGCGCATGGCATCGACGCGGTCCAAATGGAAGCAGTCGCCAAACGAGCCGGGGTGTCTCGCGCCACCGCGTTTCGGCAATTGGGCAGCGTCTCCGAGGTTGTAGTTCAGGTGGCGCTGCTTCGAGCGCAGCGCCACATCGACGCGGTGCACCAGTTGATGCAGACGAAGACCGGCGCGTTCGCGAAGATCGAGGCGGCGCTGATCTACACCGCACGCGAGCTACCGACCGATTCCGCCATCCAGGTGCTGATTTCGCGGCATGCGGCCTCGGTGCACGATCCGCGGGTCCACCAGGCCGCCGTCGGTGTGATGGGCCCGGTGCTCGAGGAAGGTCAGCGCAACGGGGAGATCCGCAGCGACGTCCCGCTCGACGAACTCATCGACTTCCTCGTCGAGCAGACATATCTGGCCGCCGAGGAGCTCGACCGCACAGAAAGGGCGGTGCGGCGCCGGTTCCGGCACTTCATCGCCCCCGCCCTAGAGGCACGCAGCGGACATGACGGCGAATATCGCTCCCGCACCAGGGAAGTCGAAGAGGCCGTCAATGTGGCGATGGAAGCCCTGAAGAACCTCGCGCAACAACTACACGCTGAGCCGACACCGGATCGGTGAAACCGCCGCAGATCCACAAAACAGGAATATGTTTATCTGCTTTTGCTACGGTGAGGTCCACAATCAACTAGGCCGACAACCGGAAGACTTTAGCTGTGGACTACCGCATCAAAGGCCGCGTCGCGCTGGTCGTCGGCGGCAGCAAGGGGATGGGTTTCGAGGCGGCGAAGATGCTCGCCGACGAGGGCTGTCCGATCGGAATCCTGGCCCGCACCGCCGCTGACGTCGAGGCCGCCGCCGCAGCGATTCGGCACCGAGGGGGCACGGCGATCAGCGTCCCCGCCGATATCACCTCGCAAGAAGGCGTCGCGACCGCGGTCGAGCGGGTGCGCGAGGAGCTCGGCGATCCGCTGATCGTCATCGGCCAGACCAAATACCTGCGGAGCGGGGACTTCTCCGATATCACCGACCCCGCGCCGTTACGTGAGTCGTTCGAGTCCTACACGATCAGTCAGTTCTATTTGCTGCATGCGGTGCTGCCCGCCATGAAAGAAGCCGGCTGGGGCCGATATGTCCACATCGGTTCTGCCACAGCGAAAGAACCGACGGGCAGTATCCACCACATGGTTGCCAACGCCACCCGGCCATCGACCATCGGGCTGCTCAAGACGGTGGCCGACGAATACGCTCGCTACGGCATCACGGTCAACACCGTTGCGCCCGGATGGATCGAGACCGAGAACTCCCTCAATTACCTGGCCGACAGCGTTGGCGTCACCACCGATGATCAACGCCGGGAATTCCTGCTCTCCCAGGCGCGAATCCCGGCCGGGCGGATGGGCAAGGCTGCAGAGATCGCCTCTCTCATCGTGTATTTGTGCTCCGATGCTGCCGGTTACATCACCGGCGACTGGATAGAGGTCGACGGCGGGCTGCATCGCTCGGCGTTCTGAGCACTGCAGGTCATTGCCGACGTCACGTCGTCTCGACGAACTACCGGTTCTCTTGAGAGGCTTGTGGACGTGCCCGAGTTGCCAGCCGCAGATGCCGAACCCGGGATTGCGACACCCGAACAGTTCCGCGCCGTGGTGCGGGAATGGTTTCGCGCCAACGTGGATCCGCATGCCGAGACCAGCTACACCGACGCGCAGCGCAAACGCACCACCGCCGCGGCTTACGACGCGGGCATTCTGCATGTGACGTGGCCGGTGGAGTACGGGGACTACCGCCGGAGTACCAGACCGTCTTCAATGAGGAATCGGCGGCCTACGCCTGGGCTTTGATTCCCAGCGCCGTCACCGTCGGGATCTGTGCGGCCACGCTGCTCGACGCGGGCAGCGAGGAGCAGAAGCGGCGGCACATTCCTGCGATGCTGCGCGGCGACGAGGTGTGGACGCAGCTGCTGTCCGAGCCGGGCGCCGGCTCGGACCTCGGCGCCGTCAGCACCCGCGCGACGCGCGACGGCGAGGACTTCGTGCTCAACGGCCAGAAAGTCTGGACCTCCGGTGCCGCGGACGCCGACTACGCCGCGGCGCTGGTGCGCACCGACGGCACAGTGCCGAAATATCAGGGGCTTTCCATGGTGATCGTCGACATGACAACCGCGGGTGTCGACGTCCGGCCGCTGCGCCAGATGACCGGGGACGCCCATTTCAACGAGGTCTTCCTCGACGACGTTCGGGTGCCGGTGGGGAACCTGCTCGGCGAGTACAACGGCGGCTGGGCGGTGCTGAACCGGATGCTGCTGCATGAGCGCATCGCGTTGAGCGCCGGGACCACCGCGGGCAATGTTTTCGACCCGGACAATTTCGGCGAGCTGGTCGCGCTCGCGCGGGCACGCGGCGTCGACACCGATCCCGCGGTGCGCGCCCGCCTCGCCGACCTCTACATCGACAAGCAGCTGCTGGACTACATGGGCCGCCGCATGAGAGCGGCTGCCTCCGCCGGGCTGGCGATGGGCCCGGTGGGATCGCTGGGCAAGGTCGGCATCGCCCGCAATGCCCGGGCCGGCGCCGAGGCCGCCATTTTCATCGGCGGTCCGGACGTATTGGCCTGGGAGCCCGGCGATCTCGACAGCGAGCGCTGGGCACGCGATCTGCTGTTTTTCCCCATGACCGGCATCGCGGGCGGCACCACCGAGATCCAGAAGAACACGATCGCCGAGCGGCTGCTCGGCTTGCCCCGCGAGCGCCACGCCAACCGCGATGTGCCGTTCGACCAGACCGCTCGCGATGCCGCCGCCGGCACCGGCACGCACTGATCACCATTCGAGGTACACGTGTTCATCCCGGACGTAGTAAGCGAGGAACACGGCGAGCTGCGCGCCACGGTGCGCCGCTTTCTGCAACAGCGCTGCCCCGGGGACGCGGTCCGGCGGGCCATCGACAGCGACACCGGCTACGACGTCGAGCTGTGGCGCCAGATGGCCGGCCAGCTGGGCCTGCACGGACTCGGGCTGCCGGAAGCCTGCGGCGGCTCCGGCTACGGCCCGCAGGAGACGACCATCGTCTTCGAGGAACTCGGGCGCGCGTTGGTGCCCTCGCCGTTTTTCGCCACGATCGCCCTGACCACCGGACTGCTCGTCGCGCTCGGCGACGAGGACGCCAACCAGCGTTACCTGCCGGCGATCGCCGCCGGTGAGCTGGTTGCGACCGTCGCGCTCGCCGAACGGGCAGGGTCCTGGCAGCCACGCGACCTTTGCGACGTGGTGGCCGAGTACCGCGACGGCCAATGGCGGCTGTGCGGTGAGAAGACCACCGTGTTATCCGCCGATGCCGCCGGGCTGATCCTGGTCGTCGTCACCGCCGGGACCGCCACCAGTGTGTATGCCGTCGATCCGGCCGCGCCGGGCGTCACGATCGTGCCGCTGTCGGCGCTCGACCTCACCCGGCGCCAGTCCAAGGTGCGTTTCGACGGCGCACCGGCCACCCTTGTCGGTGACCACGGAGCCGCCGGCGGCGCCGTCGCATCGATGCTTGACCATGCTTGTGTCGCGCTGGCCGCCGAACAAGCAGGAGCCGCAGGGTTTTTGATGCAGATGTGCATGGAGTATGCGAAGCTGCGCCATCAGTTCGGGCGGCCGATCGGCGCGTTCCAGGCGATCAAGCACAAGCTCGCCGACATGGCCTTCGATGTGGAGCGAATGGACTCGGTGGTCCGCCACGCGGCCACCGCGGCGGCCACGGATTCACCCGAACTTCCGGTGGCCGCCGCAATCGCCAAGGTGTTCTGCTCGGAGGCATTCTTCCGCGTCGCCGCAGAGACGATCCAGGTGCACGGCGGCATCGGGTTCACCTGGGAGCACCCGGCGCACCTGTATTTCCGTAGGGCCAAGAGCAGCGAATACCTGCTCGGCAGCCCCACGAGGTACCGCGAGCTCCTACTGGACAGGCTCGGGGTGTGACTTCGCGGACCCAAACACCGATCGAACCGAATCAGCTATATAGTTACCCTGTTGCAGGCGCAAGACGGTCTGCAGGAGGGTAGTGCCACCGTGGCTGACACCGTTGTCGTCGACGACGCCGAAATCGAATACACCGAAACCGGTTCAGGCCCGCCGCTGGTTTTCGTGCACGGCGTCTATGTCACCGGGGCGGTGTGGGACGACGTCGCCCAGCGGCTTTCGCAGACCCACCGCTGCATCGTGCCGACCTGGCCTTTCGGCGCGCACCGCATCCCGGTCGGTCCCGGCGTCGATCTGGGCGTGGCAGCAGCCGCCCGACGGATCGCTAAATTCCTTGAAGTGCTCGACCTTTCCGGCGTCACGCTGGTGGCCAACGACACCGGCGGCGGCATCGTGCAGGCGGCGCTGGGCAACGACCTGCTGGCCTTCGATCGGGTGGCCCGGCTGGTGTTCACCAACTGCGACAGCTTCGAGCACTTCCCGCCGTCGGGCTTCGCGCCCCTGGTGCGGTTATGCCGGCTCAACGCGACACTGGGCGCGGGGGTGCTGCGCCTATTGGCCACCGGACCGGGTCTGGACCGGTTCGCGTCGGCGGTCACCCGGCACGGCATCGATGACGATCGCCGGCCGGCGATCTTCGACGGCTTCATCACGTCGGGCCAGGTGCGCCGCGAGGCGGTCAGTCTCACCGCCGACCTGAACCCCCGCTACACGCTGGCCGCAACCGCGGCGATGAAGACCTGGGACAAGCCGGTGTTGGTCGCCTGGGGCGACGCCGACAAACTCTTTCCGGTGAGCCATGCCCAGCGGCTCGTCGACACGTTTCCACACGCCACGCTGCACACGATCAAGGACAGCTCGACATATGTGATGCTGGACCAGCCGGACGAAACCGCCGGCGCGATCAGCGCATTCGCCAACAGCACCACCGGCTGACACCGCAGCCATGATGCGGCACGACCGGGAGTTCGTCAGCATCCCGCGGATGGTGCTGGCAAGCGCGCAACGGTTCGGCGCCGCCGACGCGGTCGTCGACCTCGATGCCGGGGTGCGCTGGAATTTCGCCGATGTCGCCGAGCGCATGATCGAATCGGTGCGCGCGGCCATGGCGGCCGGTGTCGGGCCCGGCGACCGGGTCGCGCTGTGGGCACCCAACTGCGCAGACTGGATCATGGCCGCGCTCGGCGTGCTGGGCGCCGGTGCGATCCTGGTGCCGCTCAACACCCGGTTCAAGGGACCCGAGGCCGGCTACATCCTGCGCAAGAGCGGCGCGAAAGCGGTGCTGACAGTGCCCGGATTCGTTGGTAATGACTACGTTTCGATGCTGCGGGCCGAAGCAGTCGACGTCCCGGTCATGCTCGTGGGGCCCGGCGGCGCGGACGGCACGACAACGTGGGCCGACTATCTGGCGGCCGGGGCGGCCGTCGAGGAGTCCACCGCGCGCTCGCGCATCGAGGCGGTGGGCAGTGACGACCTGTCCGACATCATGTTCACCTCCGGCACGACCGGGGCGCCCAAAGGGGTGATGCTGACCCACGGGCAGTCGTTGCGGGCCTTCGGCTATCTCACCGACGTGTTCACCTTCACCCCGGGTGACCGGTTTTTGATCATCCCGCCGTTCTTTCACACCTTCGGCTACAAATGCGGCTGGATGGCCTGCCTGATGCAGGGCGTGTGCGCCATCCCCCAGCCGGTGTTCGACGTCGACGTCGTGTTGCACCGGCTGGCCAGCGAACGCGTGTCGATCCTGGTCGGCCCGCCCACACTGTTCACCGACCTCATCCGCCATCCCCGCCGCAGCCAATTCGACCTGTCCCCGTTGCGGGTCGCGGTGCCGTCCGCCGCCAACGTCCCCGTTTCCTTGTACAGCCGACTGCGTGACGACCTAGGGTTCGAGGTGGTGCTGTCCGCCTACGGTCTCACCGAGGCGACCTCGCTGGTCACCACGTCCGAGCCCGGCGACGACATCGACGACATCGCGAATTCGGTTGGCCGGCCCGCCCGTGACGTCGAGGTCAAGGTTGTCGACGACACCGGCGCAGCGGTCCCCGCCGGCGAACCGGGCGAGGTGTTGGTGCGCGGCTACAACGTCATGCGCGGCTACTGGGAGGACCCGCAGGCGACCGCAGCGGTGATCGACGGCGACGGCTGGCTGCACACCGGCGATATCGCGACCATGAACCAGCGGGGCTTCCTCACGATCGTCGACCGCAAGAAGGACATGTTCATCGTCGGCGGTTTCAACGCCTACCCGGCCGAGATCGAACAGGTTCTCAGACAGCACGAGGGTGTCGTCGACGCGGCGGTGATCGGTGTTCCCGACGAGCGGATGGGCGAAGTGGGCGCGGCCTTCGTCGTGGCCGAACACCTCACCGAGCAGGAGCTGATCAACTGGGCCCGCGAACGACTCGCCAACTACAAAGTGCCCCGCCATGTACTTCTCGTCGACGAGATACCCCGCAACGCCAGCATGAAAATCATCAAGAGCCGGCTGCGCGAACAGTGGGCGAGCAGGACCAGTGGGTGAGGCGCGCGGCTTCTGCATACTCCTTTAAGTACCAACTGATAATATAACTATATAGCGGTATTCTTATGCAGCGGTGAGAACGTGGAGCCCTCTGTGAAGGAACGACTAGGTAGACCATCGAGAGCGAACAACTCGTGTACCGGGGGCCTTATCCACTCCTGGTCTCAGCGCCGGCCAGCCCTATGCACACAACGAAGCGGGGTCCGATGACGACATCGACTCTTGGCGACAGCATCAACTACGATCCCTACGATTTCGAGGTCGACGCCGACCCGTACCCGACCTTTCGACGGCTACGCGACGAAGCACCCATCTACTACAACCGCAAGTACGACTTCTACGCGCTGAGCCGCTACGACGACATCAAAAAGGCCAGCCTTGAGTGGCAGATCTACCAGTCGGGTCATGGCAGTGTGCTCGAACTGATCAAGAGCGGCGCGCCGATACCGCCCGGGTTCATTCTGTTCGAGGACCCGCCCGTGCACGACCTGCACCGGGGGCTGCTCGCCCGCGTGTTCACTATGCGACGGATCGCCGAGATAGAGCCGAAGGTCCGAGCGTTCTGCGTCGCCACGCTCGACCCACTCATCGATCACGGAAGCTTCGATTTTGTAGCCGATTTCGGCTCCGAAATCCCCATGCGGACCATCGGAATGATGCTCGGTATCCCCGACGCTGACCAACCGCAGCACCGGCAGCGCATCGACGAGGGCTTCAAGCTCGACTCCGGCGACGCGTCCCCCGACGGCAGTGCGGCGCTGCTCAACCTGCTCGACGCCGAACGGTTTGGCTCCTACATCGACTACCGGCAGCAACACCCCGCCGACGATGTGATGACTGACCTGCTCAACGCGACCTACACCGACACCGACGGTAGGGAGAAGCGCCTCGACAAGGTTGCCATCCAGACCTATGTCGGACTACTGGCCGCCGCCGGTAACGAAACAACGGTGCGGCTGATTGGGTGGGCCGGCAAGGTGCTCGCCGAACACCCAGACCAGCGGCGCCAACTCGCCGAGAATCCCAGTCTGATTCCCGGGGCCATCGAGGAACTGCTGCGATACGAGGCGCCCTCGCCGGTGCAGGCCCGCTACGTCGCACACGACGTCGAGCATTACGGCACCACGGTGCCCCAGGGCAGCGTGATGCTGCTGCTCACTGCCTCGGCCAATCGCGACGAGCGCATGTTCGCCGACCCGGATCGCTTCGACATCCATCGCAAAGCCCGGCAACACTTGGCTTTCGGCTTCGGCATCCATCACTGCTTAGGCGCACACCTGGCCCGTCTCGAAGCCAGGGTGGCGCTTGAGGAGGTGCTCAAGCGTTTCCCCGAATGGGAGGTCGATTGGGACAACGCCGTGCAGGCCCACACCTCGACGGTGCGCGGGTGGGAGAGGCTACCCGTAATCACCGGCACCGTGCGCTGAATATGGCACCGCAGTGAAAGTCATTGTCACCGGTGCTAATAGCGGTATCGGAAAGGCCACGTTGTGCCGCGGTTACCGCGACTGACTGCTCCGCCAGGGCGTCGCGGCCCTCGGCTCGCTCCATCCCGGTGCGTCCAAGATGTCGTCTTTCACGTCAACAGCCACGGTCATGAGCCGTCGGCATCCGCAGGCACAAATTCCGGGACGCGGTAACCGCCCTCGCCCAAGTCGACGATGCGCATGGTGACCGGCTGCCCGATGCGCACGGCGGCGGGATCGGCAGCGATGACCGCACTGATCCGCAGACCGGGCTGCTCGGCGAGTTCAACGATGCCGATGACGTATGGGGGCATTCTGCCGGGCACCAATGGTTGCCGCACGACGATGTAGCTGAATATCGTTCCCGCGCCGCTGACTTGCTCGAAATGTACGGGGCCGCCGGTGAAGCGGCTGCGCTCCAGCGGCGGATGGATCCATTTGCCGGTGTCATCGCAGCGGCACAGCATCAATTTTCCGTCCATGAGTGCATTCCAGAACGGTGCCGAATCCGGGTCCGGAACGGGAATCGGCGCCAGCAGTGCGGGATTGGTCACGGATGCTCCCTGCTGTAGATGTTGGCTCCGCCGAACGGCCCGCCGCCCGCGGTGACAAGTGCCAGCTGGGCATCGTCGACCTGGCGGTCCCCGGCCGCGTGGCGAAGTTGCAGCGCTGCCTCGTAGTGATGGTTGAGGCCATGGATGTAGCCCTCGGAGAGCAACCCGCCGTGCGGGTTGACCACGACATCGCCGCCGTAGGTGGCGCGCCCGCTGGAGAAGAACGTGCCGACCTCGCCCTTCTCGCAGAAGCCGTAGCCTTCCATGGTAGCCATCACCGTGTAGGTGAAGCAGTCGTACATGCAGGCGACATCAATGTCGGCAGGCGTCAAACCCGTTCGTGCCCAGATCTTGGGACCCGCTGAGCGCGCATACATTTCGGTGGGATCGTCCCAGCCGGTCCATCCCGCCCCGCTCTGCGAGTTCGAGGACCCCACCAACCACGTCGGTGTCTGGGCACTGTCACGGGCGATGTCCTCACCGGCGATCAGGATCGCGACCGCGCCGTCGGCCTCGGACGTGCAATCCAGGACCCGGAACGGCTCGTTGATCCACCGGGCTGCCAGGTAGTCGTCCATGGTGAGGGGTTCACGGCGCAGCGCATGCTCATTGGGTCCGGCGTGCTTGCGCTGGGTTATGGCGATCTGGCCGAGGTCCTCGCAGGTAGATCCGTAGACGTACTGGTGTCGGCGCGCCCACATCGCAAACCACTGCGGCGGAACGAGAAACCCGGAGACCGTATCGAACTGACCCTCATGACCGACACGCATTGGCCCCTCGACGCTGCCGAACCGATGGCCGGAGCGGCCGTTAAGGGACCGGTAGACCAGCACGGCTCGGCACATCCCGGCCTCGATAACCGCTGCGGCGGTGGCGATCTGGTCGGCCACCAGATTTCCGCCGCCATACATCGCGTTGGCCCAGGCCAGCTCTTCGATGCCCAGCGCCCAGCCCACATAGATCGGTTGCTCGGAGTCGTTGACCATGTAGGTGCAGATGCCGTCCACATCCGTGCACGCCAGGCCGGCGTCGGTGATTGCTTCCCGGCAGGCTTGCACAGCCATGGCGCCGGTGGTGCGCCCGGAGCTACGCGAGTATAGCGTTCGGCCGATGCCGATTACCGCGCATGTCACGTGCTCGCCCACCTAATCGGCTGCCGCTTCGCGCTCAACACCCTAAGCTCCACAAACAGTTATATAGTTTACAGACAGCTTAGGATTCTTGCACGGAGTCATACCGCAGGGAACGCCTTGCGCGGGCGCGAGTCGATCCCAGAGATGCGGCCCGGCAGGTGAAGGGAGTACCGCGATGCCTCTGACAGGCCACGAGCTAGAACTATTCATTCGCCGGTGGTACCAACTGTGGAACGAGCAGGACAAAGACGGCTGGTTGCGGCACTGGCGCGAGACCGCGCCCGGCGAACCGAGTCTGGAAGATCCGGTGGGCACCCCCGTCAAGCGGGGCTGGGAGTTTGCCGGTGAACTGTGGGACCGCACCGGTCCCAACCATCCTGCGGTCACGATCACCCAATTGATCACCGGCGGATCTGAAGCCGTCGTGGTGGCCCACAACGAAGGCCGCTACCGCGGCGAACCGCTGGTGATTCCCAGCGTCGACGTGTGGCGCCTCAACCCCGACGGCAGCAGCGCCGTGCGCAGCTTCTGGGTGATTCCCGAGCACATTCCGTACGGAAAGTGGACCGCAAGCACCGGCAGCGCCCCCTCAGCGGACTGACACGGTCCTGGGCGGGACCTTTCATTCCACACCGGCGTTGCGCTCGCTGCAACCGCCACTCCGAGGCGAATCGACGACTCTTACACTGCGCCACCGAAAAGCGCTTGCCTCAGTTCGGCTTTGCTTACCTTGCCCATCGCGGTCCTGGGCACAGACTCGACGATCACCAACCGCTCGGGTGTCTTTTGTCTGGCCAGACCGGAGTCGGCGAAATGCGCCGTTAGTTCCTCGAGGCTGAGTGTGGCGCCCGGCTTGAGAACCACGACAGCCGCGACCACCTCACCATACGTCGGGTGCGGCGCGGGCACGGCGACTCCTTCACCGACCGCGGGATGGGCATTGAGGATTTCCTCCACCTGGCGCGCGGAGATCGTTTCGCCGCCGCGGATGATGACATCCTTGATCCGGCCGGTGATCACGAGCCGTCCTTCGGCGTCGAGACGGCCAAGATCGCCGGTGCGGAACCAACTATCGGAAGTGAAGGCATCGGTATTCAGAGCCGGATCGCGGTAGCCGATGAATTGATCAGGCCCGCGCACGATGACCTCGCCGTCGACGCCGGACGGCAGATCGGCGCCGTCCGGGGCGATGATGCGCACCGCCGAACCGGGCAGCGGCTTACCATCGGTGCGCAGCCGCGCCTCGGGATCGTCGGTTCGTGCCCCGGTCACGGTCGGATGCTCGGTGAGCCCGTAGGACCGGTAGGAGTTGATTCCCGCCGCGTGGGCGCGGCGACCCAGCTCCTCTGTCACTGTGGTTGCCCCCGTGAGGAATTCGCGCAGCGTCGCTAACTTTGCGTCGATAGCATCGACCTGCAGCAGCCCCAGGAGGTGAAACGGCGTTCCCGCGGTGGACGTGACAGCGAAACGCTCGATGAGCTCAGCGGCCCGATGAGGGTCCCAGCTGTCGAGGAACACCGACCGGGTACCGGACAGCAGTGCCCGCAGCATCGAGCCCAGCCCCGCGACATGGCCGGGCGGGAAGGTCACCAACTGGCTATCGCCGGGATCAGCGGCGATCAGATCGGGCATGGTGCGTTGTTCGGCGAGCAGCGAATTGTGGCTGTGTTGAACACCTTTGGGCGCCGAGGTCGTTCCCGAGGTGTACAGCAGCACGCACACGTCGTCGGCCTCCGGTGAGGGCTCGACGTACTCGCCCGGTCCGGAGCCCAGTTCGGCCCAGCTCAGATAGCCCGCCGCGGGCTGCGCGCCCACGATGACGACGCGCTGCAGCGTGTCTATCCGCGCGTACTCGGCCAACCGGTCGAGATAGAGCGTCGAGCCAAACCGCGCCGGCATGACAAGCACCTTGGCGGCGGATTCAGCCAGGATGAAGCCGACCTCGTTGGCGCCGTAGACGTGCACGATCGGCACCAGCACAGCGCCACAGAGCAGCACGGCCTGATAGGCGATGGCGCATTCCAGCCGGTTCGTCAGCTGCACCGCCACCGCGTCACCCGGCGCCACACCCAGCCGCTGCAGGCCGGCCGACGCCGCCAACGCCGCCCGGTGGATCTCGGCCACCGTCGACGTCGCCTCGGCTTGGTCGGTGACGAAAGTGACGCCAGCCCCGCCATGGTGGGCCGCGCCGTGCTTGAAGGCGTCGATACAGGTGCGCCTCGAATACCAGCCTTGGCGATACCACATGTCGCGCAGCTGCCCGTAGTCGAATCCGCTGCCTTCGGCGGCGTGAGAACGCGCGGTTGTGCCCATCTGAGCCTGCGGTCAGCCAGTGAAGTATTTCAGCGGCCGCTCGACGAATTCGAAGACAACGCCGTCCGGCGAGCGCATGAAGGCCACGTAGAGCCCGTCGATCTTGGTGCCCGGCAGCGGGCACCACACCGGATCGCCCAGCAACTCCACCGAACCGGGCAACGAAGAAACCGCTCTTTCGACGTTGTCTACCCGCAACGCACAACGATACAGGCCCTGACTGTTGCCGCCCACCGGGAGCGGATGGGTGACTGCGGCGGGATGCTGCACGACGCTGATCGTGAACTGGTGCCGATCTTCGGGTAACGCCAGGCGCGCCACGACGCACTGCGCCTGGGTCCCGCCGCAGCCCGGCGCCAGCTGATCACCCGCGACCGCCATGCCCGCCGGTGCCTGCAGCACCATAAAACCGATGGCGGTCAGGAAGTCCACGGTGGCCGCCACGTCGATGACCGAGAGCCGGATGCCGGCAAATAATGCGGTCGGCAGGTCGGCGGGCATTTCCGTCAGCTCGATGACGACGCCGTCCGGGTCCATCACCAGCACCGATTTGCCGCCCGAAATCAGGCCGGTCAGCGGATCGCTCACCGCAAAGCCGGCGCCGCGCAGACCGCCCACATAGGTGTCCAGATCGCCGACGGTGAACAGCGCCGAGCGGATTCCGGGACGTGCAGGGTCAGGATTGGGATCGGGTTTGAGTCCCGGAGTGGTCCACTGGATGGCTTCCAGCGCGCATGCGTTGCGGCCGCCGCGAGCGTCGTACAAAAACGATGTGGCAGCGCGTGTTTCGCCCTGCAGCCCCAGGATTCTGCCGTCGGAGGGTGCGTCGGGGTCGGAGCGCATCCGAGCCGATAGGCCGAGTTGCTTCACATACAGCGCTTCGGTGGCATCCAGCGATTTGCAGTTGAGGTTGACGTGCAGGAAGCGCCGCGCCAGCACATCGCTAAGGGCCATCGCCACACCACCGCACCCTTCACCCCTGATCATGCCGCCGCATCGTGCTTCAACCCGATACGCGGAGCGGTTCTACCTTACCGTATCGCTAACTGTTTAGCGGTTTCGTTGCGGCCCCACGGCAGCGGCCTCGCGGACTTAATGAATCCGTCCAGTTCGTAATTTAGTATATAGTTATACCTTTCTGAGCTGGGTCATAGGATGATCGGCAACGAAGGGAGCGCCACGGTGGAGGTCGACAGCCTTCGGGAGCCGAAGATGGCCGAGCGGGTCGCCACCGTGCTGCGCAAAATGATGGTGCGGGGCGAAATAGCCGAGGGCACCATGCTGCCGCCGGAATCTGAGTTGATCGAACGTTTCGGGGTATCACGGCCCACGCTGCGCGAGGCCTTCCGGGTGCTGGAATCGGAGTCGCTGATCAAGATCCGACGCGGTGTGCACGGGGGGGCGCGCGTCAATCGGCCGCGGCGCCAAACACTTGCCCGCTACGCGGGCCTGATACTCGAGTACGACGGTGTGACCGTGCGCGATGTCTATGCCGCCCGCGCCGCCATCGAGACGCCGATGGTCGTGCAGCTGGCCAAGGACCGCGACCCGGCCGCCCTCGAGCAACTCGCGCAGATCGTCGCCCGCGAAGCCGAGCTCGAAGGAAGCGACGCCGTGGACGCGGGCACCGAATTTCACGCCGCGATCGCCAAGCTGTCCGGAAACCAGACGCTGCAGATGATCAGCGAGATGCTGCATCACATCATCGAGAAGGCAAACCGGTCGCTGCAGCCCAGTACGGGTCCCGCGGCAGAGCAGGCCACGCGCCGCGCGTCCAAGACACATCGAATGGTGCTGGAGCTGATCCGGGCCGGAGACTCAGAGAAGGCCGCCGAGCTGTGGGATCGGCATCTGAGGAAGGCCGAGGAATACGTGCTCTCCGGAGCCGAGTTGTCGACAGTCGTCGACCTGCTGCAATGAGCAGGCCGGCAGGTGGCGCCGTGCCCCATGACGTTGAAACGCCCCGGCGCATCTTCGGCCGGTTCGGCATCGAATCCTTGGACGAGGACCCGGTGGCGGCCACGACCGTCATGTCGATGTGTGTCGCCGGCATGACCAATCCGTTCACCGGCGCCGCGACGGTCGGGCCTCTCGCCATCCTGGTCGACGCGGCAAGCGGTCTGGCCAATCACTTGCGCCGCAACCCGGATGAATGGTCGGTTTCGAGCGAACTCTCACTAGAGCTGAGTCCGGACGGCGCTGCTTTGGCCACCGCCGACCCGGATGTCCCGGTGATCGCCGACGCCCGGGTACTGGGCCCAAAAGGGAGCAGTTCGCTGTCGTTTTGCACACTGTCCTGCGCCGGCACCATCATCGGCGGTGCAACCGTGCGCTCCTATTACCTTTCCGCTGACCGTGTGGTCGGTAACCGGGTGAGCGACACCTTGATCAGGACGCCGTACACCCCGTTGTCGGAGCTGATGGCGGTAGAGGTCACGCCCTCAAACGATGGGCGGCGGGTGCTGCGCCAACTCACCGACCCTGTGCTCTACAACGACGTGGGTATCGTGCACGGCGGCGTGTCGTCCGCGGGCCTGGAACTGGCGGCCTCTGCGGTCATCAGCGACGACGGCTCGCCACTGCGGACGGCGTCAGTGCGGGTGAATTTCCTGCGCCCGTTTATGGCCGGCGAGTGTTCCCGTTACGAGGCCGCCCCGTTGCGGATCGGCCGCGGCACCGCGGTTGCCGACGCGCAGGCCATCGATGACATGGGCAGGGTCGCGCTTACCGCACGCGTCACCGCTTATCGCTGAGCTACTTCTGATTCGAGCGAGCCCGGAACGCGGCCACCCGGTCCTTGAACTCCTGCGTGGTAAACGAGGTGTACTCGGCGGCCAGCGCGTATTCCAACACGCCCAGCGCCGCCCGGCTCAGGTGCATGTTCATCGCGATCTTGGTCGACTGCACCGCTTGCGCGGGCAGCGCGGCCAGTCGTTCCGCCAGCGCCAACGCCTCATCGAGCACCTTGTCGTCGGCGACCACGCGGGTCACCAGGTTGAGTTCTTTGGCAACCGACGCGGTGATCTTGTCACCGAGCAGTACGTACTCTTTGGCTTTCATCATGCCGACCAGCAACGGCAGCATCGCGGCGCCGCCGTCGCCCGCCGTCAGCCCGACCGCCACGTGGGGATCGGCAAGGTAGCTGCTCTCCCCCATCACCAGCAGATCCGAGAGCAACGCGATGGAGCAGCCCAATCCGACGGCCGGACCGTTAACCGCCGACACCAGGGGCTTGCCGAAATTGATCACCTCAGTGAAAACCGTTCGGGCATCGGCGATCTGCTCGGTACGCGCCCGCGGATTCTCGATCAGCCGGCCGAACATCACCATGTCCCCGCCCGCCGAGAACGCCTTGCCGACACCAGTCGTCACGACGGCCCGTACGTCATCATCGTCGAGCAGCGCGCGCCAGATTCTGGTCAGCGCCTTGTGAACCGCCTCGTCAACCGCGTTGAACGCCTCGGGCCGGTTGATGCTGACCACGTGGACTGCACCGACCTTTTCCACCAGCAGCGACGGGGCGAACGCCTCGTATCCGGCCAGCGTGGCCACCTCTGAAGTTGTCATGCGGCTCCCATCAAATCCCGTCGCTGGACAGAACCATCACGGCTCGTTGCGCAGTCAACCCCGGCGACAACGCTGGCGCCGGGGCTGACCGCGGGCTTCTCACAGCAAGGCCGCGCCGATCGAGAAACACTCCTCCGCCGCGCAGCCTCCTATTCCGTTATTCATTTAGCTACATGGTAACAGTTGGCGACGTTTTCGACCATGGCCGGCTCTCCTGCGCCACGGCGACCAACGGCAAGGCCGGCCTTGCCCACGTCTGCCAGACTCGGCGTGGGTCGTCACCAGCCGCGGATGGCCGGCAGCACCTCTGCGGCGAACAACTCGGCACTTCGCTGCCAGGCGTCGGCGTCGCGTGGACCGCCGAAGATGACCGTCTGCGCGCCGGCATCCCGGAATTCCCCGAGCCGCTCAACGACTTGTTGCGGAGTTCCCGTGAGCAGATAGCGGTCGGCAAGCGGCTCGAAGTCCTGCTTGTAGGTCGCGCTGACCGCCGCGATGGCTTCGCGGCGCGCCACCGCCGAATCACGTTCGATCGAGCCCCAACAGAAGATGGCACTCCGGATCGTGCTTGGGTCGCGGCCGAACTGTGCCGCATAAGCCCGAACCGATTCGAGGCTGTCCTCGAGCCGTTGCGGCGTGTACATGTAGGGCATCCACACATCGGCGAAACGCCCGGCACGGCGGAAGGCACCATCGCGGCGACCACCGATCCACACCGGCGGCCACGGGCGTTGAAGCGCAGGCGGATTCAGCGACAGACCGTCGACTCTCGACCACCGGCCGGCGAACTGCACCGGCTCACCACCGACCAGTCGGGTGACCAGCGCCAGCCCTTCGTCGGTGCGTGCCCCCCGCTCCCGCACCGGAACTCCCACGGAGGCGAATTCGGGTGGATACTCACCACCGATGCCCACACCGAAGTCGAAGCGCCCGTTGGACACCTGGTCGAGCGTGGCGACCAGCTTGGCCGCAAGCACCGCCGGATAGAGCGGCAAGATGGTCAGCGCGCTCAGCAGCCGGATGCGCTCGGTGGCGCCGGCGGCCGCGGCGAGCAGGACGAACGCGTTGGGGGTGCGGCCATGAAAAAACAAGTGTTCGCCACATGCCACCCAGTCGAACCCCTGCTCCTCAGCCCATCGCGCCATGGCCGGGACGCGGCGCTGGTCGCGGGGTAACACGAGGCCGGCGCGCATGGTAGGCCTCCTTCCCATCCCATAAATCGATTAATTATCCTACTAATTGTGCACAGTCAACGTAGCTGGTCCGGGCGGGTGCTCGAGACGCTGCTTCGCGATCCGCAGGCACCGGCGATCATCTCTTCGCCCGATCGCTGCACGTGGACGGCCGCCACTCTTCTAGGCATGGCGGCCGGTGCGATCGAGCTGCTCGACGCCCACGGAGCAGCGCCGGGCCAGTATGTCCCGGCACTGCTGAGCACCCGGCCGGCCTCGGTGGCCATGCTGCTGGCCGGTGCATGGTCGCGGCGCCCGTTGGCACCGCTCGGGCCGCACATGACCGAGCGCGAACTTCTGGGCTGCCTCGAGAGCCTGGACGGCGGGCTGCTGGTGGCAGAACCGGAGTGGGCCGACAAGGCCGGCCACCTAGCGGCCAAGACCGGACGACGCGTTGCGATCCTCGATCAGCTGGCACCGGGCGCGGACCCCTGCTCGTTGCGTGGGGAGCCCGCGGTGGCGTTCATGATGCACACTTCCGGCACGACCGGCGCTCCCAAGCAGGTCCTGGTACGTGAAGCGGCGCTGGCGCGCCGCGCCGAAGTCAACGGTGCGTTGTTGCAACTCGGGCCGGGTGCCCGCCTGGCGATCGGCGGCCTGTTTCATCATGTCGCGGGCCTGGGCAACATCGCCGTGGCGCTGGCCAACCAGACCGCGCTGGTGATGTACCCATCGTTCAGCGTGGCGGCCTGGCGGGATCTGGACGCGGTCGCACCGACACACACGGTGACCGTGCCCTCCGTCATCGAAACACTGCTGGACGCAGACGCTTTGAGACTGCCCACCCTGAAAGTCCTCGGCTACGGCGGATCGCCGATCCGCCCGGACACCATGCGCCGGATCCACCACGTGATGCCGGATGTCGCGCTCGTGGAGCTGTTCGGCCAGACCGAGGGCAGCCCGCTGACTGTGCTGAGCCACGACGACCATCGCGCCGCCCTGGGGGGCCGCGAGGAACTGCTGAGATCTGTCGGGCGCGCGGCGCCGGGAGTCGAACTGCGCATTGACAATCCGGGTCCGGACGGTGTGGGAGAGGTATGGGCCCGCTGCGGCCATTCCTTCGTCGTCGACGCCGAGGGCTGGCAGCACACCGGCGATTTGGGCCGCCTGGTAGACGGCTATCTCTACCTCGTCGGCCGCCAGGGCGACAAGATCATTCGCGGCGGTGAGAACGTGTTCCCCGTCGAAGTTGAACACATCCTGCAAAGCCATCCCGGCGTTGCCGAAGCGGCGGTCGTCGGGGTCCCCGATCAGCGGCTCGGCGAGACGATCCGGGCCTGCATCGTGGCCGTCGACCCAGCGTCGCCGCCGAGCGTCGACGAGCTGCGCGCCTACTGCCGGGAAAGGCTGGCCGGGTTCAAGGTTCCCGCGCAATGGACGTTCACGAATGCGTTGCCGCGCAACGCCGCGGGCAAGATCTTGCGCCGCGAACTCGTCTCAGCCGTGAAGGAGTAGCCGTGGCGGAATGCTCGCTGCATGGTATCCCCACTGCTCGGAGAACATACCGCCCAGGTGCTCGGCGAGCGGCTCGGCCTCACCGAGCACGAGCTGGCAGAGCTTGCGACTCGCGGAATCCTTTAGCCAAAGCTCGCCGCTCGCGCAGCCGATGCCTCATCTCGTGTCAGCGGCTGAAGTTTTCATCGGCGATCTGCAGCATCACCTGCGGCGGAAAGGCTTTCACGTTTGTCATCGCTCATCGGCGGGACGGTGAACAGTTCTTCGAAAGTTCCCCGCAACACGCGCTCGACGATGCGCGGGTCGACAGTGTCGAACAGTTGACGCAGCGTCTGCTGGGTGTGGCCGTAGGTTCCCTCCAGGTGCGGATAGTCGTCGCCCCACATCACGTTGTAGTACTGGGTGCCCTCGATGACCTGCACCGCGCTGACGTCATGCTGGAAAGATGCGTAAACCTGTTGGCGCATAATCTCACTGGGCAACCGACTCAGCCGCGGCCGCACAAACATGCCGTGCTGACGGTAGGCCTCGTCCAACCGGTCCCCGAGAGCGGGCACCCAGCCGGCACCACCTTCGGCGATCAGCAGCTTCAAACTGGGGTGGCGGTCCAGGGCGCCGCTGGCCACCAGGTGCGACACCACCCGCATGCCGGGGTAGGTGGTCTCCATGTAGTTGACGATGGCACCGCCCGGCCCGCGGTACACGACGTTGTTCCGCCCGGTTCCGATGTGATAGGCGAGCACCATGCCCGCCGCCTCGGTCGCCGCCCACAACGGCTCCCACAAGTCCAAACCCCAGGCCTTGTCGTCGGGCACGCTGGTGGGCAGGAAGATCGCCTGGAAGCCGTGCTCGGCGGCCCATTCCACCTCGGCGACGGCGTCACCGATGTCGGCAAGCGGCACGATGGCCGGGGTGAAGATCCGGTCCTGGCTCGCCATGAAATCGTCGGCGGCCCACTCGTTCCACGCGCGCACCACCGCACGGGCCAGTTCGGGGTCGGCGATGTTGACCGTCCAGAAGCCCGACGAGGGGAACGCAAGCTGGCACCACACACCTTCCTGGTCCAGGTCTTGTAGCCGGATTGTCACGTCTTTGAAGCCCGGTGGGCGCATCGCATCCATGAAGTCGTTGAGCTGACGGTCGATCTGCTCTCCGTCGACGTAGACGATCTCGTACTTGTCCCCGCGCTCGGTCCGGGGCGCCCGCTCCGCCAGCCGCTTCGGCAGCCGAGAGGTCCACAAGTCGTCTGGCTCCATGACGTGCGAGTCACCGGAATGAGCCCAGATCTTGCGGGCTGTGTCGGCGCTTCCGGTGGCCGGGTCTGCCAATGTCATTCGGGTCTTCTCCTAGTGCGTCTCAGCCATCGATGGATTACCTTACACTGTAAGGTTGAGGGTGTCCACCGGCCACTTCCGCGCAAGAAAGACGGCAGCCATGCTGGGACGTCGGGGCTGTGTTCCGCGCATGTAACGGCGCCCGACACCGGGCAGCTGGTGGATCAGCGACGAGTAGTCAGCACAACTGGTGACCTACCCGAAGCTTGCGGCGGCCAGCACGTCGACGATCGTCTGTTTAGAATCGCCGACCATGTACTTCTCCACGCCGTCCAGGTGCCGACGCCAGTGCCGCTGCGCGGCATCCAGATCCCCGGTGTCGAGCAGCCTGACCAGCTTGGCGTGGGCGCGTTGGGCAGTGCGGTTCGCCGGCACCTCGTAACCCTCGGGATGTGCGGCGATGAATGCCCGATTGTGCGCGCCGATGATGTGAAACAGCATGTCCGCCAACACCTTCAACGTGATGCTGTCGGCTAGGTCGACGACGGCCCGGTGAAATGTGACATCGTGTTCGGCATAGGCCGGCGGATCGTCGACCACTTGTGCGCCCTCGCCGAGCAGCCGCTCCAACTCCTTGACGTTGGCGGTAAGGCGCCGGCCGGCCGCCATCCCGATCGCCGACTCCTCGAGCGTCGCGCGCGCACGGTAGACGTCGAGCAGCGGTGTGCCGAGGGACTGCAGCAGCACGCCCGTGTAGCGTGCGGCCACCGCCGGGTCCGGCTTCAATACCCGCGCACCGCCGTGGGCGCCGCGGAGCACCCGGATCAGCTGTTCGGACTCGAGGATTCGAAACGCCTCGCGCAATGTCGGTCGGGACACTCCGAACTGAGCCATCAGCGCGGCCTCGCCGGGTAGCGGCTCACCCACCTCGAGCTCGCCGGTGACGATCTTGCGCCGCAGCTCCGCCGCAACCAGCTCACCGGCCTTGGGCACCCTGACCGCAGATGCGTCTAGTGGCACTGGCAGCGTGTCCCTTCGGCTCGGCTCTTGCGCACCGTACCCGGCAAGCGTAAGCACATTGTGGCCGATTGCCGCGCCGCCCCACCGGCGGCGCGGTCAGCTCATCAGGTCAAGCACGGTCTTCACATCGGCGCGCAGCAGATAATCGCGGGCCCCGATCAGGTGGCTGCGCCACAACTCGGTGGCTGCGGCCTCATCGGCGGCCTCGATCAGGTCCACGACCCGGTGGTGGGCCTTCAAGCCGCGGCGGCTGGCCTGTGCATGCGCCGCGCTGCCGGCGTCGGATTCGACGTGCTTCCAGTTCGCCAGGTCGATGATGCGCTGGATCATCCCCGCGAGCACCTGCAGCGTCTGATTCCCGGTGAGTTCGATGAGCAGCGCGTGAAACCCGGTGTGGGTGCGAATCGAGGCTTTCGGATTAGCGACCAGTGCATCGTGCTCGTCCAAAGCCTGGCGCAACCGGGCGATGTCGCGCTGGGTGCGTTTGGTCGCCAACAGTCCCACCGCCGCGGGCTCCATCACGATGCGCGCTTCATACAGATCGGCCAGGGTCGTCCCCCGATGCTCGAGGATGAATGCCGCATATCGCGCAGCGACGTCGGTGTTGGGCACCCGCACCAGCGCGCCGCCGTGCGCTCCCCGCCTGATCGTGATCAGCGATTCGGCTTCCAGGATCCTAAACGCCTCGCGCAGGGTTGGCCGCGAAACCCCGAAGCGGGCCTGCAGTTCCTGTTCGGAGGGAAGTGCTTCGCCTTCGGCCAGCTGGCCTCGCACGATCTGTCGCCGCAGCCGATCGACGATGACCTCGGCCATCTTCGGCACGTGCAGACGCTGATCGGCCGCGTCATCGGCAGGTTCGGCTGTCATGGCCATCCACAATCAACTAAAACATTAAGCCTATCGAGAGTACAGGATCGGCTGGCGCACCAGCTGCTAATTTGGCATATATGTATAACTGATTATACTATACGCCGGTGAGGATCGATGCCAAGCTGACCTGGGCCGACGGCGGCAAGCAGTCGCTGACTGGCTTCGCCGAAGGTGCCCGAACGGCCGAATCCGACGGATATCACGGCCTGTGGAGCGCGGAGTCGGCCCACGATCCGTTTCTGCCGTTGATCGCCGCGGCGCACGTCACGTCCACGTTGCAGCTGGGCACCGCGATCGCCGTGGCGTTCGCCCGCAATCCGATGTCGCTGGCCTACACCGCCCATGATCTGCAAACCCTCAGCGAGGGAAGGTTTCTGCTCGGCCTCGGCAGCCAGGTCCGTCCGCACATCGAGCGCAGGTTCGGCATGCCATGGAGCCGGCCCGCCGCACGGATGCGGGAATTCATCGAGGCGATGCGCGCGATCTGGACCGCATGGGCCACCGGTGAGCCACTTCGCTTTCGCGGCGATTTCTACAGCCACACTCTGATGACCCCCTTCTTCGCGCCGCCGCCCTCACCGTTCGGGCCACCCGCCGTGTATCTGGCCGCGGTGGGCGAGCAGATGACCGAAGTCGCCGGCGCAGCCTGCGACGGATTGCTGCCGCACCCCTTCACCACCGCGCGATATCTGCGCGAGCGCACACTGCCCGCGGTGCAACGCGGGCTCGCCAGTTCGGGCCGAAGCGCCGAGAATTTCTCGATCAGCCTGTCCGGTCTGGTGGTGTCGGGGCGAACCGAAGAAGAGATGGCGCAGGCCATGCACGGCGTCAAGCAACAGATTGCGTTCTACGCGAGCACCCCCGCCTACTACCCCGTGTTGGAGCTGCACGGCTGGGGTGACCTTGGGCATCAACTGACCGCACTGTCGCGCAGCGACTCCCCCGACCGCTGGACCCGGATGGGCGGGGTGATCGACGACGACATCGTCGCGGCGTTCGCGGTCGTCGCCGAACCCGACCGTCTCGGCCACGCGATAGCCGAGCGTTACGGCGACATCGCCGACCGCTTCAACTTCTACGCGCCCTACGAGCACGACCCCGGCCTGTGGATGCCCGCAATCGACTACCTGTCCGACCGTGAAAGGACCCGCCCGTGACCACCGCCGACACCCACCTGCGCAGCTCCGAGGTCGAACCCCTGGTGCGGGGTAAGACCTGGGAGGAAATGAAGCCGGGCACCAGTTTCCGCACCGCTAAACGCACCGTGACCGAAGCCGACCTGGTTCAATTCGTGACCTGGGGCGGCTTCAACGAAGCGTTGTTCTTCGACGCCTCGCATGCCGCGGCCGGCGGCTACACCGGCCGGCTGGTGCCCGGGGCGATGGTCTACTGCATCGCCGAAGGCCTCATCATCCAGACCAACGTGCTCAACGGCACCGGCCTGGCGTTCATGAGCATGGAGCTGTCGGTGAAAAAGCCGGTGTATGTCGGTGACACGTTGCACGCCATCGTCACCACCACCGAGTCACGAGCCACCAGTAAGCCCGGACGCGGCGTGGTCACCGCAACGGTCAGCGTGCGCAACCAGCATGACGAGGAGGTGCTCGTCTTCACCCCGGTGCGCTTGATCCGGGGCGCCGATTATGAGGAAGCGCAGCGCTGAATGGGGCCATTGCAGGGCATCCGGGTTCTCGAACTCGCCGGCATCGGCCCGGCACCGTTCGGCTGCATGCTGTTAGCCGATCTTGGTGCGGAGGTGGTCCGCGTCGAGCGCGCGACAGGTGCGTCGACGATCGACGGCGCAGGCCGCGCAGGATCCGATCCCAAAAAGTATGTGCCGCACCGCGGGCGGCGCTCCATAGCGCTGGATCTCAAGTCGCCGGCCGGACGTGACACACTGCTGGCGCTTGTCGAGCGCGCCGACGCGCTCGTCGAGTCTTTTCGCCCCGGGGTTGCCGAACGGCTCGGCGTCGGGCCCGACGTTTGCCTGGCACGCAATCCGCGCCTGGTGTATACCCGCATGACCGGGTGGGGTCAAAGCGGTCCGCTGGCCGATGCGGCCGGACACGACATCAACTACATCGCGGTGGCGGGCGTGCTGGACAACTTCCGGCGAACCGGTGAACGTCCGCTGGCGCCGCTTAACGTGGTGGGCGACATGGGCGGCGGCGGCATGCTTTTGGCGTTCGGGATCGCAGCCGCACTAGTGCATGCTGGGCGCACCGGTCGCGGCCAGGTGGTCGATGCCGCCATGGTGGACGGGGCGGCACTGCAGCTGGCGACGACGATCGGGATGCGCGCGCAGGGCCGCTGGCCCGGTGCGCCGGGTTCGAACGTCTCCGACAGCGGCGCACCGTTTTATGAGGTGTATGAGTGCGCGGACGGTCGCTTCATCGCCGTCGGCGCCCTCGAAGAGCCGTTTTGGGATGAGTTCGTCAAACGCCTTGGCGTAGCGCCGGATTCGCTGCCCGACCGCGACGACCCAACGCTGTGGCCAGAAGGCAAACGGCGGCTGGCCGAGGTGTTTGGGACCCGATCGCGTGACGAGTGGGCCGCCGTGTTCGACGGCAGCGACGCCTGCGTGTCGCCGGTACTGAGCCTCGACGAGGCGCCGCATCACCCCCATGCCGTGGCCCGATCGGCGTTCATCGAGGTCGCCGGCACCGTACAGCCCGCTCCCGCACCGCGTTTCAGCAGGACTCCCGCCGCCGCGCCGACACCTCCGCCGCCGCGCGGCGCCGACACCGAAGCGGTGTTACGAGATTGGGGCATAGGGGATTTGGCAGTGGAAGGAACACCATGACAGAAGCCACCACCGGGCAGCAGCCGGTAACGCGAGCGGTCACCGACGGCGTCGCGGTGTTGACCTGGAATCGCCCCGGGCGCAACAACGCGTGGACCGTGCCGATGGAGAACGAGTACTTCCGCCTCCTCGAAGAGTGCGGGAATGACCCGTCGGTGCGGGTGATCGTGGTAACCGGCGTCGGGCGCAGCTTTTGCCCTGGCATGGACGCCGGTGTGCTGGCCGAGAACGCCCGGAACGGCACGACCACCGAACCTCATCTACGAACACCGTTTACGTTGCCGCGCTCGATTCCCAAGCCGATCATCGCGGCAATCAACGGCGCCTGCGCCGGCATCGGATTCGTCGCGGCGATGAACTGCGACTTGCGATTCGCCTCGTCAACGGCCAAGCTCACCACCTCGTTCGCGCAGCGCGGCATCATGGCCGAGCACGGGCTGGCCTGGTCGCTGCCGCGCAACATCGGCGTGTCGAAGGCATTGGATCTGTTATTTTCCGCGCGGGTTGTGATGGCGCCCGAGGCGGCCGAGCTCGGCATCGTCGACCGGGTGTACGAACCGGACGAGCTGATGACCCAGACGCTCGACTACGCAGCGAACCTCGCCCGCAATTCCTCGCCGCTGGCGATGGGGGTGATCAAGCGGCAAGTGTATGCGGCACAAGAAAGTTCGCATGAAGAGGCCCGTACACTGGCCTTGCGGTATTGGATGGGCCTTTTGCGCCATCATCCCGACTTCAACGAGGGCATCACCAGTTTTCTGGAGAAGCGGCCGCCGCGGTTCGCGGCGTGGGATCCGTCCACGCCGCTTGAGCCTCCCCCACTTCCGCGCTGATCAACGGTGAGCGACATGACACTTGATGGACGCACCGCACTGGTCACCGGTGCAGCGGGCGGCATAGGCAACGCGATCTGCCGGCACCTGGCACGAGCCGGCGCGAACGTGGCCATGTGTGACCTCAACGGCCAGGCCGCCGAGCAGCTCGCCGCCGAACTCGCGGGGACCGCCAACGGACAGCTGGCCGGGTACGCCATGGACGTGACCGACAGCGCCGATGTCGCCGAGGCCGTCGCGGCCGTCCAGGCCCGGCAGGGAGCAGTGGACATCCTGGTCAACAACGCCGGCATCGACAAGATCGAACCGTTCGTCGAATCGGCCGAAGACACCTGGAAAAAGGTCGTGTCGGTCAACTATCTCGGCGCCGTCATCGTCACCCGCGCAGTGCTCGACGGGATGATCGAGCGCCGCTACGGGCGAATCATCAATATCGGTTCCGACGCCGGCCGCGTTGGATCCTCCGGCGAGGTGGTGTATTCGGGTACGAAGGGTGCGGTCATCGCGTTCGGTAAGGCGCTGGCCCGCGAAACCGCCACCAAGGGAATCACGGTCAACACGGTGTGCCCGGGACCAACCGACACCGCGCTGCTCAAACAGATCTCCGAGCGCAGCCAGTCCATGTATGACGCGTTGGCGAAAGCGGTGCCGATGAAGCGCATCGGCACGCCCGACGACATCGCCCCGGCGGTGGTGTTTTTCGCCGGCGACGGCGCGGCATACATCACCGGCCAAACACTGTCGGTCAGCGGCGGCCTGACGATGGCCTAACGCGATCGCCGCGGCCGCGCGCCGCGCCGCGGCCCCAGATGGACGATGACGCTTGTCGACGCGGTCCACCGAGCGCGTCGTCGGCACACCGCGATCATTCTCCTTTCACGTTGAGGATTTGACGCAGCTGGTGTTCCACCGTCACCAGCTCGGCCGCGTCTGCCATCACCGCGTCGATCGGCTTGTAGGCGTCGGGTATCTCGTCGACCCAGGCGTCACCGTGTCGGTACTCGATGCCTTGCATGCGCTGCGCCAGATCGTCGGCGGTGAACAATTCGCGGGCCTTGTTGCGCGAGTAACGCCGCCCGGCGCCGTGCGGCGCCGAGCACAAGGCGGACGGAGAGCCCTTGCCGCGCACCACATACGAGCGTGTACCCATGCTTCCCGGTATCAGGCCCCGGACCCCTTCGTGCGCGTCGATCGCGCCCTTGCGGGTAACCCACACGTCGCGGCCGCCGTGGTTTTCCTTGGCCGTGTAGTTGTGGTGCGCGTTGACCCGGTCCACCTCCAGTTCATCTGCCCGGTCGGGGTCGCAGCCCATCCAGTGGGCGAAGGCCCGGCGGAAGCGGTCCATCATCTCGGCGCGGTTCTCCAGCGCGAACCTCTGCGCCCATTTCAGCTCCCGAAGGTAGCGGCCGAATTCCGGCGTGCCTTGCGCAAGGTACGCCAGATCGGGGTTGGGCAGCTTGATCCACCATTGCTTGCACAGCTTCTGCGCGACCTTAATGTGGCGTTGCGCGATCTTGTTGCCCACGCCGCGGGAACCGGAATGCAGAAACAACCACACGCGCTCCTGCTCATCGAGGCACAGCTCGATAAAGTGGTTGCCGCCGCCGAGCGAACCGAGCTGCAGACGCCAGTTCGGTGAGTGGGTGAGATCCACCTCGGCGTCGCCGGCGAGCTTCTCCAACAGCGCGATTCGCTTCGCGGTGAACGAGAAGTGCTCAGTGGAGGTGTTATAGCTTCCCTTGCTCATCGGGATAGCGGACTCGATCGAGCGCCGCAGCGCGGCGAGGTCGCGGCCGGCCAGTTCGTCAGTGGTGAAATCCATTCGAGCGGCGATCATTCCGCAGCCGATGTCGACACCGACGGCTGCCGGTATCACCGCGTCGATCGTGGGAATGACGGTGCCAACCGACGAACCCTTACCGAAGTGTGCGTCCGGCATCAGCGCGACATGCGGGTGCACGAACGGCATCGACGCTGTCTCTTTGGCCTGCTGTAGGGTCGAGTCGTCGAGCTCGCTGGCGAAGTTCAGCAGCTTGCAGCCGTCGACCTTCTGTGACACCACTATTCGTCGTCCTCCCGGTCCGGCCTGGCCTGGGCGCAGCCGAGCATAAACTCACCTTCCGTCAGTCGAATCGCCATAGCGTAGTGCGCAACCATAACCGGGCGCGACCGATTAAATCACCGCCTGCGACGGTAAACGTGTTCGCGTTCCGGTCGCACGCTCACGGCGCTGACCGTCCAATTCGTTCAGCCAGACGCCGCGGACGCACATCACCGATCAGCGCAGCCGCGGTACGGCGTGTAGCTCTCGGGATAACGCCGAAAGCGCGTGAGGTATCAATGATCCCGCCCTGGGTTCGCCATGGCGGGTGCCAGAGCTTGATGTGCGCGGGGCCGCGTGGACGCGAGCGCCCGGGCGGCCACCAGCGCGGTCACGGTGGTGGCTTGGAAGTACAGGCCTACATCTTTGAGGCCCCAATGGATCGACACCAACGTCGCGGCCCCGGCCACGCACAGCAGCGTACCGATCACCCGGCCGCGCCCGACGGTCTTGACGGGTGCGGCGCGGTCCCAACCGGGCAGCGGGTTGTTCTCCAAGGGCCGCAGTGCGATGAACAGTGTTGCGACGACGCCGCTCATCAGGAGTATCTGCGCGGCGCTGACCACGACGAAATCGGGCTGGCCGGGGTAGCGGGGCAGGCCGAGTTCGTCGAAGAGCAGGTGGACGCCCAGCAGTGCGGGGATGTGCCACAAATACAGGGTCATGGCACCGGAGTTGCCGAGCGCTGTCCACCACCACACGCGTGGCCGCTGCGCCCACCGGCTGATCGCCGGGGCGGCGGCGATCGCCACGAGACTCAGGACGATGGCGTGGCCGGCCATCAACAGCGACGGCGGGCTGGTGTTGGACAGGTGGTGGTCACCGGTGCCGACCATGCTCACCTGGTAGGGCCCCCACCACACCAGCGCGAGGTTCACCGCGAACATCGCGGCGGCGATGGTGAGCGCAGCGCGGCCAGTGAGCAATCGGCGGCGGTAGGCGACGCCGAACATGGCGGGGATCAACCAGACCGCGAGGTTCAGATAGCCGAGCGACGACGCGGCAGGCCAGTGCAGCCGGACGACGTCGATGACGGCGATGGCCCCGTAGACGGCACTCACACCGGCGGCCAGGCGGACCGTGGTAGTGATGCGATACAGCGCCGGCATCGCGGCGAGCACCAACACGTAGGCACCCAAAAACCACATCGCCTGGGTGGCCACACCGGCGATCGGGTCGTAGACGTGTTGTGGCAGAACACAATGCAGCGCAGTGAGTGCGATTGCCCAGAATCCGAGGTAGTAGAACACCGGCCGGAATAGTCGGGTGCACCGTGTCATCAGCCAGTTGCCCCAGTTGGTACCGGGCTGCCAGGACGTCAGGCATGCGGCGGCGCCGGCGAAAAAGAACAGCGGCATGATCTGGAAGATCCAGGTCAGCGCCTGGAATGCAACGGATTTGGTGAGCAGGTTGTCCCAGATGAGGACCCCGCCGCGGATCGTACTGATCGCCATCAGGGTGTGGCCGGCTACCACGGCGATCAGGGAGGTGATGCGGATGACGTCCAGCGCACGGTCGCGCCCGGCCGGAGTGCTCGCCGCCAGTTCGTCGGGCGTGGGGAGTCCGGTCAACGTTGTCATGATGTATTCAGATGCCTTTCGGTGAAGCGCTTTTCGCGATGGTGGGTCAGTGTTGGAGGGTGCGGTCATACGGGGCCAGGGAGCGGGCGTAGCCGGTGCCCATGGCGAGCAGCACCAGGCCCACGACGATGAAGGCGGTCACCCGGAAGATGCCGTCGAGGGTGCCCAGATCGAACAGGAACAGCTTGGCCGTGGCTGCCGCAGTCAATGCCAGACCGCCGCTCACCGCGACAGCCCGCTTCTGGTTCGACTGCCGGCGCGCATAGCCGAAAAGTGCAGCGGCCATGGCGATCCAGCAGATCGTGGCCGCCATGTGCCCGGCCAGGAACCCGGCACTGGCGCCGCCGATCAGCACCCCGGCGGTCACGCTGAACATCGTGACGGAGTAGACGAGTTGCGCTACGCCGGCGATGGCCAGCAGCCGGGTGATGTCGGGATCGCGTGCGTCGATCAGGGTGTGCACCGGTGCCATGGCCGCCACATAGCCGATGGCCAGCAGGCTGGTGGCCATGGTGGCGACCGCGACCGACGTCGGCACCGCGGTGCCCGTCAACAGGTTGCCCGGAGGGGCGTAGTGCAGGAATTCGGCAAGTCCGATGAAGCCGAATCCTGCTGCGACCCAACGGGCGATCGCGTTGCGCCGGCCCGCGACCGCGACGACGATCGCCATCGCCAGCAGCACCGGGGGTTCGAGGTAGCCATGGAACGCGGTGGTGACCGCGATGAGCGCCGATGCTGCCGACAGCACCGACCAGACCTGCACGACGATGCGGGGCAGCTCGCGGCCCAGCACGACCAGTGCGAGCAGGCCCGCGGCGAGGCTGCCGGTCAACAGCGTGGCCAGCACCCGGTCGACGGCCACGCCGCTGGCGAGCACCGGCAGCGTTCCCGCCGCCGCCAACACAGCGAGCGCGGCCTTGTTGGTGATGGTGGCGACCAGCGCGAGCCCCGAGACGATGGCCAGCAGCGCGGCCAGGCCGCAGGCGGCGCCCACCAGCCACGGGTCATCCCGACCGATCGTCGATAACGCGATCAGCGACGGCACCGTGGGTGCGGCGATACGGGCGGCGTACATCCAGATCCAGTCCTTGCCCCACTGCAGGGCCAGGGCCGCCACCGACAGGGCGAGCATGAAACCGATGACCATGAGATCGACGCCGCGCGTGATGGCCGGCGCCAGGCCGACCAACGGGACTACCACCAGCAATCCGAGGTGCTCGGAGTCCCAACTCCGCGCCAGAGCCAGGCCCGCACCGCCCACGACGGCGGCGAGCACCAGCCCGGCCGCGGCCGGCACCCAGTGGTAGATGGTGGTCACGGCGATGACGTCGAGGTAGCCGGCGGCGATACCGGTGGCGGCCATCGCGATCGCGCCGACGCGCCCACCCGGCCGGCTGGCCAGCCGGGCGCCGACGGTCACGAGTGCGGCGGCCAGAGCGCCGCCACCGGCCACCCGGATCTCCGGCCGCAGCAGGCCGGCTCTGGCGGCCAAAACCAGCAGCAGCACGACACCGACCAGCGTGACGGCGACCCCGGCGACGGCCAGGATCTTGCCGATCGCGCCGGAATCCGCCAACCGCCACTCCCGCGGCTCCCGCGGTGTGCGGGTGCGCGGCGGCGGCCAGCCCGGCGGCGGTGCTGGTTCACTGCGCTGCACCTGCGCCGGCCGGGCAGGGGCGGGCGGTGGTGTGGGCCCGGGTTCCGCTGGGGCGGGCGGCGTCGACGGCGCGGCTGGTGCGGGCGCGACACGCCGCGGCGCGCCCGCCGCCCACGACGCGAAGTAGCGGTCGAGTTCGGCCAAGTCCGCCGAGACGCGCGACATCTGCCGCGAGATCGACGCGAAATCAGCCGACAATCGGGTGATCACCACATGCGGTTCGGTCATAGCTGCCACGATCGCGGGCGACCGATCGAAATGGATGAGTAGAACTACCTGACTTGGGCCAGCTATTCGTGCAAGCCGTGCTCGATGGCGTAGCGGGTCAACTCCACCCGGTTAGCGACCTGAAGCTTCCGGAACGTCGCCTGAACATGATTTTCCACCGTGCGGTGACTCAGCGAGAGCCTGCTGGCGATCTGCTTGGCGGACAGCCCTTTGGCAACCAACCGCAACACCTCGGTTTCCCGCTGCGTGAGCGCCGGGGTGGCCGGGCCCGCCTGCGGGCTGCGTTCCAGGCGGCGATATTCACCCAACACCAGCCCGGCCAAACCGGGGGTGAACACGGCCCGGCCCGCCGCGGTGGCGTGCACGGCCTGCGCCAGCTCGGCGCTCGAGGCGCTCTTGACCAGATACCCCAGCGCGCCGGCCTTCACCGCTTGCAAGACGTCGTCACGCTCGTCAGACGCCGACAACACCAGCACTCGTGAAGCCGGCGAGACCTCCAGGACCGCGGTGGTGGCCTGGACGCCGTCGCCGTCGGCCAGCCGCATGTCCATCAGGACGACGTCGGGTTTGACCACCGCGGCGCGCCGCCGCGCCGAGGCGACGCCGTCGGCGGTGGCGACCACGACAAAGCCATTGTCGGCGAGGTCGCGGGCGACCGCGTCACGCCAGATCGGATGGTCGTCGACCACCATCACCGTCAACGATGTCTGCTCAGCCACGACGTTGCTCCGCCCGCGGGACGGTAAGCTCCCATTCGGTGCCCGCGCCGACATCGGTGCTCAGGTGCGCGCTGCCGCCCAGCGAGGCCAGCCGTCCCACAATGGACTTCGAGATCCCGACATGGCCTTGCTCGACCGCCTCGTCGAGGCGGCCGGCGGGAATGCCCACACCATCATCGCGGACACTGACCGTCACCGCATCGCCCAGGTCCTCCAGCAGCACGAATGCCCGGGCGTCCGGGCCTGCATGCGAGCGCACGTTGTCCAGCGCGTTGCCGACCGCGGCGTCCAGTTCGTCAGCCGCATGCCGCAGCAGGGGCACCGGCGTGGCCGGCAAGCTGACCGACACCCGGTCGTCCTGTCGGCGGGTCAGCAGGGTGCGGATGTCGACCGTCGTCGCGTCGCCGTCGCGCGGCAACTCCGCCGAGGCCACCAGCCGGCGCAACACCCGTTCTTGTTCGCCTGCCAAATCCGCCAATTCGGCCGCGTCGCCGCCGATCTCGCGGCCACGCTTGGATACCAGCGCCAACACCTGGATCACACCGTCATGAACGTGGCGCGACAGGCGTTCGCGTTCCTCGACGGCGACCGATAACCGGATCGCCCGCTGCAGATCCTCGTGGGCGCGTCGGGCAGTCTGTGCGGCCATGCCGATAGCCAACCCGAGCGCGATCTCGATGATGAGGGTGGCGTTGTGACTCATGTCGAGGGTGAAGTAGTTTTTGACGGCGAAATTGGTCGCCATCACGGCTATTCCCGCCGCCATCCCGCCGACCGGACCGAACAGCAGCGCCGCAGAAATCGTCGGATTGGTCGCCCACAGCGTCGTGGGCCAGGTCTGGTTGTCCGCCGCCCACTGCGCCGACGCCACAATCCTGTTCGAGCACATCAACGCGACAACGACCACAAGCTCGGCGATCACCCATGCCGGGCGGCGCCCGAACCCCCGCACATAAGCGACCGCACACGCCACACTGAACCCGAGCAGCACCGCGCACAATGCCCATGCGAGCGCGGGCCGGGCCAAATCGGCATTGACCGCGACCTGGAATCCCAGCGCATACAGGCAACTCAGCAAACGAAACACCTGCGCCGCCCGCCACAGCGGCGTGACCGGATCACTGCTGCGGGCCGTCGCCACCGGCCCAGCATATGGCTGGCTGGTGGCGAGCGGCGAGTGGCCAGATTTAGCCGATCAGGCGCAGCACCGGCCATCGACAGGTGCTCGACGGTTTACATCACCAATACCCTGCTTGGCGAACGATCACCCGATGCGCACGCGGTAGCTGTCGTCGGGGCAGGCATGGGCCAGCGCAGCGACATTCTCGTTGAATTGCGTTGTGACCCGCGTGAAGTCCTGCGTCGACGAGGTCGCGGGCTGTGCGCTGCGCTTGTCGTCGCGAATGGCCGGGATGAGCGCGGCGATCTGGCCGGCCAGTGCGGCGGCGTCATGTGCGCGCCGGGCCAGGCCGGGATCGCGCAGATGTGTTGCCTGGCTGTTAAACTGGGCGACCAATGTCGCGTAGTCGCCGGTGATGGGTCTGGTGGGCTCGTTAATGTCTTTTGGCGACGCTGTCGGTGAATCGGTCGGCATCGTTGACTAGGGCGCGCACAGTGGCGCAGTCCGGTTGCGGCCGGTGTTGGTAGGCAACGAGCGCGACCCCGGCGCCGATCGCACCAGCGGCACAGGCGGCGACTGCGCTGATCCACCATTTGCGGCGGGTCATCATGTCGCCCCAGCTTAGAGCTCGTTAGATTCCGATCAGATCGGCCAATCGCTGGCGATGCAGATCAGAACTGCCCAAGAAGAGCTGCGTGTTCTTGGCGCGCTTCAAGTACAGATGTGCGGGATGCTCCCAGGTGAATCCGATACCGCCGTGGATCTGGATGTTTTCACCGCACGCGGACAGGTAGGTGTCGGCGCAAAAAGCCTTCGCCAGGCTGGCCAGCTTCGGCACGTCGGGATCCCCTGCTGAGGCCGCCCACAGCGCGTAATACGCCGCCGAGCGTGAGGATTCCAGCTCGACGAGCATCGACGCGCATTTGTGCTTGATCGCTTGAAATGAGCCGATGGGCCGGCCGAACTGTTCACGCACCTTCGCGTAGTCAACGGCCATGTCAAGCACCTTCGCGGTGCCGCCGAGCGCTTCGGCCGACAGTGCGATCATCGAATGATCGAGCATGGTCTGGATCGCGCGCTGGCCGCGATCCAGGGAACCGATCAGCTTCGCCGGTGTGTTGCCGAACTCGATCCTGGCCTGCTTCCTGGTCTGATCCATGGTCTGCAGGGGCACTCGCGTCAACCCGGCCGTGCCACCGTCGACGGCGAACACCCCGACTCGGTCGTTGCTACGCGCTGCGACGAGCACCACATCGGCGATCGCCCCGTCAAGTACATACGATTTGTGCCCCGAAATCGTCCATCCGCCAGCCGATTCGGTGGCCGTGGTGGTCACGTCTGCGGGCAGCCACGAACCGGAGTCCTCGGCGATCGCCACTGTGCCGATCAACTCACCGGACGCGATAGCCGGAAGGTACTGCTTCATCGCGTCGTGGTCGTCGGCCGCCAACAGCAGTTGGGTGGCCATCACGCATGAGGCGAAGAACGGCGACACCACCAGCGCCCGGCCCATCTCTTCGAGCGCGATGCCCAGTTCGACGAAAGTAAAGCCGCTGCCGCCGTATTCCTCGGGTAACGCCAGGCTTTGCAGCCCGAGTTGCTCGGCCATCTGCCGCCACAACGCCTTGTCGTAGCCTGCGGGGTCCGCCATCTGCTCACGCACCGCTGACTCGGGGGACTTCTTGTCGAAGAAGTCGCGTAAGACCTCCTGCAGGGTGGCCTGGTCCTCATTCAGTGCGAAATCCACCGTTACCTACCTCCCCGCCAAAGGAATTGCCGGTCGACCTCGTCGACCACGGCAGTCGTCGCACTTTCCCAACCATGTCACCGCCTGTCTGCTTGATCTAGCCGTAGTCCGCGGGTAGCGGGCGGATGAGCCCCTCCTGCACCGCCGACATCACGAGCGTGCCGTCTGCGCTGTAGGTGTGCGACATCGCCAGACCGCGCCCGCTGGCGGCCACCGGTGAATGGTGGTCCACCAGTTGCCATTCCCCGGCGCGGATCGGGCGGTGGAAGTACACGCTGTGGCTGAGCGTGGACATCAGGTATTTCTTGACCGTGGGCGGCTCGTGTGGCAGCCGGATCGATGCGACCATCGTGAAATCGCTGAGGTAGGTGGCCAGGGCGGTCTGCAACCGAGGGTCGTCGCAGCCGTCGCCGACCGCGCGGCACCAGAACAGGCGACGCCCCACCGGGTCGGCGACGTCCGCCGCCACGACCCGCATCTGAATGTCGCGGTCTTGTTCGGCCCACCGGGTCCACGCGGTGCCCTCGGCGTCCTGGATCGGCGGAAGCTCCTCGGGCGGCGGGGTTTTCGGCATCGTCAGCTGGTGTGTCAATCCCGTCTCGAACACGTGGTAGCCCACGGTGGCCATCAGCACCGGCCGGCCGGCGTTGAGCACCTGCACTGTCCGTGTCGAAAACGAGCGACCATCGCGGACCCGGGATATGTTGTGTTCCAACGGATGCGCGGGATCACCGGGTGCCAGATAGGTGCACTGCAGCACATGCGCGGCGCGGTCCGCGTCGACCGTGGCATTGGCGGCCGCCAGTGCCTGTGCGGCCAGCTCTCCGCCGTAGATGCGTGGTGGTGCCGCCGGAGCCCGGCCGACGAACCTGTCCGCCCCGTCAGGCTCGAGCCGCAGCCGATCGACAAGCCTGTCGGCCAGCCTGGCGACCTTGCCGTCACTATCACCTGTCATGTGTGCTCTCCCAGCGAGGTTCGCGAGGCAATCCCAACGTCCGTTCGGCAAGCAAGTTGAGCTGGATCTGTGTCGTTCCCCCGTATATCGATTCCGCTCGGGAGGCGAGCATCACCTGCTGTAACCGGTCGAGCTGATACCCGAAGCCGACGAGCTCGCTGGCGGGTCCTTCCGCGCGCATGCCGAGCTCGCCCATCCGCTGGTGCGCCGTGGCGGCGAACACCTTCGCCGCGCTGGCCTGCGCGCCGGGATCCCCGCCGCCGCGGTTGAGGGCACTGAGCAGCCGGCGCCCGTTCCACTCCATGATCCGCGCATCGCTCCAGGCTCTGGCAAGTTCGGCGCGCATCACGGCGCGCGTGTGCCGGCCGGTGCTGCGGGCTGCGTCGATCATCGCGTCGACCTCGCGTTGGATCCGCAGATGCTCGGCCAGCAAGGTGGTGCCGCGCTCGGTGCCCAGCGCACCCATCGCCACTGGCCAGCCCTGATCCACGCCGCCGACGACCAGATCCGCCGCAGTGCGCGCGCCGGTGAAATAGATCTCGCAGAAATCGCGGCCGCCCAGGATGTTTGGGATCGGGCGGACCTCCACCCCGGGCTGGTTAGCGGGAACCAGCAGCAGGGAGATTCCCTTGTGTCGCGGCGCCGACGGGTGGGTGCGGCACAGCACATAGAACCAATCGGCGTGCACCGCCAACGACGACCAGATTTTCTGGCCGTCGATCACCCATTCGTCGCCGTCGCGAACGGCCTTGGTGCGCAGGCTCGCCAGATCCGAGCCGGCGCCGGGCTCGCTGAAGGCCTGCGCCCACAGCTCCTCGGCGGCGGCGATCTTCGGCAAGAACCTGCGTTTGTGGTCGTCGTCGCCGAACGCCAGCAGCGTCGGCCCCAGCAGATCTTGTCCCTGCACACCCGCCCGGTACGGGGCGTCGGCGCGGGCATATTCGAGCTGGAAGATCAACTGCTCGTCGACCCCGGCATCACTTCCGCCGTACTGCTCGGGCCAGCCGATGCACAGCCACCCGCCGGCCGCGAGCTCCTTGTCCCACGCCAGCCGAACGTCGAATGCCGCGTCGTCCCAGGAGAATCCGACCCCGCAATGTTGTGCGAACTCGCCCACCAGATGCTCGGCGAGCCAGGTGCGCACCTCGTCGCGGAAGTCACGCAGCTGCGGGGTCAGTGCCAGGTCCATTCAGATCCGCTCGATCAGGGTGCCGGTGCCCATGCCCCCGCCCACACACATGGTGACCAGGCCGTAGCGCCCGCCGGTTCGTTCCAGTTCGCCCAGGCACTTGGTCAGCAGCACGCCGCCGGTCGCGCCCAGCGGATGGCCCAACGCAATAGCGCCGCCGTTGACGTTCACATTGGATAGATCGGACTTCATCTCATGGGCCCATGCCAGCACGACCGAGGCGAAGGCCTCATTGACTTCGATGACGTCGAGATCATCGAGTGTGAGGTTGTTGCGCTCGAGGATCTGCGCGGTGGCGTTGATCGGCCCGGTCAGCATCATCACCGGGTCGCTGCCGACGAGCACGGAGTCCACCACCCGGGCCCGCGGGCGAACGCTGAGCGCCGCGCTGCGTTCTGCGGCCATGATCAGCAGCGCGGAGGCGCCATCGGAGATCTGCGACGACGTGCCGGCGGTGTGCAATGCGCCGGGACGGTCTTTCAAGTTGACTTTGAGTGCGGCAAGCCCGTCGCGTGTCGTCGGACGCGGCCCCTCGTCGACGGCAACGGTTGCGGTGCCGGTCACCTTTCCATCGCTGTCGGCCACGGGCGCCTTCACCGGCACGATCTGAGTGGCGAATCGGCCTTGTTCGATGGCTGCGGCTGCCCGCTGCTGCGACATGACCGCGAACTCCTCGAGCTGATCGCGGGTGAAACCCCACGCTCCGGCGATGCGATCGGCCGCCTCGAATTGCGTGGTGATCTCGTAACGGCGCTCGTAGCGCGCCGACTTGGACCGCCCGAGTTCGGGCACCAGGCTGGCCGTCATCGGCACCTGGCTCATCGACTCCACACCGCCGGCCACTGCAACGTCGACCACCCCTGCCGCGACCAGCCCGTAGGCCAGCGTGAACGCCTGCTGCGACGAACCGCACTGCGCGTGGACGGTGCACGCGCCGACACCCTGATCCAGACCCGCGGCCAACCACGCGCTGCGGGTGATGTTGCCGCTCTGCTGGCCCACCTGGCTGACACATCCGCCGGTGACCTGTCCGACCAGCGCCGAATCGATGCCCGCCCGGTCGATGAGTCCGGCGAGCACATCGGCGAAAAGATCCGGTGCCGGGTAGTGCGAAAGCCCGCCGTTGCGTTTGCCGACCGCGGAGCGGACAGCCTCTACGATCACTACCTCGGGCACCGCAGGACCTCCCGCCATTGAATGAATCATTTAACTATATCATGGTAAGCTGTCCGCCGAACATCAAAGAGGCGGCGGGGAAAGGCGAGCAGATGGCGCAGTGGTACAACGAGTTTCCCAGCCTGCGATTCGACCGGCCCGCCGCAGATGGCGTACTGCACCTGGTGCTCGACGCGCCGGGCCTCAATTCCGTTGGGCCCCAGATGCATCGCGACCTGGCAGACGTGTGGCCGGCGATCGAACGAGACGACACGGTGCGTGCGGTGCTGGTCCGCGGCGAGGGCACGGCGTTTTCCTCGGGCGGCAATTTCGACCTGCTCGAGGAAATGACCGACGACTACTCCAGTCGGATGAGAATCATGCGCGAGGCGCGTGACCTCGTGCTCAACATGGTCGCCCTCACCAAGCCGGTGGTGTCGGCCGTCGTCGGGCCGGCGGTGGGCGCCGGACTTGTCGTCGCGATGCTTGCCGACATCTGCGTGGCGGGGCGCACCGCGAAAATCATCGACGGCCACACCCGCCTCGGGGTCGCCGCCGGTGATCACGCGGCGATCTGCTGGCCGCTGCTGGCCGGGATGGCCAAGGCCAAGTACTACCTGCTGACCTGCGAGCCGCTACGCGGTGATGAGGCCGAGCGCATCGGGCTGGTTGCCAAGTGCATCGACGACGACGAGGTCGTCGCGGTGGCAACCCGCATCGCCACCGAGCTCGCGGCCGGCGCGCAATCGGCGATCCGGTGGACCAAGCACAGCCTCAACCAGTGGTATCGGATGTTCGCCCCGACGTTCGAGGCGTCGTTGGGCCTGGAATTCCATGGCTTTGGCGGGCCCGAAGTACGTGAGGGCATTGCCGCGCACCGGGAAAAGCGGCCGCCGCGATTTTCCGACATCCCGTTCACGACGACGCTGTGATGGCCACCGCGATCAGTTATCGGGTCCACGACGCGGTGGGCTGGGTCCGGCTCGACGGCCCCGACCGGCTCAATGCCATCGGCACCACGACCTACACCGAGCTTGCCGACGCGATCGGTCATCTCGGGCGGCAGCGTCAAGTCAGGGCGGTCGTGGTGCACGGCGCCGGCCGGGTGTTTTCGGCCGGCGCCGACATCGAGGAGATCCGCGGCTTCGCCGGTCGTGGCGAGTTCGAAGCGTTCATTCACGGCTTCACCGACGCGCTCGACGTCGTCGCGGCCAGCAGGCTGCCGGTGATCGCCGCCATCCACGGCGCGGCGCTCGGCGGTGGTCTCGAGCTTGCCCTGGCCTGCGATCTGCGGGTCGCCGCCCGCGACACCAAACTCGGGCTGCCCGAAGCCAAGCTCGGCGTCCTTCCCGGCGCCGGCGGCACACAGCGACTCCCCCGCCTGGTGCCGCCCGGGGTCGCCGCCGAGATGCTGATGCTGGGCGACCCCATCTCGGCCGAACGCGCATATTCCCTCGGCCTGATCAATCGGCTCAGCGAGCCGGACACCGTCCTGCAGGTCGCCGCAGAGCTGGCCGGGCAACTCGCGGCCGGCAGCATGCAGGTGCCGGCAGCGGCGAAGTCGTTGCTGCGCAGCACACTTCGGTTAAGTGTTGATGACGGGATCACGCAGGAGCGCGCTGTGGTGGCCGACCTATTCGACACCCCCGATGGCCGGGAGGGTTTCTCGGCGTTCCTCGACAAGCGTGCACCGCAATTTGTCAGCGAGTAACCCAATGGATCCACGATTTCCACCTGAGGCCGAGGCGTTTCGCGCCGAGATCCGCGCCTTTTTGGCCGAGCACCTACCCGCCGACTGGGCCGGGGTGGGCGCGCTCGACACCGCCGAGGCGACCGCGTTTACCGAGCAGTGGCGCGGCGTTCTCGCCGAGCATGGTTACCTGGCGCCGGTCTGGCCGAAGCGGTATGGCGGCGGCGGGATGTCCAAGCTGCAGCAGGTTGTCATCGCCGAAGAGTTCGCCAAGTCCGGCGTGCCGACCTACGGAGCCAACGACAACTTCGGCATCAAGATGATCGGCAACCTGTTGTTGATGTTCGGCACCCACGAGCAAAAGCAGCACTACCTGCCGCGCATCATCAACCGTCAAGACCGCTGGTGCCAAGGCTTTTCAGAGCCCGGCGCCGGCTCGGATCTGGCCGCGGTCAAGACCAGCGCGGCCCTGGACGGCCACGAGTGGGTGATCAACGGCCAAAAGATCTGGACGTCCGACGCGACCACCGCGAACTGGATTTTCCTGCTGGCGCGCACCGACCCGGACGCGCCCCGCCACCGCGGCATCAGCATGTTGCTGGTGCCGCTGGATCAGCCGGGCATCGAGATCCGCCCGATCACCATGCCCACCGGCAGCCGCGCCTTCAACGAAGTCTTCTTCAGCGATGCCCGGACCCGCGCCGACGACGTCGTGCTGGGCGTGAATCAAGGCTGGAAGGCCGCGATGGCGCTGCTCGGCCTGGAACGCGGCGACGAGGCGGCCACCAACCCGGTGCTGTTTCGCGCCGAGATCGACCGTCTCATCGCGCTCGTGCAGGAGCATGGTCTGTCCGGCGATGAGATCGTTCGTGATCGGCTCGCCCACGCCTACACCAAAGTGGAGATCATGCGCTTCCTCGGAGCGCGCATGCTCACCGGCTGGCTGCGGGGCGACCCACCGGGCACCGAGGCCTCGGTGTCGAAGCTGTATTGGAGTGAATACCACCGTTGGGTGACCGACCTGGCGATGACGTTGCTCGGACCGGCCGGACTGATCCCCGAAGGCCGGCCGCCGTTGCGCCATTACCGTGCCGACGATCCCGGCGCGCCCAACTCGACGGCGTCGTGGTCACACACCTGGCTCGCCGCGGTGTCGGGCACCATCTATGCCGGCACGTCGGAGATCCAGCGCAACATCCTGGCCGAGTCCGCGCTCGGGCTGCCGCGTGAAGCCCGTGGCTGATGTGTGGTCAGCAGAAGTAAGTAAGTATCGTTCGCCTCGAACAGGCAACAGGAGATCGTCGACAGCTGTCGCTGACCCCCGGCCACCGAGGAACTCCGGCGGTTGGATCCGCTGCACGAGGGTCGGCAACGACTTGGCCGTCGCCAAAGCACAGAGGTGTATTTCCCGGACCCGTACGCCATGGACTTCCACCGTGTGCAAAGCCGGTACGTCAGCTAGCGAGCTTGATCAGCGGGCCAGGCAAAGGATGGGTCAATCCGCGCTGATTTTGTTGAAAGCGACGTTCGTCCAATCCCTCAGGCGCATACTTTGCCGGTAGAGGGGTCTGAAGGTCGAGATTCTGATGATCAGCGCGCCTCCGCGCCGGCGACTTATGCAGCCTTACTCAGCAACCCTACGGTTGAGCCTGAGTAGGCGAACCAAGATCGCTACGAGTCTTGTCGGAGGAGCACTCGGGTTAGTTGCGGTAGGGGTCGCGGCACCAGCTAGCGCGTACCACGGTGGTTGCTACGTAGATAACTACGGCAACTGCTCGTATGCGCCGCTCAGCTTAGCCACCGAGGAGCACTCGCCAGCCGATAGGGCGGCCTGGGGAACCACCCCCGATCAGCACTTCGCCTACTTCGTGACACACGACGACGATGCCCCCGGCTTCGTGATCATGGATTTCCCGAGCCTAAAAGGGCAAGCATTGTGGGGTTGTCAGGAGGAAACCAACGGTATGCGTAGCCTCGACGTGGTCCATGCGCTTGAGAGGGCGGGCGGGTACACATTCGATCAGGCCAACAACATCCATGCCGCGGCCGTTACCATCTATTGCCCTTGGAACGCCCACCTTCCACCGCCCTCCATGCCGACCGCGCCGGCGCCAGAATAACGATTCAGCTGTCGGTACATTGTTCCGCTGGCGTGTGAGTCGGTGCTGGGACACCGACGACGCCTGCGTCGATGAGCCCGTCGATCTGCTCCTGGGTGCGACCCAGCTCGCCAAGCACCGTGCGGGTGTGCTCGCCGAGCGCGGGGATGCTGTCCATGCGCGGCGCCCAGCCCGGCGAGACCGGCGGCGGCAGCAGCGACCGGATCTGCCCGACCGGCGAATCGACTTCGCGCCAACGCTGGCGCGCCTCGTGTTGCGGGTGGTTGACGAAGTCGTCGGCGAGGTTGACCCGTCCGCACGGCACCGCCGCCCGGTCAAGGTTCGCGATCGCCTCGTCCAAACTCATCCGGGCGAAAATGTTGCGGCACAAAGCGGTCACCTCGCTGCGGTGCGCAGCCCGCGCGGGCCCGGTCGCGTAGCGCGGGTCGTCGGCCAGCTCCGGGCGGCCCAGCACCGCGCCGGCCAGTCGCTGCCATTCACGGTCGTTTTGGACACCGACGACCAGGTTGCGGCCGTCGGCGGTGTCGAACGCCTCATACGGCGACAACGTCGGATGGCTGATGCCGTTGGGCTCGTGGCGCCGCCCGCTGCACGACGTGAAATAGACGGTATATCCCATCAATTCACTGATCGCATCGAAAAGGCTCACCGAAATCGCGCGTCCCCGGCCGGTCTTCTCCCGCTCGTAGAGGGCCGCCAGGACACTACTGTAGGCATACAGGCCCGCAGCCAGATCAGCGATCGCGATACCGGGTTTGGCCGGACGATCCGGCCACCCCGTCGTCGCGATCGAGGCGGCCTCCGCCTGCACCAGCAGATCGTAGGCACGCTTGGCCGCATACGGGCCGTCGTCGCCGTATCCGGTTATGTCGCAGGCGATCAGCTCCGGGTAATGCGTCACCAGTTGCTCGCCCGCCAAGCCCAGCCCCCTGGCCGCGCCGGGCCCGAGGTTTTGAATCACCACATCGGCGGTGGCGATCAAATCGTTCAGGATCTCGCGACCGGCGGCGGTTTTGAAATCGAGCGCCAGGGACTCCTTGTTGCGGTTGACCCACACGAAATGGCTTGCCATACCGTGCGCTTCGGTGTCGTAGTGGCGGGCGAAGTCGCCCTCGCCCACCCGCTCCACCTTGATCACCCGGGCACCCATGTCGCCGAGGTGCCGTGATGCGAACGGCGCGCTCACCGCCTGCTCGATCGCAACCACGGTGACACCGTCGAGTGGACCGGTCATGTGTGCCTCTCAGTAGCTGCGCAGGCCCATGCTGCGGGCGATGCCGTTGCGCTGGATTTGGCTGGTGCCGCCGGAGATCGGCGCGACGATGGATTCCCGCCAGCGAAAGCTCATCACGCTGTCGGTGGCGAAGCCGTGTCCGGCGCAGATCTGCATCCCGAGCCGGGCGGCGGCCACGTAGGTTTCCGAGCCTTTCAGTTTGGCCATCGCGCCTTCCCGTGCGCACGACAAGCCCTGGGCGAGCATCCACGCCGCCCGGTAGGCCAACAGTCGCGCGGCATCGATCTCGGTTTGCATGTCGGCCATGGCGTGTGCGAGCGCCTGAAAGTTTCCGATGGGCCGCCCGAATGCTGTTCTCTCCTTGGAAAATTCGAGCGCCTCATCCAGCGTCGCCTGCGCCACCCCGACGTATGCGCCGCTCATCAGCACCCGCTCGAGCTCGAGGTTGGACAACATCACCCGCCAGCCCTGATCCTGCTCGCCGACGAGGTTTTCCTTGGGGACGATCACGTCGTTGAGGAAGATCTCGTAGGTGCCCAGGATGTGTCTGGCCAGCGTCGCCGTTTGGCGCAGCTCGACACCGGGGGTGTCCGCCTCCAGGAGCACCAGGCTGATGCCGTCGTGCTTTTTCTGCCCCTTCGAGGTGCGCACGTACATCATGATGTGGGTGCCCGGCAGACCCGCGCCCGTGCACCACATTTTCTGGCCGTTGATGACGAAGTGATCACCGGCGTCGGTGGCGGCGCAGCGCAACGCCGCCGCATCCGACCCGGTGTCCGGTTCACTGAGGGCCACCACGTAGCGCGCGTCGCCGGGGATCATCTTGGCGGCGATCGCCTCACGCTGGGCGTCGGTGCCCCACTTGTAGACGGTCAGGGACGGGATCAGCGTGCCGATGTAGCACATCGCGATGTCCAGACTGGCCCGCCCGAGTTGTTCGGCGATGATGGCGAGCTCCATCGGGCCGCCGTCCTCGCCGCCGGACTCTTCGGGAAAGGGCAGACCGTACCAGCCCATCTCGGCCATGGCCTTGAACAGCTCCGCCGGGTAGGCGCCGGACTCGTCCCATTCCTTGGCCCGCCGGGGCGGGCAGTGCCGGTCGACGAACTGCCGCGCTACATCCTGAAGCGCCGCGTGCTCTGGCGAGAGCCCGAAGTCCATCGCATCCCCTAACTATCTAAATGATTAAACTATAGCATCGGGTGCGCGGGAGGCAAGCAGCCGTGATGGCCGCCCGGCTCGCCAGCGCGCCGACTCAGCTATGGATTTACTCCGGAGTTGTGGCGGTATCAGGCGTCTCACCAGATCAGGACGGCAGGTGGCGGAAGGTGGCTGTTCGCCGACAAGACGCGCCCCGGCAGATCGTTGCCCGGGGCTTACTGACTGCCCGGCATCAGCCCGAATTACGAAGAGCTGCTTATGATCGCCGCCGAATTCAGTGGAAGAGCGCTGCGGCTGAGAAGGTGACGGACGGTCCGGCGGGATTGATGACCAAGGCGCCGTATCGCCTTTCGCGCATGATGTCCAGGACTTTGGCGGTGCTTAGCGGCGCCGCCGCGTCCGTGGGATTGAAGGCGAGCACTTCGGGACCACTGGTGAAACCGAAAAGGCTCGACGAACCATCGGAATGGGTCGTGGTGCGCATCAGTACGTTCGCCGGATCTGTGTCGTCTGCGCCGAGCATCATCGGGCCGTCTGTCCGTAGCAGTTGCAAGACCGCTTGCCTGTCTGTTTGGCCGGAAGCCAGCGCGGCGAGCGCTTCCTTGAGTGGCTCGTTGTGCGGATTCCGCAGCGCGAAGTCGATCTCTGCGGCTGAGAGCGCACAGGTCGGTCCCGCCGGATCGATGTAGAGCCAGGCGTCACCTCGTTTTCGCACCAAATCCAGTGCTCCGGTCGCCGGTGTGACCAGCGACTGAATATTGGTGCCGGCCGGGTAGCGCCGGGCAATCTCCTCGTGCCGGGTGAAAGCAAAGAGTGCGCGCCCGCCGTCGGGGCCCGTTCCGCCACAGATCTGAAGCTGTCCCCCTTTGCGGAATGATCCATCGCCGAATGCATCCGAGCCGGTGATATCGAAAAGGAGCTCGCCGTACATGCATGAGCGCAGCACGTCGAGTGCGAACTTTTGGCACGGCGCGCCAGCGAACTGCGCCACCGCTCGCCGGACCGTCGAATTGTCGACCAATTTCACCGGGTGAGACTTTAGCGTGGTGTCCCGAATTGAGGCACTCGCGGTCAGCAGGGGTGCACCGTTGGTCGATGGAGCCGATCTGGCACCACTATTCGTCGTCCTCCTGGTCGGTCCCCAACGCGCCCAGTTACGGGTCGAGTCCACAGCAGTGGTGTCGCTGTGGGCGGCGCGACCGGTACAACCCGTCAGCAGCAGCGCTGAAAGCATTGCCGCAATACGAACAGCCGCGCCGCTCATCATTCGAGTGATGCTACGACGCGCGCATACCACGGGATAATGAGCGGATGGGTATCGGTGTCCGGTCCGCGGTGAGGGGCCTGGTGGTCGTCAGCGCGGCACTGCAACTGCTTGTGACGCCTTGGCCACGGGCGGCGGCGGGCCCGCCAGCACTGCCCGACTTCGACGCCTACCCGAGGGCTCAGGATAAGGATTACCTAGTCCGTGATACCCCGGCGTACTGGGTGCATGGATTTCAGACGCCCGACGGGCTGTTCTGCACGTCGTCGAGCCACCGCACCTCTTATCTGGACTGCTATGGCCCGTTCCCGTCAGCCCCCGGCGGGGCGAACTACATCGCGCTGTCCAATTTCGCCCCTCCCGTTCCGAAGGTCATCACGCTGGGGCCGCGCGAGTTCGAAGGGCACCCGCTGGCTCAACTCCCAGTAGGTCTCACCTACCGCTTTGACGGGTCTGAATGCGTTCGTGGCGGGCAGTGGGAACTGGCCTGCGTGATGCTGACAGATGACGGCGGTTACAGCTCCGGTTTCGCGGTGACAGAAGGGCGGACGGAGATTTTTTGACATCACCGTCGCCGACCAACGCCGGTTATGCGACGAATCGCCGTCAGCGTAAAGGTCTTCGGGCGGGACCAAGCGGCATCGTGAGCGGTTTCGGAGAAGGGCGGTCACCTAGGTTTCCGAGCCTTTCAGCACCCGGGAGTCTCCAATTGGACGGCCGAACCCCGTTCTCTCCTTGAAAATTTCGAGCGCCTCACCCGCAGCGTCCCTGCACACCGACGTAGGCGCCCCAGCATCGGGTTTCGCGGTGGACCAGGCGGCCGAACCCTCGTCTGTCGCACTTCCCGTTGATCCCCGAGGCATTGTACGATGTATAGGTCAATCATTTAACTGTAATCCGAGGGATTTGGGGCCCGATGGTGTCTGCGCAACGACCCGATGCACAACCCTTGCCTCGGCGGGGCGACTTCGAAGGTAAGGCACTCGTGGGTCCGTTTGCGCCCGATGCGGCGTCGATGCATTCCGATGAGCCGCTTTTCGGCATGCCGCCCGAGGCGCTGTACCTGTGGGGCACATTGCGCGACGACCAGGGCGACCTGCACACGATCATGCGCCGCATCCCGCACAACGGGCAGCCTACCAGCCGGCGCAGGCTCGTCGTTCAGAGCACCATCGGCGGAGCCGGCGAGCTACGTATGCATCCGTGCGGCCGGAACTCCGCGCCGCATGTCGATCCGATCCGCGAGCTGTTTGACCGCGACACGATCGAATGGCGCAGCAACCCCGGCGTCGAGGGTGCACCGTTCCGCGCCCGCTGGGCCAACGAGAGCTGCCAGTGGGTGGAGGAGGGCACCTTCGAACTGTGCGGGACGCTGATCAAGCCGGGCATGCAGTGGTATGTTCCCGATCCCCGCGCAAGCATGGCGTATCTGTCGACCATCTACCGCCTTGACGGGTCGATATTCGGCAGGGCGTGCCGCGGGCTCATGGGTTTCGACCAGGTCCACATGTATGAGGGCGGTGAGGTGTATCGAACGCTTGACCCGCTCATCGAGGGCGGTTTGGAGCATCTGTGGTACACCTGGGCTACCTGCTACAAGGACGGCTCTATCGATGCCGGCCATTTCATGTTGGGCAACAAGCGTTTTGGGTTCGCCATCCTGACCGATGAGAACGGTGCGGTGCGCTGCACCACGGACGTCGACGGCGAAGTGACATTCGACGACGACAATTACTGGCCGACGGGGGCGCGCTTCAGTATGGGCGATGTCGAGTACGAGTTTCTTCCCGACCCGCGTGGCAGGATGCCCGACCTGGGGCCGATTCCCAATCCCCAGGTTGAGGGCCGGTGGCGCCGGGTCGGCGATGCCCGCGAGCCCGATGTCTGGTTCGCCTGGGGGGAAGCGCTGCCTGCCAACGGATCACGTCCCCGCCGCCACACATACAAGCCGGAGCCGGCAGTGACCCGTGAATAACCAGCGCATGCCACGGTTTGAACGAATGAGCCGCCGCGGGCGCGACAGCGCGCTTTTGCGGCGCTGGTCGCGGCGCGGGCTGAGCGCTACAGCGCCCGCATTGTCTCGAGATCTTCGGCGGCGGTCAGGCAGCGCTGCAGGAAGCACCGTTGTGCTTCGTCGGTGTGCACACCGTCGGGCGTGATGAGCCACATCAGCACCCCGTAGAGCACGTTCTGGCGGTACCGCAGCCAGGCCTCATCGAACGTCGGCGAGGCCACGTCGGCGGCTACGAGACGATCGAGATAGCCACGCAGCAAGTCGGTTTCGTGTGTGCGCCGATCAGCCGGGCTGAGCGCGGTGATGAGCAGGTAGGTGACGTCGAGCGCCCAGCAGCCGCGCAGCGCGAGTTGCCAGTCCAGCAGGCCGCCGGGCCGGTTGTCGCGGTAGTAGACGTTGCTGGCGTGCACATCGCCGTGCAGCAGCGCGTGCGGGCCGGATTCGTTGGCGGCCACCAGCCGGTCAAACGCCGGCCACCACCGGTCTTGGGGCCAGCGGCTCTCGTCGACCAGTTCGGCCCGATGCCCGCGCTGCAGGTGGCGTCGTGTCAATCGGGGCCCGACCCGGGCCCAGAACTGCATTTGTGGATTGCTCGTCGGTGTGGTGAGCCAGGGCAGTTCTCGTGACAAGCGGTCGCCGCCCCACCACGTCGCATGCAGCACCGACAGCGTCTCTAGCAGCCCGTCCACTTCATCCGGGGTGGTCGGATCCAGGACGGACCCGACCCTGGTGTCGGGCCTCGCGCTCAGGTCCTCCATGAGGATGGTGAACTCGGCGTCATCATCGGAGGCCTCGATTACATAAACGGCCGGCTGCTCGATCTTCGTATGCGGCAGCACATCCCGATAGATACGTACCTCGGTGGTGTACATCTCGGGGGGGAAGTTGAAGTCGGCGAGGTTGCGTTTGGCGAACATCCGCTCGGGCAGGCCATGGCCGTCGTGTTCGTATTGCAGGCGGAGCCGCAGCCGGTTGGCCGAGCCGGAGGTTTCGTCAAGCACCTCGACGGCGGCGACCGCCACGCCGAGTAGCTTGCTGAGTCGACGGGCGTCGATGCGGTGATCTTCAGCGCTCATCAAACGGCTCCTCGCCGAACCAGGGATAGAAGTCGGGCAGGTCGCCCGGTACGTTCAGCGCGAACGATGGCGGCCGTTTCTGTTTGAACGCTGCTACCCCTTCCTTGGCGTCGGCCATTGCGCCCAGGGCCAGCAATGCCTGGGACTCAAGCCTGTTGGCGCTCATCGGATGCGGCGAACCGAGCTGGCGCCACAGCATCTGTCGGGTCAGCGCGACCGACACCGCAGAGGTCTGCGCGGCGATCTCGGCGGCGAGTTGTTGAGCGCGGGCCAGCACCTGGTCGGCCGGTCGCAGCTCGCTGACCAGACCGCGGGCCAGCGCTTCCTGCGCGTCGAAGCGCCTGCCGGTCACCGCCCAGTCGACGGCGGTGGCGATGCCGACGATGCGGGGAAGAAACCAACTGGCACAGGATTCCGCGACGATGCCCCGGCGGGCGAAGGGCAGCGCGAATCGCGCCGAGTCCGCGGCGACGCGGATATCCATCGGCAAGATCATCGTCACGCCGATGCCCACGGCCGTGCCGTTGACCGCGGCGATTACCGGTTTGGTCGAGTTGAAGATCCGCAGCGCCAGCTCGCCGCCGGTATCGCGGTGCCCGCCCCGTAATGGCTTGAAACCAGCTGCGTCCGTGTCGAATCCGCCACCGCCGGTGCTCAAGTCGGTACCGTATGAGAAAGCCTCCCCGGCGCCGGTGACGATGATGACGCGCACGCACGGGTTTGCGTCAGCCTCAGCGAAGGCATCCAGCAGGCCGTCGAGCACGTTGTAGGTCACGGTGTTGTGTGACTGTGGCCGGTTGATCGTGAGGGTGAGGACTTTGTCCTCCAGTGAGCTGAGAAGGTCGGCCATTTTTTTCCTCTCATCCACCCATGGACAATCCGCCGTCGACGGTCAGGATCGAGCCGGTGATGTAGCCGGCCTCGTCGTCGAGCAGGAAGGCGACTGCGTGCGCCAGTTCGTCGGGATCGCCGCGGCGGCCCACGGGGATCATGCGCAGGATCGCCGCTTGCGTGCGCTGCGGCATCGACGCAGTCATGTCTGTTTCGAACACCCCCGGCACGACGCAGTTGACAGTGATACCGTCGCGTGCTGTCTCTCGTGCCAGAGAGCGGGTCAGGCCGTGCAATCCGGCCTTGGCGGCGCCGTAGGCGGCTTCCGTCGGACTGCCCATCACTGCGGTGACCGAGCTGATATTCACGATCCGGCCGAAATTGTGTTGGCGCATCACCGGTATGGCTGCCCGGCACAGGTGGAACGCCGCCGACAGATTGACCGCCACGGTACGGTCCCAGTCGCTTTGCGCCGTCTGCGTGCTGGGCCGCTCGATGAGCAGGCCGGCGTTGTTGACGAGCAGGTCGAGCCGTGCGTGCTTGCCGATGAGCCGATCGACGAGAGCGGCGCACGCGGCCGGATCACTGATGTCGGCTTTGACCGTCTCGGCGCCCGTGTGATCGTGAAAATCCTTGGCAGCGGCGTCATCTTCCCGATAGGCGGCGATCACCGTGGCGCCGGCCGCCGCGAGCCGTGCGCAGATGGCCGCCCCGATTCCGCGGGTGCCGCCGGTGACCAGGGCCACCCGTTTCGAACCAACCACGCCGTATAGTATAAAGAGTTATCTAATTGTTCAAACCCCCCCGGAGCATCATGAAGCGTGAGATCTTCGAGCCGGAGCACGACGAGTTCCGCGCCACGGCCAGATCATTCTTCGAAACCATCTGCGTCCCCCGCGCCGACGAGTGGGAGGCCCGTGGTTACTCCGATCGTGACGCGTGGATCGAAGCGGGCAAACTCGGTCTGCTCGGGTGGGAGATGCCCGAGAAGTACGGCGGCGCCGCGATCATCGACTTCCGGTTCAACGCGATCCTCAACGAGGAATTCTGGCTGACCGGAAGTGTGGGCCTCGGGCTGGGCGTGCAAAACGACATCACGTCCGGGTATTTCCGCGACCTGACCACCGATGAGCAAAAGCAGCGCTGGTTACCGGGTTTCGTATCGGGTGAGCTGATCACCGCGATCGCGATGTCGGAGCCCGGCATCGGCTCAGATTTGGCCCGGCTCAAGACGACCGCCAAGCGCGACGGCGACGAATACGTGGTGAACGGCGCGAAAACGTTCATCTCCAACGGATTGCTGGCCGACCTGGTGATCGTCGCGTGCCGCACCGATCCCGACGCCGAGAAGCCGCACAAGGGCATCAGCCTGCTCGTCGTCGAGGCGGGCATGTCCGGCTTCACCCGCGGCCGCAAACTCGACAAGATCGGCCAAAAGTCGGCTGACACAGCAGAACTGCACTTCGAGGATGTCCGGGTTCCGGTGTCCAACCGGCTCGGTGAGGAAAACCAGGGCTTTTACTACCTGATGCGTAACCTGCCGGCCGAACGGCTGGGCATCGCCATCCACGCGGTCGCGCAGGCGCGGCGAGCTGTCGAGCTCACCACCCGATACGCCCACGACCGCAACGCTTTCGGACAGCCGATCGGCACATTTCAGGTCAACCGTCATGCGCTGGCCCAGATGCACACCGAAATCGACGTGATGCAAACCTACGTCGACCGCTGCATTATGGCGGTCAATTCCGGTGAGCTGACCGCCGACGAGGCCGCCGGCGCCAAATGGTGGGCCACCGAGACGCAGTGGCGAATCATGGACCGTTGCCTGCAATTACACGGCGGCTACGGCTACATCAACGAGTACGAGATCGCGCGGCTGTGGCGCGATTCGCGGGTTCAGCGCATCTACGGCGGCACCAACGAGATCATGCTCGACATCGTCGGCAAGGGCCTGGGCTTCTGATCACCAGCGCGGCCCCGGGCGCCGGTGCGGATTCCCCGGTTCGTCCGATCACGCGCTCACACTGCGGTCTGCAGCTCGATCGTGGTCGCCCCGTCGCCCCCTGATCCCACCGATCCGCGGATGCCGGTAGGTACGCGGTCGAATGCTGTTGCCCGCTCACGTGCGCTGGACACCACCAGCTCGCCGTCGGCACTGTCGACTACCCATTCGGCGGCGTTCACGACGACACCCGCCCGCCCGGGAACCCCCAGTGCCAGCGCCGGTCCCAACATCACGAACGGAAGCACTTGGGGCGCAACGCCGGCGAGCCGGCTCACCGCATCGGGGCGCGCCCACACGATCTCGACCCCGGACAGCAGTTCAGCGATCGGTGGCTCAGCGGATTCCAGGGCGCTCAGCGTCTCGCCGCCAAGCCCGAAGATCGCTTTGACCGGCAGTCGCTGCAGGAACATCGACGTGCGCCGGGCATCGAAACTCCACACTTCTGCCGGCATGAAAATGGCGCCGATTCGGCGCAGCGCGCGCACCACCGGACTGGTCCACGGACCCTCGTGCTGACTGATCGTGATCAGCACCAGGTCGCCGGGACCAAGCCCGGCCGAGCGCAGCAACGCGTCCGCCCAGTCCACGTCGCGTCCGAATTCATCCCACCCGATCTCGAAGTCGCGGTATTCCTGGTCGACACGGAGCCGGCCGATCCCGACGATCGGCGAACGCGGAAGCGCTTGGGCCGCCGCCGTCATCGTGGCCCGACTCATGCCTTCACCACCCGCGAGAACTTGGCAACACTCGATGCTGTCGCCAGCAGGTCGTCGATCGGGCACAGCTCCACATCCACCGGCACGTCCAGTCCCGCTTCCAGCACACCGGTGGCCCGCCGGCGCAGCTCATCGAGGTCACCGGTGCGCTCCGGCGGATAACCGGCCCGTACCCGCAGCCGTTCCATCTCATCGGCGTATCGCACTACCTGAAAGATCCCGTCGCCCAACTCCGGAACCGATTCCACCAGCTGCCAAACCTCCGACAGCATCACCGGTTTGGCGGCGACCAACATCTCGTCGCCGCTGCGGCCCAGCACCCACATTCGCGCATGCGTGCGCCCGCAGGGCGCCGGCTCCCGGGTGATCCGCACGACGTCGCCGGAACGGAACCGGATGTAGGGGGCCGCCCAGTTGTCCAGATCGGTGGCAACGAGCTCACCGAGCTCACGATCGCCTACCGGCGCCCCGGTGATCGTGTCGAGTGTTTCGGCCAGCACCGTGTCCTCCCACAGCACGTAGCCGTCGTGCTCGCGTCCCTCCCAGGCGGTCCCGGTGTCCCCGGCGCTGGTATAGGTGTACAGGTCGACGCCCCACTGGTCGCGAACCTTCTCCGTGAGCATCTTCCCCAGCGGCATCCCGGCGAACGCGGCGCCCTTGAGCGAGGACAGCATCGCCTTGATGTCGTAACGGTTTTCGAGCTTTTCGAACTCCAGCACCATCGGCAGGAACAGCTGCACAAAGTCCACCTGATATTGCTCGATGGCTTGCAGCACCTGCTCGCCCTGGCCGATCCAGCTGTCGAGGTAAATGGGGATCAGGCCCATCATGTGAAGGAAATCGTCGAAGTAGTTGCGGAACGATCCCGGCGGCATCAGGACCTTGTTGCCCGGGCGAAGTCCGATCTCCCAAAAGTTGCGCGCATAGTGGGTGGGCAGCGGCGGGGCGACCGTCCAGATCTCGGGTATCAGCTCGGGCATGCCGGTCGTGCCCGACGTCGACGTGATCGAGGTCAGCTCCGAGATGTCGACGCACAGCAACCCCCCGAAGGGGTCGCCGGTGCGCTCCCGGTACGCCTTGATGTCGTCCTTGCTGAAGGTGGGGATCTTGCGGGTGAAATCGTCGAGGCAGCCGATGTCTTCGGGCTTCACCCCGGCGCCCGACCACAGCTCCCGATAGAAGGCTGAGCGCTCCCAGGCGTAGCGCACCAGCTCGAGGATGCGCTTCTGCTGAAGCGCCGTGATCTGTTCCCGGCTGGCCGTCTCGATCTCCGGTTCCAGGAACCGGCGCTCATGGTCGACCGCCTTCTTAGGGCTGGCCTGGTCTGCGTGCACGCTTACGTCTACTGTCATCTGCTCCCCGCGAGGTCCTGCGCTGCCGCTCTACCTTACACTGTAACGTGATGGCCGACACATCGGTATAGGTTTGACTGATTGTGCCTGTTGGGAGGAGCGCCATGCCCGATGTCACGTTGTCCGATATCTGTAGCGAGCATCGCCGCCGCTACCCGGACCGACTGGCCGTCATCGACGGCGCCAAGCGCTACACCTGGCCGCAGTTGGATGACCGGGTCAATGCCGCGGCCCGCATGCTGGCACAGCGCGGCGTAGCCAAGGGAGAGCGGGTGTTGTGGCTGGCCCAGACCTCGTCGCGGTTTCTCGAGCTCATGTTGGCTTGCGCACGTCTGGGGGCAATGATTTGTCCGGCCAACTGGCGCCAGTCCGGCGAAGAGATCGCGTTCGTCATCGATGACTTCGACCCGAAGGTGATCGTCTGGCAGGACGAAGAGATCGGCGAGCGGGTGCGCAGCGCCCGCGACCTGGTCTCGTCGAACGCGTCGTGGATCCGGCACGACAGCGACGAACCCGGCTGCTACGACGACCTGGTGGCCGCCGCGAGCCCCGAACCGGTGTGCGCGGATGTGGATGCGCACGACGCCCTGCTTGTCATCTACACCGCGGCGCACTCGGGCCGGCCCGCGGGATCGATGCTCTCGCACCGCAACCTGATCGCGATGGCCCTTCAGACGGGCAAGATCACCAACGCCGACGAGAACTGCATTTTCGTCAATTCCGGCCCGCTGTTTCACATCGGTAACTTCCAGTTCGACTCGCTGCCGGTGTTCGTGATGGGCGGCACGAACGTCTACATCAGGCGGGTCGACGAGGAGGAGCTGCTAAGGCTCATCGCGGCCGAACGGGTGACATCGGCATTTTTGATGCCGCCCACCATCATGAAGATGAAGGAGCTCAATACCACTTTCGGCCTTGATATCTCGTCACTTCGTCCCGGTGCTTTCGCGCCGTTGTGGGGTGACGCGTTGCCGCCCGATACCACCCGCTGGGGCAGCGACAGCGGGGGGTTCGGCCAGACCGAAGTCACCGGCCTGTCGGTCCTGAACGGCTACGGCGGCAAGGGAATCGGCAACTCGGGCCGACCAGGGTCGTTGTGCCAGGTGCGGATCGTCGACCCCGACGGTGTGGAGGTGCCCGACGGGTCGACCGGGGAGATCATGGTCCGCGGCGACACCGTGCACCTGGGCTACTGGAACCGGCCGGAGGTCAACGCCGCCAGGATGCGCGACGGCTGGTGGCACACCACCGACGCCGGGCGCCGCGAAACCGACGGCACCATCACGTTTCTCGGCACATTGACCCGGATGATCAAGTCCGCCGCGGAGAACATCTATCCACCCGAAGTGGAGTCGTGCCTGAGCAGCCATCCCGCCGTGAAGCAGGCCGCGGTGATCGGTGTCCCCGATCCGCGCTACACCCAATCGGTGAAGGCGATTGTGGTGCTCGAAGACAACCAGAGCGCCACCGAGGCCGAGCTGATCGAGCATTGCCGCGCGCGTATCGCCTCCTATAAGAAGCCGAAGTCCGTGGAATTCGTCGATGCCCTGCCGACGGTCGAGGGCCGGGTCGATTATGACGCGCTTGATGACAAGTTCGGCGGCGGCGGATATCCCGGTGGCGCAAACAGCGGCGGCGTCGGCACAACGTGATTCCAACGCATCCGGTCGCTGAACTGGCTCGGTGACAAACGTTTTCACGGTGAGGGCCGCCGACGCGCACATCGGCCTGGTGCAGGCTACCGACGCCCGCAACGGTGCATAGTAAAGGTAAATGATATAACGACTTATATGATCTCCTTGCCGTTGTTGGCGGAGTCTTGCTCGTGATGAGGCTTGCCGTCGAAGCAGACTTGGAAAGTCTGCGCCAGTCGATCACCGCGCAGGCGCTGACCAGGGTGCGCCCGCTCGCCGAGCAAGTCGACCGGACGCAGCAGTTCTCCTGGGATCTCTGGAAGGCAGTATGCGATCTCGGGCTGACCCGACTGTCATTTCCGGAAAGGTTCGGCGGCGACGGCGGCACCATCCGCGCCTACGCCGTCGCCTCGGCGGAGTTGGCTCAGCATTGCGCCGTCGCAGCGCTGTATCCCGGCACGTCCATCCAAGTGGCCGCGGCGCTCATCGCGCACGGTAGCAGCCATCACGTGGCCGCTGTCGTGCCGCGATTGGTTGCCGGCGCGGCGATCGGCGCGTGGGCATTCACCGAGCCCGCCACTGGCTCCGACCCCCGCCAGATCACCACCCGCGCAGCGCGCGACGGCGCCGGCTGGGTACTGACGGGCGACAAGCAATTCATCTCCTATGCCGAGCAGGCCGAGATTGCGCTCGTCTTCGCCCGCACCTCGGACACCACTTTGGGCGCCTTCCTCGTTGACACATCGGCTTCGGGGTGGTCGGTCGGCTCCCCGAGTGAGGTCCTCTCGATGGGCGGCACCGAAGCACGGCCTGTGCGCCTCGACGGAGTTCGGATTCCGCAGACCGCTGCTGTCGGAGCACCAGACGCAGGTTTCGAAATCATGTTGAGCGGGGAGGCATTCGGCAAGGTACGTGCAGCTGCGATCTGCGTCGGTATCGCGCAGCGGGCACTCAGTGAAGCGGCGAACTACGGACTGACGCGCGAGCACCGCGGCTCGCCGATTGCGCGGCGATTCCCGACGATCCAGGCGCTACTCGGTAATGCGGCCGCTCAAGTTCTGGCGGCCGAGGCATTGGTCTTGTCCTGCGCTGATTTGCTCGATCAGGGCGCATCGATACCGGGCGAGGCTGCCTCGGCGCGGCTCACCGCCAGCCGGGCTGCCCGGGAAGCCGCCACCGCCGCAATGCACGTATGCGGTGCATACGGTCTGACCCGTGACATGGTCGTGGAGCGGCTGTATCGCGAGGCGGTGTTCTTCGACGTCGCTCAAGGTGTGGCCGAGATCCAGCAGACAATCGTTGGTCGCGAAGTGCTGACTGCGGCGCAGAAGACGGGTCCCGGAGCAGGGACGCGCTGAACGGCGTCGCTGGGGCCCGCCCGTCAGAAGATGCCGTAGCCGCCGTCTATGCGCATACAGTCGCCGGTATGAAATGACGACGCGGGACTGGCGAGATAGATTGCGATTCCGGCCCAGTCGTCGGGCGCACCCCACCTTTTCAGCGGAATCCTGGGCAAGATCTTCTCGCTGATCGCCGGATTCTCGAGCCACTGGTCGAATACGCCCGAACGGGTCCACCCGGGCAAAAGCGCGTTGGCCCGGATTCCGTAGCGGCCGAACTCGACAGCCAGCGACCGAGTCAACCCGAGCAGACCTGCCTTGGCCGCCGCGTACGCCTGTTCACGCGGCGCACCGAAAATTGCGGCGATACTTGAGGTCAGCACGATGCTGCCACCGTTACCGAGATCGACCATGTGCCGGGCAGCCTCGCGTGCTGTGAGGTAGCTGCCGTCGAGGTCGATCCGCATGAGGGCACGCCATTGCTGCAGGGTCGAATCGAGGAAACGCGGATTCGTCATCGCATTGGCGAGGGCGGCGTTGGCGAAACATGAATCCAACCGCCCGAATTCACCGACGACGCGGGTCATCCCGTTCACTACCGCGTCCTCATCACTGATGTCGACCTCGTGTGCCGCAACCCGATGGCCGTGTTCAGCCAGTCGTTCGGCGGCTGCCTGGCTCCTTTCGGCGTTGCGCCCCCAAATGCAAACATCGGCCCCGGCGCGAGCCAGCCCCTCGGCCATGCCGAATCCAACGCCTGAATTCCCGCCAGTGACAAGCGTGACATGGCCGGTGAGGTCGAGGGGGTGAGTCACCTGATTACTCCAATCGAGGTCGTTCGATGGGTTTCCCCATAGCGTTGGTCTGACTTCAAGCTTTCGGCGTGGTGGCGGCTTTCAGTTCGGTGTGGTGCTGATTGGCCCACCGGGTGAAGGTGGTCAGGGTAAGGCCGTACACTTCAGCGTCTTTCGGGCGGGCGGGATATCACACCGGACCGAGCCACTCTTGTGTCGCTGACCAAGACTTCTCGCCCAGCCGAGCGTGGACCTCCTGCGCCGACACACACGATGGGCTCACCCGCCGGCCCGCCGCGTCTGCGATCACTGATGCGATATCGGCCACCGTGCACGCGTCGCCGGCAAGCTCAATCTCGGCAGCGTTGAAGCGCTGAGGGCTGCCCAGCGCCGCAACGGTCGCCAGACCGATATCCGCCGCCGCGATCAGGGCCACGACCGTGTCCGGGTTTGTGCCGATGAGTAGTTCACCGCTTCGCAGATGCGGAAACATCCAGTCCACCTTGGGCGCGATGAAATTTTCCATCATGAACGCTGGCTTCAGGATCGTGAACACCGGGAAGCGCGCATCGCGAACCATCGCCTCGACATCTTCCTTGCTGTTCCAATAGTTGGCCATCACTCCCGCGTCGACGTGCGGGTAGCGTTTCCGCCAGCCCGTACCCGACACGGACGTGTGCACGAAGTGTTGCACCCCGGCGGCTTTGGCAGCGCGGATGAGATTGCCGGCCTGCCGGCGTTCGGAGTCGGCGTCAGCCAGCGGCGCGGGCTGGACGGAAAAACGCCGGTGCACCCTGAGCAGGCCGACGTGAGTGACTCGACGTCGTCGAAGTCGCCCTCCGCTATCGCGGTGTCCCCGTTGGCAAGTGCTCGAACTCGCTGCGCGCCGCCCCGCCGCACCAGAACCACGATGTCGAGTCCGGCGCGTTGTAGTGCCGCGGTAACGGCGCCGCCCTGCGTGCCGGTGGCTCCGGTGACGAGAATTCTGTGGTGCACCACGGTTCTCACACTCTCCATTCAGGCCGTTGGCATCGCCGCGTAGGTCAGCTCTAGCGCGATAACACCACGCGCTCGATGACGGCCGGCGCGCTGACTATACAGTGTAATATATAAACTGATTAAACAGTTAGGAGGCGCCATGAGCGAGGCCGCCGGGACGACATTCGAGACCGTGTTGATCGAGGAGGATGGGCCCGTTCGCATCGTGACCCTGAACCGCCCCGACACTATGAACGCGTTCGATGACGATATGCACCACGCCTTGGTTGGCGCATTGCGAGATGTCGGGCGGGATCGCACTGCCCGCGCGATTGTGCTGACCGGAGCCGGCCGCGCGTTCAGCGCCGGTGGTGACATCGAACAGTTCGAATTGTTGGCTGACGACCTGGAGGTCCGCCGGGCGACGCTGCGGATCGGGCGCCAACTATTCGAGGACCTGATCAACGTGCACCTGCCGGTGGTGGTGGCGGTCAACGGTCCTGCCGTCGGTCTGGGGTGCACGCTGGTGTCGGCCTGCGACATGGTCTTCATGTCGGAGAAGTCTTATCTGTCCGACCCGCACGTGACCGTTGCGCTGGTTGCCGGCGACGGGGGCCAAGTGACCTGGCCGTTGAACACCGGCCTGTTGCGCGCCAAGGAGTACTTGCTGACCGGCGACCGGGTGCCGCCGCACGTGGCCGTCGAAATCGGGATGGCGAACAGGGTGGTGACGCCTGGCTCGCTGATGCCCGAATCGGTCGCGTTCGCCCAGCGGCTTGCTGCGTTGCCCTGGCAAGCGGTGCAGGACACGAAATTCGTCCTCAATCAGCACCTGCGCCAGTCCGCCGTCACCGCGCTGGGATTCGGCTTCGCGGCAGAAAGCCAGTCACACGACACCGCCGAATACCGCGCCGTGCCGGCGACATTTCGTGCGCAACGGAAATAGCCGGCGGTGGACTAAGCGCCAAGGGAAGAGCATGCCATGGGGATTTGTTCGCCGTGATCGAGATCCGGCTTGAGAAGATCTCCGCGTTGGAACGCGTCCTCAACTTCCAGTAGACGACGTGCACTGGCCGGTGACCTGAAGAGGTATGCCGTCTCCACCCAGGCGGAGTGGTCGTCGGCACGCATCACCACGGCATTGCCTCGCTGCGAGATAATTTCGACCGGGATGCGGTCGTCGTTGACCTGCTCGATAGGTAGAACCCGTACCTTGCCGGCCTCACCGGCAGTTGTATCAGTATGGCCGATCGGCCACTTTCAGCCGACCGAATGGCACCACTTCGCAAGCCGGTTCCAGAGTTGGCCTCGGGTCGACGCGAAGTTGTGCATGTGCGCCATACGCTCGCAGATGAATAGCGTGATGTCCGTCGAATGCGGGTAGGCGGTGGGCTCACGGCGCGGTTCCGGTGCTGTGTCGCGTTCACCGAACCCGATGAAGACGGGCACATCGAGCTCGGCGGCCTCGGCCTTGATGTAGCCCGGTGAGAGCATCGCGACCGCGCAGGTGGGCAGCGTCGCGCTGCCGAACGGTGGGGCGCTGGTACGGATCGGATACCCGCCGCAGGTGTCGGCCTCGACGATGTCGGCGGGCACGTCCTCCCAGAAGAACGGGTAGAGGAATTCGGGGACGTGAGCCGAGGCCTCGGCGAGGGACAGCTCGTCGGGGGCGGTGGTTCGTGAATAATCGAAAAATTCAGAGGTACGGACCGTTTCGTCGTGCTTGGGCATTGGCAGCACAGTGTGAATGGCGCTGTAGCCCAGCACGGCGACCGCGTCGTAGGTGTGGTGACGAGCGGCCATGATGACAGATACCCCACCGCCCATGGACTGGCCGATACCGATCCGGGCGCCCACATCAACGCCGGGATATCCCGCCACCGCCGTGCCGCTGCGCAACCGCTCGATGACGACTTTCACCGCGAAATCGTTTGCGGCGGCGATGTCTTCGATGCGTACCGATTCGGCAACATCGGGGCTGCTCTGCCCGACGCTCAGGTGGTCGATCGCCACAAACACCAGGCCGCGCTCGACATGATGTTCGGCCTGGGAGTAGCCGGCATGCCCGGCGAAGTGCATGTCGTAATAGCCGCGCGAGTATCCACCGCCGGGCACGGCGAATACCACCGGCTGGCCGCTGGCCAGGTTTTGCGGCGGCGGGAGGAACAGTGTCGCCACCACACGCAGCGACCGCTCCAGCGCGCAGGCCGCCGTCACATCGACGGCGATATCTGCGGTGATCAACTGCCGGCGACCGCGGGCACCGGGAAGGTGATCGGCAGCCGCTTCACCATCCGCACGGCAACGTTGTCGTAGACCAGCGAGTCCTCGTCGCCCACAGTGTAATTCGGGATTCGGTCGAGCAGCTCCTCCAAAGCGAGCCGCATTTCCAGCCGTGCCAGGTGCGACCCGAGGCAGCGGTGCGTGCCACTGGCGAACACCATGTGATCTTTGCGGCCGCGGTCGAAATCCACCGTCAGCGGATCCTCGTAGAAAGTGGGGTCGACATTGGCCGCCGCCCAGCTCGCGTGAATCGCTTCGCCGGCCTTGATCACCAGGCCGTCCCCGAGGTCGATGTCCTCGACGGCGTACCGGAAGCCGGCCGGGACCGGCGACTCATAACGCATGATTTCTTCGACCGCCGCCGGGACCAGTGACCGATCGCTCACCAGGCGGTCGCGTTCGGCGGGATGTTGGCCCAGCCACGCGAACGCGCATGACATCGACGACGTCACCGTGTCCAGGCCGGCGAACATCAGCAAGAACAGGATGTTGACCAGTGTCAGATCCGGCATCGGCTCACCGTCGACCTCGGATTTGATGAGGGTCGCAATGACGTCGTCTTCGTGCTGGGCGGTCTTGCGCTTTTCAGCGAGGAAACCGACGAAGTACTCGTAGATCTTGGTGGCCGCCACCACCATATTGGCCTGCGTCTCTTCCATCGTCTCGCCCGCGGGATGGATGACGCCGTCTTTGAACTCGATGAAGAAGTCCAAGTCGGCGACCGGCGCGCCGACGAGACGAAGAAAGGTCAAACACGGCAGCGGCACACAGAAATCGTTATAGAGTTCCGCCTCACCGCGGGGCAGGAAACCGTCGATCAGCTCCCTCGCCAATTGGCGGACCGAATCCTCAAGTAAAGCAACCCGTTTCGGTGCGAACAAGGGGTCGAGCAGACGGCGCCATTTCTTGTGGTCTTCACCGTCGATCTCCAGCGGGATCAGCGGATTGTCATTGCCGAAGCTGCCGCCCCGACCGCCGGTGCCGAGCACCGCGGGGTGACGATTGATCGCCAAGATGTCGTCGTGCCGATACAGCCACACCACGCCATCGGGCGCCCGCTCGGCACGGACGTCTCGCGCCTTGTCGTGGTAGTGGCGTTGCGGATGCGCCTCGCTTTTGAGAGCTTGCACCCACTCCGACAGCCGCGGGTCGTACCGCTCGCCTTGATCCATCGTCCTCGCCGTCCCGAGTCACCTTACAGTGTAAGGTGATTTGTATCATGCCTGCGCCGCCGAGGCAATGTTCTAACGAATTAACTACTGCGGGCGCTGCTGGCGGGGAAGGCGATCCAGAGGTTCTCGACGGCGCGCACCGCGCAGTTGTCGTAGCTCAGCGCCCCCTCGTCGATGGCGTAGTCGGGTATGCGCTTGAGCAGTTCCTCGACGGCAAGGCGCAATTCCAGCCGGGCCAGATGGGAGCCCAGGCAACGGTGGGTGCCGCTGGCGAACACCATGTGGTCCTTGCGGCCGCGATCGAGTTTCACGGTCAACGGGTCATCGTAGAACGTGGGATCGACGTTGGCCGCTGCCCAGAATGCGTTGACTTCCACACCGGCGGGAACCACGAGGCCATCCCCGAGGTCGATGTCTTCTTCGGGGTAGCGCATGCCGGAGGGAACCGGTGACTCGTAGCGCAATAGTTCCTCCACGGCCGCCGGGATCAGCGACATGTCCCCGGCGAGTCGTCTGCGTTCGCGCGGATGCTGACCCAGCCACGCGAAGATGCACGACATCGACGAGGTGACCGTGTCGAGCCCCGCGAACATCAGCAGGAACAGGATGTTGACAAGGTCGAACTCTGCCAGCGGCTGCCCGTCGATCTCGGACTTCATGAGATTGGCGATGACGTCGTCATGCTCATCGGCGTGCTTGCGCTTCTCGGCGAGAAACCCGACGAAGTATTCCATGAGTTTGCCGCCGGCCGCGGCCATATTGGCGTCGATCTCCGCGGTCGTTTCGCCCTTGGGATGAACGACGCCTTCCTTGAATTCCAGGAAGAAGTCCATGTCCTCCACCGGCGCACCGACAAGGCGCAGGAATGTCATGCAGGGCAGTGGTGTGCAGAAATCCCGGTACAGTTCGGCTTTGCCGGCGGGCGCGAAGTCGTCGATCAGATCGCGTGCCAGCTGGCGCACCTGGCTCTCCAGGCGTGCAACTTGCTTGGGAGCGAACATCGGATCGAGCAGGCGCCGCCACTTTCTGTGGTCCTCGCCGTCGATCTCCAGCGGAATCAACCGCGCGTCGTGGCCGAAGCTTCCACCCCTGCCCCCGTTTCCGAGCACGGCGGGATGCCGGTTGATCTGCAGGATGTCGTGGTGGCGGTACAGGTGAAGCGCGCCGTCGAGGTATTCCGCCCGCACTTGTCCGGCCTTGTCGTGATACACGGTTTGCGGCTGTGCCATGGTCTTGACGCGCTGCGACAGGCCCGAGATCCGCGGGTCGTATCGGGTCGATTGCGCCATCGTTCCTCGCTGTCCGACGCGGTGACATTACACCGTACGGTGATGTATACCACCATCCTTTAGAAAGGTCTATTATTTAGCTGATTAGCGCTGCCGGGGCCGGATCATTCGCCGCGCTCGGTGCGGAACGCGCCGTCTTCGTAGGCCTTGCGCAGCACATGCTTTTGCACCTTGCCGCTGCTGGTCCGCGGCAGCGTTGTCGTCACGATCCACTCCGTGGGTCGTTTGTGTCGACTGAGCCGCGCCGATGCGAAGGCGGCAAGGTTCCGCGGGTCAACCCGGCCGGCCGCGGGTCGCACGGCGGCAACGACCCGCTCCCCGAGCCGGGTGTCCGGCACACCGAATACGGCGGCTTCGGCCACCGACGGGTGCGCAGCCAAGACCTGCTCCACCTCTGCGGGGTAGATGTTTTCACCGCCGCGAATAATGACCTCACGAACCCTGCCCCGAAACCTCAGCACGCCGTGGTCGTCCATCGAGCACAGATCGCCGGTATGCAGCCAGCCCGCGTCATCGGCCGCCGGGTCGATCGATCCATCGCATCGCAGGTAGCCCGACATGGTCAACGGACCGCGGACGCACAGTTCACCGACGGAGCCGGTGGGCACCACTTTGCCGTCGCGATCGCACAGGTAGTAGTCGCGCCCCGGCAGGCAATGCCCGAGGGTTTGCGTCCGTATCGCGGTGGGATCAGATGGTCTGCTGGCGGCCATCGCCGGTGCCTCGCTTTGCCCGTAACCGACCAGGCAGGTGACTGCCAGGCGGTGTTCCATGTCCTCGATCAGACCGGGATCAACTGCCGACGCGCCGCCGGCGACGATGCGTACCGAGGAAAAGTCTTCCGGTGAGACGCCCGGCATCGCCAGCAAGTCGACGATCATGGTGGGCACCAGGCCCACCGCCGCCGGCCGGGCGATGCGCAGTGCGCGCAGCACGGTCTGTGCGCTGAATCGCTCGATGACGACGTAGGTCCCGGCGACCGACAACGCGCTGAGCACGCCGCTGACCGATCCGCCGACATGGTGCAGTGGCAGCGGATTGAGCCATGTTTCGCCCGTCTGCAATCCGATCGCCTCGCCCCACACCTGCGCACAACCCAGAGCCGCGCGATGCGACAAGACCGCCGCCTTCGGCAAGCCGGTCGTGCCCGAGGTGTGTTGGATCAGGAACTCCGCGGCGGCATCGGCTGAAACCAGATCTGCTGCAGGCTGTTTCGGCGATTTGTTCAGCCCGGTGATCTCGCAGACAGCGGGCCGCCATGGCAGCTGCCGGGCGACCTCACACATCGTCGGGTAGACCGCGCAATCGCCGACGCGCGTCGCTGCCAGTATCAGCGTCGCGTGCGCCTGAGACAGCATGTGGCAGGCTTCGCTCTCCGTCACCGTGGGGCTGATCGGTACCACAGGCATTCTGGCCATCGCACAACCGAACATCGCCACGATCCACTCCACGCTGTTGGGTGCCGCAATTGCGACCCGCCCCCGGCGCGGATTGAGATCGAGCATCATCGCGCCGGCCGCGCGGGCGCGGACATGCAGCTGGGCCCACGTCATCGATCCCATACCGGAATCGGTGAGCCACACCAGCGCACGGTGGTCCCCGAAGTCGCGGCTTACTCGTGCCAGCGCCGCGCCAACAGTCTCTTCGCGCAGATCGATTGAGTCGGCCGCCCGCAGGTACGCCAGGCCGTGTTCCTGCGGCGCTCCTGGCGCAGGCCCCCTGAACCGGTCAAATCCTGTCGTCGAAGACCACATATCTAATTATATTACCTATTAGCCGGAGGCCCGATAGCATCCTTGTTACCCGTCGCAGGCAATCGCAGACGACGGCACTCCAATTAGCTTTAGCCCCAAGGCGTTCCAGTTTACGGACATCGTCAGCGGCAGACGGGCGATGGATCACGACGTAGAGGGACGGCCTATCGATCATCCGAAGCTGCATCAAGTGGGTGGAAAGGAGTCCGACGTGGGGATGGCGGAACGCCTGAGCATCACCGGCGGCCCGCACGACTTCATCGCGGGTCCACCAGTGCCGGAAATCCAGGCTCCTGAGGACGGACTGCTTGCCGAGATGTCGGCGTTCATAGTGCGCGGGGCCGGTTACCCGGAGACGGCCGAGTGGGGTCGCCGAAGTCGGCCCATGCGCCGGGGACCTGCCCGCTGACATGAAAGCCGTTTTTCTGTCAAAATGGTGGAATGGCACGAAAGAAGACCACTGTCTATATCGACGAAGCGCTGCTTCGCGCGGCGAAGGTAGCCGCTGCCCGGTCGGGTAAGCGCGAATATGAGGTATTCGAGGACGCCTTGAGGCGGCACCTGGGATTCGCCGGGACCCTGGAGCGGATCTGGGCTGGCATCAGCCCCGAGGAGGCCCCCAGCGAGAAGGAAGCCACGCGACTCGCTGCCAAAGAGCTGGCTGCAGTACGCGCAAAGCGCACCCCGCGCCAGGCGGGCTGAGGCCTGGACCAACCACTGCGGGTCGTCATCGACCCCAACGTATGGATCTCGGCTGTGATCAACCCGTATGGCACCCCCGCGCGGGTCGTGCAAGCCATAGCGGACAACGCGATCACCGCGGTGGTGACCCAGCACCTGCTCGACGAACTCGCAGCCGTCCTGATCCGACCGAAATTCCGACGCTGGATCAACGTCGCCGACGCGATCGCCTTCGTCGAAAGCCTCGGCGACCATGCCGACCTGCGCGACGACCCCGGACCACCCAAGATAGGAGTGCGGGACCCAAACGACGACTACCTGGTCGCCCTCGCCGAAGCAGCTGACGCGGTGATCGTCACCGGCGATGATGATCTGCTGCGGGCCGGACTCGAACCGCCAGCGATCACACCCGCTCAGCTCCTAGAACGCCTGTGAACACCATCAATATGCACGTCCACAATTACGTACATATGGCTATATAGACCCCACGACAGTTGCGATACGCGATCCGTTCCTGGCCCAGCTGAGAGCGCGCCCCTATTCCACGCGGCAGGACCAAGCCCAATGAGGTACTGCACCAACATGTTCCATGCTTCGGACATGGTCGGCAGTACCAGGATCTCGACCCGCGCCGACGGGTCAACGAGGATCAAATGTCGGTGTGGGTCTCCGCCGGAACGTCGCCGATGGCCTTGGCGCCTCGCATTGCCAAGGCCTCATCGCGCGTCATGGGTTGGCCCGCAAGGTGGCGCAGCGCGAGGTCGACCCCCTCGGTCTTGGTCCGAATACCGTAGCGGTCCATGATCATCTGGACGTAAGTGTCCTCGATCTCGAGGTTCATACGGACCCGGCTCATACACTTTATTTACACGCCACGCGTGAACAAGGTGTATACGCAGGTCTCGCTGTCTGTGCCAGACGGGGGCGCGGGTGGTAGCGGGGCGGCGCCATGGGCGAGTATGCCGCAGTAGTCACGCGTGACCGCGGCGCCGCGGCGCCCGCGACAGGTCGTCGCGGAAGTTTCGCCGCAGGATCTTGCCGGTCGCGGTCTTCGGGATCGCGTCAACGATTTCCACTTCGCGCGGGTACTTGTAGGCGGCCAGCTGGGCACGGCAGTGCCCGATCAGCTCGTCCGGTGACACCGAATGGCCTTGGCGCAACGACACATACGCCTTGACGGTTTCGCCCCGGTACGGGTGCGGCACGCCGATGACCGCGGCTTCGAGCACGGCCTCGTGGGTGTAGAGCACGTCTTCGACCTCGCGTGGCCATACCTTGTAGCCGCTGGCCACGATCATGTCTTTCTTCCTGTCGACCAGGTAGTACCAGCCGTCGTCGTCGGCGTAGCCCACGTCGCCGGTCCGCAGCCAGCCGCCGCGGAACGCGGCCGCGGTCTCCTCAGGGCTGCGCCAGTATCCGGGAACGACCTGCGGGCCGGCGACCGCGATTTCACCGATCTGCCCGGCGGGCAACGGCGCACCGGTGTCGTCGAGCACCGCGATCCGGGTGCCCGGCATCGGCCGCCCGACGGACAGGGCTTCGGTTTCGGCGCCAGTCGGGGCCCGCTTACCCAACGGGACCGCCAACACCGGCGAGGTGGTTTCGGTCATTCCGTAAACGTTGTGGATGTAGACGCCGAATCGCCGCTCGAAGCGTTCGACGGTCGCTGCCGCGACCGGTGACCCGCCCGAAGCGATTTTCCTCAGCGTCGCCAAATCTCCTGGCGTGGACGCCGCAGCGTTGGCCAGCGCGATGAACACCGTGATCGCGCCGACGGTGAAAGTCGCTCGGTGCCGGCGGATCATGTCGATCACCGCGGCGGTGTCGAAGCGGTACGACAACACCAGCGGCGCGCCGCACACCAATGCACACGCGATGTGGCCGCTCAGCCCGGTGACGTGAAACAGCGGCGCCACGCCGAGTACCACTTCGTCGGCGCTCAGGTCGAACCACTCGCGGTAGCAGCGCCCTCCGGTGGCGATGTTGCGGTGGGTGTTCATCGCGCCCTTGGGCGCCCCGGTCGTGCCTGACGTGTAGGTGATCACGGCGAAGTCGTCGAGCGCAGGCGATGCGGGTGGCGGCACCCGGCCGTCGTGTCCGGCGATGAGCCGGCGGAGCTCCTCGGCTCCCGGCGGTGTCGGCAGTCGTGATCGGGGCAACCCCGGATGACCCGCTGCGGCAAGCCAATCCAGTGCGCTGGTGGTGATCACCTCCCGCACCGAGCTGGCCGTCAGCACCTCGGCCAGCGCCGGCGTGTGCAGCTCGTCAAGTGCGAGCAAGACGGTGGGCGTGGCGTCATCGAGCAGCTTAGCGACTTCGGCCGGGGTGAGCATCGGGTTGATCGGGACGGCGATGCCGCCCAGCTTCCAGGCCGCAAGCAGCCCGAGGACGTACTGCGGCATGTTTTGCAAATACAGCGCGATGCGGTCGCCGGCGACAAATCCGTTGTCCGCCAGGGCGGCTGCCAGCGCGTCACTGGCGCGGTCGACATCGCGTGCGCGCAACACGGTGTCGAAGTAGATCAGCGTCGGCCGGTCGGGGTGCCTCGCCGCGGTGCGCCGGAACGCCTCCAGGACCGTGACCGGATCGCCGGGCATGGTTGGTCCTGAGGTGATCAGCCGAGGCTGCCGGTGAGCTTCATGCCGTTGTCGCGCAGGAACTTGCGCCGAGTGGTCTCGCCCAGGCCGTCGAGCCGGTAGTAGAACTCGGCCGGCTCGCGCAGCCCCTCGGCGTGCGGCCAGTCCGAGCCCATCAGCAAGGTGTTGTCGGTTCCGAGTCGTTCGATCAATTCGGCGGTGTCGTCCTCCGGGTAGGGAACGACCCGGACATTGTTTTTGAAGATGGTGCTGGGCCGTTCGGCGAGTGGGCCTCCCAGCCAGGGGCCGAGTCGGCCCATTCCCCGGCTCTTGTCCATGTGCCGCAGGAAATGGGGCACCCACTCCGCGCCGAACTCGCTGACCAGGACCGTGATGTTGGGGAACCTGCCGAAGAGGTTGTCGAAGATCAGCGCCGAGAGCGTGTCGGTGATCGGCCGCTCGCCGTAGGTGTTTTGCCATTGCCACGCCGAGAACTGGAATGGCGGACGCAGGCCCCAGCCCCATTGCGAGGCAACGTTTTCCTGGTAGTGGAATTCGGCGATGTGGTAGCAGACCACGGCATGTGCGTCGTTGATGCGCGCCCAGAACGGGTCGAAATAGGGGTCACCCGGCGAACGCCCGTACGCGGGCCCGGCCGGTAGCGTGATGAAGCGGGCGCCCGCCTCGAGGACCCGATCGAGTTCGGTACAGGCACGGTTCAGGTCGCGCATCGACAGCATCGCCGGTGCGTAGATGCGGTTGCTGAAGTTGAAGCCCCAGTCTTCGTCGATCCACTTGTTGAAGGCCTCGAGGTTGTCGTAGAGCGGGTCGATGCCGTTCAGGTATTCCTCGGCCATCAGCGCCCAGCCGCCCGGGTACATGATCGTGCGCTCGATCTGCTGCTCGTCGAGCTGCTTGAGCCGCGCCTGGCGGTCGAGGTATTCGGCCTGCATCGGTTCGTAGAACCGCTCGGCGTCGGCGGCCTGCCCGGAGGCGCGCCGGCGCAGCATCTCGGCCAGCGACCCGGGCACGTAGGCCTGGTCGAGATCGTTTTCCAGCGCGGTCACGATCCGGTCGTTGGCCAGCAGCACCTTGCGGCCCGACGGCGCGATGATCGGGCGCACCGCCGTGTCCAGCTTGGAGCTGGGCATGTAGCGGGTGAAGCAATCCTCCGCCTCATACGAGTGCTGATCGAAATCGGTGAGCTGGTAGGGAAGTTCACCGACCGTGTTCTCGATGAGCGCCATGACAGTACGTCCTTCCAGAGCCGTCCGACCGCCGGGACACACCTAGTATACATGTAAACTATACACGTACGGTAGCTGGGCCCGGGCGCGCGGCGAGGTTTCAGCGGCCGGTGAACTTCGGCGGACGCCGCTCCAGGAACGCTTCCTTGCCCTCCTGCGCGTCGGCGCTGGGCCCTACCCACAGCACCGCCTGCTCGGCGTCACCCAGCGAGGTCTCCAGCGTGTTCTCCAAAGCGCGGCGCATCATGAACTTCACCGCGCGAAGCGCCAACGGCGGCCCGGCGGCAAGCTTTTCGGCGAGATCCACCGCGCGCGAGGCCAGCTCGGCGTCGGCGACCACCTCGGTCGCCAACCCGAGTGCCTGCGCGGTGTCGGCGTCATAGATCTCCGAGAACGCCACCATCCGGAAAGCCCTGTCATAGCCCATGATTCGCGGATAGAGCCACGCGCCACCTTCATCGGGCAACAAGCCGGCCCTGGCGCTGGTGTCCCCGAGCCGGGCGCCGGCCGCGACGATCCTGATGTCGCAGGAGAGCGCGAACGCCAAACCGCCGTTGACCGCGAGCCCGTTGACCGCGCAGATGACCGGTTTGTCGAGCCGGTGCAGTGCGGTGACAACAGCGTGGGAATCCTCCCGCAGTTCGCGCGCACGGCCGAGCTGATGGCCGAGGGCCTCGTCGAATCCCGCGTCGGGTGAAAGGTCCCCGCCGGAACAAAAGCCGCGGCCCGAACCGGTCAGGATGAGCACCCGGATCGCGTCATCCAGGCGCACCCGCCGCAGGCCCTCCAGGATCTCCGCACACATCCGCGGGGTATAGGCGCCCAGCCGATGCGGGCGATTGATCGTGATGCGGGCGATGTGCTCCCCGACGATCTCGAATACCGCGTGGGCGGCGGCATCGGTCATAGCGGCGGCCCGGCCGGAATGCGTTCTGTCTCGAGCAGCGTGGTGCCGATGTGCTGCAGGGACATCCGCCAGCTTCCGTAAAGCGCATCGAGAATGGTTGCCCGCTTGACGTAGCGGCCCAAGCGATGCTCGCAGGTCAGTCCGATGGCCCCGCAGACTTGCAGGCATGCGCGGCTGGTCGCATCCCAGGCGCAGCCGGCGTAGGTCTTGGCCACCCACGCGTCCCACCATGTTCCGGTTTTGCACGCGACGTCGATGAGTTCGCGCGCGCCCGCCAGCTGGGTATGGCACTGCGCGAGACGGTGCCGCGGTGTTTGGTTGACGCCGATGGGGCGCCCGAACTGTGTTCGCTGCCGAACGTGCTCGACCGCGATGCCCAGCATCGCCGAGGCGTTCCCGGCCAGTTCCGCCGCCAGGGCGCGACGGCCCGCGGTGACCGCGCCGGTCCAATCACATTTGCGCGCTTCGGTTTCAGCGATCGAGACATCGACGCGGACCCGGTACAGCGCCGATGCGGGATCGAAACCTCCGACGGCGCCGGCGGCCGTTGCCAGCCGGTCCGGTGCCAGCAGGAAGACCGTCGAGGCGGCGTCGTCGGCGGCGACCACGCAGCCCGCGGCGCTGGCCGGATCCGTCAGTGTGACGCCGTCGATCAGTAACCGGCCGTCCATGCTGCTGATGCACGTCGCTGCGCCCAGCGGATGAAGCACCGCCGGTGGGCGATGGCCCGGCTCCGGCTCGCACAGATCACCGCCGGCGGCGTCGATGAGGACGGTGTCCAGCGCGGCCGACGCTCGCCCGGCCTTACCCTGCTCGGTGAAGAGCAGATCGACCGCGGCGACCGGATCATCGCGCACGACATCGCGCCAGCCCAGTTGCGCCAGCCCGGCCACGAGGTCCCCGTTGTCGCGGGCCAGCAGCTCGTGGATCGATTCCCTGAGCAGGAGCTGGGTGTCAACGTCCAACGGTGGTCTCCCTGGGCAGCTTCAGGACACGGTCGGCGATGATGCTGTGCTGGATTTCGCGGGCGCCGCCGTAGATCGACGCGGCACGTGAGTACCACCATTCGTCGCGCCACCGCTGCGCCTCGGGCCCATCTCCGATGAGCACATCGGTGCCCAGCAGCGCCATCGACGCATCCAGCACGTCCTGCTCGGCGGTGGACAACAGCAGTTTGTCGACGCTGGTCTGTTCGCCGACGGTTTCCTGTGCCGCCAGCCGGCCCAGCGTGGATGACGTGCGTGCGCGCAGGGCGGCAAGGCTCAGATATGCCTGCCCGACGGCCGCGCCTGCCAGTGGATATGTTGCGGTGTCCCAGGGGTTTACGTCCGTGGTGCGCAGCAGCTTCTGCAGGCGGCTGGCGCAGATCGCCATCCGCAGCCAGGCGTAGGTGCCGCGCTCGTACTGCAGCAGGTCCATCGCGACCGACCAACCGGCGCCGACGTCACCGATCAGCCGGTCGGCGTCGACGACGACATCGGTGAAGAAGAATTCGGCGAGCTCCTCGCGCCCGCCCGCCAGGGCGATCGGACGCCGCTCGACACCCGGGGAATCCAGGTCGAAGAGCAGCATCACCAGTCCGCGATGGCGGTCGCTGACCGGGCCGGTGCGGGCCAACAACACCATCCGATCGGCGTGCGCTCCGTAGGAGGTCCAGACCTTCTGGCCGTTGATCACGAATCGGCCGTCGTCGCGCACCGTCGCCCGGGTGCGCAGCGCGGCAAGGTCGCTACCCGCCTCGGGTTCGGAAAAGCCCTGGCACCACAGTTCATCACCGCGCAGTGCGGCAGGCAGCACGGCTGGCGCCAGCTGCGGGGCGTGGTTGATGACCGCGGGCCCGACAACCTCGAGGACCTGCAGATGATGCGGAATGTCGTAGCCGTGCAAGGCGAGTCGCTCGAGGATCTGGCAGCGGATGAGCGATGAGCCGCCCAATCCGCCCACTTCGGGCGGCCAGCCCCATCGCACCCAGCCGCCATCGAAGAGCCAGTTCATCAGCTGCCGCGAATTGGCCAGCTCGGCGCCGAGGTCGCCGCCGGGCGCCCTCAGTTGCGTCAGCCGATCGGCCGACGCGGTCAGCGCATCCTCGAACGCGTCGACGATGCGGCAGGTCTCGGGCGCCACCATCGTGGCCACTATACATGTATAGGCGCGAGTGACAATACCGAGCAGGTCAGCCGAAGCAGTCCGCGGCCAGATTCGCGATGTTGATGATCCGGTTCAGCCCGCGGCGTGAACGCTCATAGCCCGTCGTCGGATAACCGTTGGTGAGAAAGGCGAACGAGAGCCCGGTCTCGGGGTCGGCGAAGCCGATCTGGCACGGCGCCCCGCCATGCCCAAAGGTCTGCGGGCCGGTGGCGGTCGGCAGGAAGGCCCGCGACGTTCCGTCGTCGCCGGCCACCACGACGAACAGCGCGACGTTGCCCGGCACACTGGGTGTTCCGCCGCGCTCCCCGGTGACCGGCAGGGTGACCCGCACCCGCAGGGCATCCTCGATGACCTCTCGCCGCCACAGCGGCGATGTCATCAGAGCCTGATACCAGGCGGCGAGATCGGCGGCGGTGGCAACCATGGAGTGGCTCGGCTCCCCGGCCGCCAGGATCTCCGGGCGCGCCAGATACCAGGGGCCCCAGGGGTTTACCTCGCAGTCATCGTCATCGGTCCGCACGAACGACGCGACGTCGTGTTGCCGCTCGACCGGCGGACCGATTTCGATGCTGTCCAAACCCAGTGGTCCGGTCAGGGTTTCGCGCAGATACGTCGCGATCGGCCGGCCGGTGAGCCGCTCGCACAGTTCAGCGATGACCCAGGCCGCCGAGGTCAGATGGAATTGCAGCCTGGTGCCGGGCTGATAGGTCAACCGCCACTTCGAAAACGCCCTGAGCCGCTCGGCGCGATCGAGCATGTGCGGATACCCCAGCGGCGCAAGCGGAAAGCCGCCTACGTGAGTGACCACCTGCTCAACCGTGACGACGTCTTTACCCCGAGTGCCGAATTCGGGAATGTAGGAGGCGACCGTGCGGCCGATGTCGAGCAGACCGTCGGACATCAGTTTCCACAACACCCCGGCAACCACGGGCCGGCCGGCCGACTGCAGCACATAGCGTGTCGACGGGTCGGCCGCACCGAAAGTTTCCGCGGCATATTGCACACCGCCGACATTGAGAGCCACCTGCGCCGAGGGCAGCGCACCGCTGTCCACCTCCAGTCGGCAGCGCTGCAACAACAGATCAATGCGGCGCGGATCAGGTTCTCGCTGCGGTGCTGCGGTCACAATCCTCCTCTGCTGTACGCGTATAGTCAGTGGGCGTGGCTACCAAGAAAGCGGTGAAAGAGCGGGCCCCGCTGGGCCGGACGCTTATCACCTCGACCGTCGCCGAGATGATCGACGAACTCGGTGTCGAGGGTGTCACCATGCGCTCGGTCGCCGCCCGGCTGGGAGTGTCGGCCATGGCGCTCTACCACCACGTCGAGGACAAAGACGAGCTGCTGCGGATGGTCGGCGACGAGCTGCTCGGCCAGATCGAGCTGCCCGACCCGAACTCCGGCGATTGGCGCGAACTCTTCACCGACATCGTAACGGCCGCGATGGATGCGCTGCGCACCGTTCCCGGTCTCAGCGCAGTCCTGTTGACCAGCAAGCTACTTCCCAACGCGCGCAAGATCGTGCTGTTCTGCATTCATCAGTTCGAAAGGGCCGGACTGGATCGTGACGCCGCCCGCGTGGCGTACGCGGCGGTGCACCAGCTGGTGCTGGGCCGGCTGCTCGTCGAGGAAAGCCCGAACTTTCAGTTGAGTGCCGCGCCGCACGCCGACGACGAGATCCGCGACTATGTGACCAAGCTGCGCGCACCGGACTCCTTCGACAGCGCGCTGTCGGCCTTGTTGGATCACTATCTACCGCCTCCTCGCCGCCGTCGTTCTCGCTGACTCGGACGCTGACGCCCGACCGCATGCCCGTAACTATACATGTAAAGTTCCGGATGGTAGTGTGCTCGCATGCGGCCTACCCAACTGAGGCCGGATACCCGTGGAGTGCACATGCGCAGCGAGCTGCATGAGATCGGTTATGCGAACACCGATCCCGAGATGAGGGCATCGAAGATCCGCGCAGCAGCACCCGACGTTGCCACCGCGCGCGGTGAAAGCACGGGGCACTGATGTACGGGCTGCCGCCCGAACTTGTCGTCACCGCCGACGGACCCATCCGGGTGGTGACGCTGAACCGGCCCGCGGACCTCAATGGGGTCAACCGCGCGATGCATCAAGCGCTGGCCCGAGTGTGGGACCACCTCACCGCCGACGCCGATGCCCAAGTGGTGGTGTTGACCGGACAGGGTTCGGCCTTCAGCGCGGGCGGCGACTTCGACTACATGCAGGAAAACATCGACGATGCCGAGCTGCGCGCCCGGACCATCGACGAGGGCCGCGCGATGGTAACCGGGATGGTGCGCTGCCCATTGCCGGTCATCGCCGCGGTCAACGGCCCGGCGGTCGGTCTGGGCTGCAGTCTGGCCCTGCTATCGGATTTGGTGTTGATGGCCGACACCGGCTTTCTGGCCGATCCTCACCTGCGCATGGGATTGGTTCCCGGCGACGGCGGCATGGTGTGGCCGGCGCTGATCGGGTTATCCCGCGCGAAGGAGTATCTCTTTCTCGGCGAGCGGATTTCGGCGCAGCAGGCAGTGCGGTTCGGGCTCGCGATCCGGGTCGTGGCAGCCGATGATCTGATGAGCGAGGCGATGAGCCTTGCGGCGCGGCTGACGAAGATACCGTCCCGCGCACTGCGCGACACCAAACGCGCACTGAATGCCTACCTGGAAGCCCAGCTGCCGCAGGCCTTCGAGCGGGCCTTCGCCGGCGAGCTGGCGAGTATGCATTCGCCGGAACACAGCCGGGCGGTGGCCGCCGCCAAGGCCAAATCGGCGACCACACCTTGATCGCCCCGGCGGGTCAAGACCCACCGCGCAGTGCACAGGCCACGGCTTGGTCGAAACCCATTGCGGCACCTTCCCGAGTGGCTGCGCCGAACTCTTCGTCCCCGAGTGTCTCGCGAGCCCGCTGTTCGCATTCATCGTGAAAGACAGCAAGGTCCGGCAGCACCGCCGGCGACACACCGATCCAGTTGCCCAATTTCGCCGCGGCGCCCATCAGCACCGCGGCGCGACGCGGATCACTGTTGGCCCGCGCAATCCATGCCAGCGTCTCCAGACACGCCGCAGCCGTGCGCGGATCGTCAATCTGCTGGGTGAGCCGAAGACACTCGCGCAGAAGCTCTTCGGCGCGTTCGGTCTTGCCGTGCCGCCACCAGCCGACCCCGATCGACCACAACGCATACGAGCGAAACACGACCTCTTGAGCCGATTCGGCGGCCGCGAGCGCCTTTTCCTGCCAGATCAGGGCGCGTCCGATGTCGCCGCGGGATTCCAGCGCCCAGCCCACCAGCATCATCGCGCCAACCCGCACGGTGGGGTTGTCGTCGGCTTCGACGGCGGATTCAAAGCGGGCCAGGGCGTCATCGGCGTCGCCGCGCATCAGCGCCGCGAAGCCTTCGGCGGTGGCCGCCATGGCGCGTGCCGGCGGGTCGGTCGTCTGCTCGGCCAGTGTGCCGGCCTCGGCTGCCCACGCCGATTCGGCGGCAAGATCGCCCTGCAGCCCGGCGATCATCGCGGCGGCGTAGAGAGCGCGGATCCGTTCGACGCTCGGCTCGGACGGCGTTGCGCCCAGCGCCCGGTCCAGCCAGCGGTGCATTTCGCTGAGGAACCCGCGCGCAACCGCATACAGGTAGAGGTTGGCGACCATCTCCAGCGCGATCTCGGGGGACTCCGACAGCGCAAACTCCATCGCTTCACGCAGGTTGTGCGATTCGGGCTCGAGGCGGGCCAGCCAGCGAAGCTGGCGCGAGCTGAACCACTCATCGGCTGCGTCGGCCACGAGCCGTCGATACCAGCCCAGATGGCGGCCGCGCAGCTGCCGGTAATCGCCCGCCTGCCTGATCTTTTCCCGGCCGTACTCGCGCAGCGTATCGAGTAGCTTGAACCGCACCCCGCCCGGCGATTCGGCACGAATCAGGATCGACTTGTCCACCAGCGCGGTCAGCAGCTCGACCAGCTCCTGCGGCGACAGCTCGCCGTTGCAAACATGTTCGGCCGCTTCGAGTTCGAAGCTTCCGGCGAATATCGACAGCCGCGCCCACAGCCGCTGTTCGGAAGGGGAGCACAGGTCGTAACTCCAGCCGATGCTCCATGCAAGGGCCTGTTGGCGGGCCGGTGCGGCGCGGCTGCCCTGGGTCAACAGTGTGTAGCGGTCGCCGAGCCGCTCCAGGATCTGTTCGGGCGACATCGCGCGCAACCGTGCGGCGGCCAACTCGATCGCCAGCGGCAGGCCCTCGAGCCGGGAACAGATGCGGGCCACGGTTTTTTCGTTGTCGCCGGTGAGGGCGAACCCCGGCACCGCTGCCGCGGCGCGCTCGGCGAACAGTGCAACCGCGTCGTAACCGGGCTGTCCGCGTCGCGGTTCGCGGTCGGTGGCGGGAACCGACAGCGGAGACAGCACCACTACCGCTTCGCCACCGATGCCGAGGCGCTCGCGGCTGGTCGCCAGGATCTTCAGATCGGGGCAGGCCTGCAGCAGCGTCTCGGCGAGCTCGGCGGCCTCACCGACCACCTGCTCGCAGTTGTCGAGGATCAGCAGGAGCTTGCGCGGACAGAGGAATTCGACCAGTACGTCGCGCAACGATCTGCCGGATTCGTCGCGCAAGCCCAGGCCCCCGGCGACGACGTCGACCACCAGCGAGGGATCACGCAGATCGCCCAATTCGACCAACCGCACGCCGTCCGCGAAATCGGCCGCCGCCTCACTGGCCGCCCGCAGCGCCAGCCGCGTCTTGCCCACACCGCCGATTCCCGTCAACGTCACCAGCCGCGACTCCGACAGCATTCGTTGGACCTCGTGCAGTTCGGCGCGCCGACCGATGAAGCTGGTCAGCTCCAGCGGAAGTGTCCCGGGCAGGGTGCGAGTGGCGCCGTGGGGTTGCAGTCGGCCGGACCGGTGGCGTCGGCGCAGCGCGAGGTCGTCGACGGGCAGGCCGTGCCCCGCCTGAATGCGTTGCAGTTCCTCGCCCAGCGCTGCGGCTGATGGGCGGGCGGCGGGGTCGCGTGCCATTGCCTTCTCGATCACCGCCGAAACGGCTTCCGGGATGCCGATGTCGCGCAGATCCGGCACCGGCTCGGTGGCGATGCGCAGGAATTGCGCGACCATCTGCTCACCGGACTTGCGCTCGTAGGCGGCATGCCCGGTCAGCGCGGCGAACAAGGTGGCACCCAGGCTGTAAGTGTCGGAGGCCTGGCTGGGCGGCTCGCCGGACAGGATCTCCGGTGCAGTGAACGCCGGCGACCCGGTGAAGGTGCCGGCAGCCGTCGTGAAACCGCCTGTGATATGCGCGATTCCGAAGTCGGAAAGCGCCGGCTGGCCATAGTCGGTCAGCAGGATGTTGGCGGGTTTGACGTCGCGATGCAGGATGTCCAGCCGGTGCGCCGACTCCAGCGCCCCGGCTATCTTCACACCGATTCGCAGCACCTCCTCGACCGGCAGCAGGCCCAGCCGGCTGATCCGCGCCTCAAGCGACCCCTGGCGGTGGTACTGCATGACGAGATAGGGATATCCACCGGTGGTCTGACCGACCTGCAGCACGCCGACGATGTTCGGGTGTCCGGTGAGCCGGCCCATGGCCCGCTGCTCACGCAAGAAGCGTTCCCGATGCTCATCGAGCTCAGTGATCAACACCTTGACCGCCACGACCCGATCCAGCGCGGCCTGTGTGCACCGGTAGACGATCCCGAAGCCGCCGCGCCCGATTTCCTCGGCGTCAGCGAATCCGGCCGCATTCAACTGCGAGACGACGGCGGGGCCGACGTCGCGCTGCGTTCGGAAGGGATCGCTGTCCATTTCTGATCGATGCTCGTCGCGCCAGCGACCGCGCAGGCCTCCTGCACGTGAATCGAGCATAGTCCCCGAGCAAACTACCGGTACACAGATTTCAAGCCAGTTCGCCGACTCGGCGAACTGGGTTGCCCAGTGAAACGTGCCCAAGAGTGGATGATCCCGACGCATGCGCAAGTCAGTTGGTCACACACACATCGACATGCGCAGCTGCTTTATGAGTACAGAACTACGGTGGGGGTGCGCATACGAATCATGTGCCGCTGTGGCAGCTCAAACAGCTTGGACCACAGTACTATTCGCCATCCGCCTTAGCTGATACCCCAGCACCTTCAGCGCGCTGACTTGCCGGGCATCCTCCCGGCAGCGCCCACGCTACCCACCAACCCCTGTCGGCGAACTTCACCGGCAGTACACGACGTCGTCGATCTCACCTGGTTGCGCTGAAATCCCGTCCGACCCGAAACGCGAAAGAGACCGCCAAAGGTCATCCGCGTCCGACTCGAGGGTGGCGAAAGCACGGCGTCGAGACCCATGCAGATGAGCTCGGACTTGGAAATACCGCGGCGGCGGGCCTCGGCGGTGGCCAGTGCATCGAGCTCTTCGGGGATCGTGATCGTGATCGCCTTCATGCCTTCACAATACAGATTCATCGGTGTCCGCTCTCGCCGACGGCGGGGCGATCAGCTCAGTTAACCGGTAAGTGCGATAAGCGCGCTCGCGAGCTCCCACGGATGGGTGATCATGACTTCGTGGCCCGCGTCGATACACACGAGATCATCCACGCCGCCCAGGTTTTGGATGAAAGCCCGCTGTTTCGCCTCAGGTAGGGCGCGATCTCTCCGGGTCACGATCCAGCTCGTGCGCATTGAGCCGGGGAAGCCCCCGACCTGCGCCTGGGTCAATAGCGCGGAACTTTCCGGCACGATACCTTGCTTGATCTTCGCGCGGTGTCCGGAAGTGGCGCAGTTACTGAAGCAGTAACGCACGAGTCCGGGCGGGATCCTGTCGATCACCGGTGCCCTGTTGACCAGGTGCCGCACGACACGTTTCAAACCGAATGGCAAGGTATCCAACACACATTCGCCGTCGGCCGGCACACAGCACGCCACAAAGATGACATGTGGCACCCGGTCGATTCCGAGCCGGTTCACTACCCCGGACAGGATCACGCCGGCGAGGGAATGACCCACCAGCACCAGCGGCCCATCGCCAGGGATGTGCCCGGTAATCTGCTGCGTCACACCGCAAACGCAGTCATCGATAGTGAGATAAGCGAGATCGCCTGGCACAGAGCGTCTTCCCGGAAGGTCGACGACCAGCGTCTCGATATCGGGCCGAAGCGCAGCGATGACATCAATCGTGTCCGCCCAGCAGCCACCGGTGTGCAGCCCGCCGTGAACGAAAACCAGCCGGGTCGCCAACGCTTAGACAGCAGATCCGCTGTAGGCGGCGACAAGCTCCTGCGAGATCGGGAAGTGGAACAGCTCTTCGGCGTTCTTGTGCGTGATGAGCTCGACCTCGTCACGCGGAATCCCGTCGAAGACTTCCTTGGCCGACAGCTGAGTCTTGGGGAACGGGGTGTCGGCGTGCGGATAGTCCGACTCCCACAGGATCCGGTCGACCCGGAAATCATGCCGGTACTTGATGCCGATCGGCTCCTCGATCATGCAGAAATACATGCTGCGCTTCGCGACATCGGACGGCTTGATCTGGGCGTTCTCCACATGCGACCAATATTGGTGCCGCTCCCACTGCCGGTCGGCACGCTCGATAGCGGCGGGGATCCAGCCGATGCCTCCCTCGGACCAGACCACCTTGGCGTCGGGGTACTTACGCAGCAGCGGGCTGACCATCAAGTTCACCGATGAGCGCGCCGCATAGGCGAAGGCGGCAGCGATCTCGGTCATCGGATTGACACCCTCCAGCGACACCGCAGCCCCGCCGGATCCGATGTGCATGCAGATCGGAGTCTGGTCCGACTGGGCGGCGGCAAACAGCGGCTCCCAATAGCCGCCGTGGAAATTGGGCAGGCCCACAGCATGAGGGTCTTCGATGAAGCAGATGGCCTTGCTGCCCAGCCCGACGCACCGCTCGTGCTCCTTGACGGCCAGGTCGATGTCCCACACGGGCAGGATGTGCATCGGCACGAACACGTCGGGGCCGGTGCCGCACCATTCTTCGAGCATGTAGTCGTTCCATGCCCGCACGCATGCCAGGGCGAGTTCCTTGTCGTCGAAGGTCGCGAACTTGCGACCGCCGAAGCCGGGCAGCGACGGGAACGAGACCGACGCGAAGATGCCGTTGGACAGCAGATCCTTGCGGCGCTCTTCGGGGTTGTAGCAGCCGGGGATCATGTCCTCGAACCGTGCCGGCTCCATGCCCCATTCCTCGCGCGGTTTTCCGGCTACCGCGTTCAGTCCCATGGTGAGTTCGCGGCCGCCGTCCCACTCCCACAGCTGCCGGCCATCCACCTCGACGACGTGGGGAGCCCGGTCCTTGAACTTCGCCGGCACCCGGTCGGTCCACACATGGGCCGGTTCGACGATGTGGTCGTCGACGCTGAACAAGGTAAACACAGGCCCTCACCTCTTCTGTACTGGTGTAACCGCGATCACGCCTGGGGCCATGATTGCACCGCTGCGCTGCGAAATGAGCCGCGCTGACCGGAACGCCATTTGCGCCCGGAAGGCTCGCGCGTCCTTCCGGGTCGCGGGATCGCGCAATACGCTCCAGGTACGTCCCACCGGCTGCGGTGCGCGCGCGACCGGGGCCGAGCGGCGCTCAATCGCATCACGGTCCGACGTTCGGGTTGGCTATCGGCTCGTGCGCACTGCGGCGGTCGCAGGAGGGAAGGCTATGCGCTCGGACACCACGCCGGCAGGGGCGCGAGACCTACCGGCGATCTGGGCTGAGACGGGCGGGCGCATCATCGAGCTTGTCCGTCGTTTGCCCGGCGACGCCGGCGGTGTGGTCGTTCCGACTGTGCCGGGCACCACGATCCGCGATGTGCTGGCTCATTTGATCGGCACCGCGACGGAAGCAACGGATCACCGTGCCGGCGTGCGGCGCGGGCCGTTCACCCTGCCGTCGGCCAACGGCGCCCCGTGGGACGCCACGCCGGGCGAGTTGCTCACAGAGTGGGAGAAGGTGGCCGACAAGCTTCACGGACACATCGGTTCGGACCCGCAGCTGGCGTCGGTCTTGATCACTGACGCGGCGATGAGCGAACACGACTTGCGCACCGCGCTGGACGCACCGGGCGCGCGCGACGACGTCGCCATCAAGGTAGCGCTGGATGAACTGTCCGGGCGGTTCTCTGATCGGGTGGCGACGGCGGCTCTGCCGCCGCTGCGGGTGACGGTCGAGCAGTGGGGGACGATCGTGGGTGTCGGACATGCTATTTCGTGTGTGGTCGCCGACCGCTTCGAGTTCGTGCGCGCGATGTCGGGGCGGCGCTCGGCCGCCGAGGTCCGCCGGTGGAACTGGGGCGTCGACCCGGACGCATACCTTCCGGTCATTTCCGAAGTGGGTCTTCCGGCCCGGGATATCCACGAACGTGACCCCCGCATTCCCGAGCACATGCGCGACCGCGAGTTTGTGCTCTAACTCTTCACCAAATCAACGAGAAAGACATCTCACGAAGTTAAGAGTCAAGCCACGAGCGAGAGAGGAGGTGGAAACGCCAGGTGTTCGTTGTAGAGCCGGCCGGTCTGCAGGCAGTGGTGGAGTTGGCCGAGAAACTTGTTGAACAGGTGCCGTTGGGCTTGGTGGTTCCAGTCTCCGGCGGCGCGGCGGGCATCGTAGTGGCGACGCGCGCCCGGCGAGGCGCGCAGCGATCCCAGTGCCCAGATCGGGCCGACGGCGGCCAGTCGCCGGTTCTTGATGTGGCGGTGCAGGACAACGGTTTTCTTGCCGCTGGCGCGGGTGATGGGGGCGGATCCGGCGAAGGCTTTGAGTCCGCGGGCCTCAGCGAAGCGGGTTCGGTCATCGCCGATCTCGGCGAGCACCCGGGCGCCGGCCAACATCCCCAGGCCGGGGAAGCTGGTGATGATCTTGGCGTCCGGGTGTTGCTCAAAATGGGCGATCGCCGCCTCGGCCAGCTCGTCGGCCGCGGTGCAGGCGGCCTCGAGTTGGCGCAACAACGCCGCCAGTTGGATGCCCATCGCGTTTTCCACGGCCGGCGGTTGGTGCAGGTAGGTGTCGGTGAACACGGCGCGCAACCGCTCGATATCGCGGTCGAGATGGCGTCGGCGGCCAGCTTTGGTCAGCAGTCGGCGCAGCCGGGCGGGAGTCAGCGTCGCCGCCTGCGTTGGGGTCGGCGCAGCGGCCAAGATGGTGCGGGCGTCGGCGCGGGCCAGTCCACCCTCGGGCAGCCCGGCGAACGCGGCGATGGCGGCCGGGTAGAAGTCTTTGAGCAGGTCGCGGATCTGGTTGCCGATCTGCTGACGCGCCCAAACCGCATCTTGCTGGGCGCGGGCGAGCACCCGGATGGCTTGGGCCAGCTCGGTGTCGGCGGGCAGCGGTCGGTGCGCGGCGGCATCGGTGCGCACGATATTGGCCAGCAGCACCGCATCGGTGGCATCGGATTTGGCCCCCGACACTGCATGCCGTGCCCGGTACCGCGAGGCCGCCAGTGGGTTGATCGGGTAGATCACCCGGCCGGTTTCGCGCAGCGCGGCCACCCACAGTCCGCGATCGGTTTCGATCCCCACCGGGATTGGATGCGCGGCGCTGTCACCGGCCTCAGCCAGCAGCGTCAACAGAGCCGCGAACCCGGCCGCATCATTGCTGACCCGTCCGCGGGCCACCACACGCCCGTCGTCGTCGATGACGGCGACATCGTGATGTTCAGTGGCCCAATCAATTCCACAAAACAAGCCCAAGGTGTCATCACTCCTTCGATCGATGGTTATGCCGTCACCGGTGGACTCACGCGGCGCCCTAATCGCGGGACTCTTAGGTCCGTCATCTCACTAGCCGTCCGTGACTCCAGCTCACCGCAGGACCTCGTTCTATCGAAGAGCTCAAGGCTCGGGAAACACAGTCGGGAGGTCAACCCTGCGGTGGGCTCGGGCAACGGCATCCCACCACCACCGGAGGTGATCTGCCGCCAGGCGCGCCGTTCTTTCTCTAGACGTCGAGCGTCGGGACAAACCAGGCATCACCTGACAGCAGACCAACCAGGAAACAGACCCTGGTCGCCACCACGACCAGCAATCCATCCCTACTAAACGATTAGGCCCTTAGGTGGGATTGCTCAGCGGAATCAAGGTGCTCGAGTCGGCCCAGCTGTTCAACGGCGACACCTTAGGGGCCCTGCTGGGTGATCTGGGCGCCGACGTCGTCAAGATCGAAAGCCCGTTCCGCGGAGACTATCTGCGCGACTTCCTCGGCCAAGTCACCCCGCACAACAGCCCCGCACACCTGCAGGTCAACAAAAACAAGCGCAGCATCGCGCTGGACCTGCGAAACGAACAAGGCAGAGACGTGTTTTGGCGGCTGCTGGCGAGTGCTGACGTCTTCGTCGACGGCAACTCCGCAGACGCGATGAGCAAGCTGGGCGTCGGATACCAGCAGCAACGGGCACGTCGCCCCGAGATCGTTTACTGCCAGTACACCGGATACGGCGCGACCGGGCCGTATGCGACGATCCCCACTCACGGACAGATGATGAACGCCGCGGCCGGCGCCACGTTGGTGGAGATGGACGACGCGGGATTCGTGCGGCCGTACCGCGGGCCGCAGCCGTTCAACGGAATCGCCTCCGGCGGGGAAGGCACCTCGGCGGGCGCCACGTTCGCCGCGCTGCATGTCGCCGCCGCGCTGTTCCAACGGGAGCGCAGCGGTGAAGGCTGCTACATCGACGTCGCCGCATCCGAGGCGGTCATCTCCTCGGCGTGGATCGCGGCGACTTACCAACTCAACGATGATCGGATCGCCGACCGGCGCTCACTGCCCGACCCGGTCAGCCCCGACGGGACGGCAAGCGCGAAGTACCAGTTCTACCGCACTTCCGACAACAAGTTCGTGCTGTTCTGCTGCATCGAGCCGGCATTTTGGGCGAATTTCTGCAGGCTCGCCAACCGCGAGGACCTCATCGCAGAATCCGGTAGCGGCCCAGTAGATTTCGCAGTCGCCGCCGATGCCGACCAGACTTTGCGCCGCGAGATCCAGAAGGTCATCGAGACGCGCACCCAAGCCGAGTGGGTCACTCTCGCAGCCGAGCATGATCTGGCGATCGGCCCGGCCCTGCAGCACAACGAACTTCGCAGCGATCCCCAGTTGAGCGCGCGGGGAGCGTTCATCGACACCACGCATCCGGTTGCCGGCCCGTTCACCCACGTCACTCTTCCGGCGCTGGTCAACGGTCGGCGATCGACCGACATTCGGTGCCACGCACCGGCTTTGGGCGAGCAAACCGACGAGATACTCACCGAGATCGGACTGGATCGCAAGGCGATCGCCGCCCTGCGCGGGGCCGGCGTGGTCGCGGGGCCGGCCACCTGATGCTGCCGTGCGTGCGTTCGCTAGCGTCGACTACACACACAACGGAGGTTGTCATGGCCGGGCAGATTCCACTGGTCGACTATCTGGTGCTCGACGACGGCGAACCGCACCTGGTCGCGCAGGAATGCACCAACTGCGGTGCCCGATTTTTCGACCGGCGCAACGCCTGCGCACGCTGCTTCACAACCGAGTTCAAGACGGTCCCGGTCGCGACCGAGGGCACCGTGCGGGCGTTCACGATCGTCACCTTCGCCGCGCCCGGCATCCCCACCCCCTACGTCGCCGCCGTGATCGACTGCGACAGCACCCAGGTCCGGGCCAACCTCATCAACGTCAACCCGGATCCCGAGCACGTCCGCGACGGGATGAAGGTGCGGCTGGCCATCTACCCGATCGGCACCGACTCGCAGGGCACCGAGGCGATCGGCTTCGGCTTCGAGCCCGCCGCATGACCAACCACGCCCCGATCACAAAGGAGCAGTGACGATGAGCGCCGGCGACGATATCTGGATCCTGGGGATCACGATGACCAAGTTCGGCAAGCATCCCGATCGCGACACCGTTGACCTGGCCGCCGAGGCCGCGATGGGCGCGCTCTGTGACGCCGGCGTGACCATGGCCGACATCGGTGTGCTGGCGGCCGGCAACCTGATGAATGCCAGTGCCGGGCTCGGTCAGCAGCTTCAGAAGCAGATCGGCCAGACCGGCATCCCGGTGTATAACGTGGCCAACGCCTGCGCCACCGGGGCCACCGCGCTGCGCACCGCCATCATGGCCGTCAAGGCCGGTGAGGTCGACTACGGCATGGCGGTCGGCGTCGAAAAGCTTTCCGGCGCCGGGCTACTCGGCGCGGCCGGCACGAAAAAGGACGACACCGATGTCTGGACGCCGACGGGCCGCTATGGCGCGATCGCACCGGTCGACGGGCGGATCGGCACCGAGTCCATGCCCGGCGTGTTCGCCTAGATCGGCACCGAGTACGGCCACAAGTACGGCGGCACCAGCTTCGAGCTATTCGCCAGGATCAGCGAGAAAAACCATGCCCATTCGACCCTGAACCCGCTGGCGGCCTACCAGAAGCGCTTCACGCTCGAACAGATCATGAACGACGTCATGATCGCCTACCCCAACACCCGGCCGATGTGCTCGGCCAACTGTGACGGCGCGGCGGCCGCGATCGTCTGCAACGGTGAGACGTTGAAATCGCTTTCGCTGGCCCAACGCCGGCGCGCGGTCAAGGTGTCGGCGTCGGTGCTGACCACCGACCCCTACGAGGAGGGCTGTCAGGTCCTGCCGAACGTCAACACTTTGACCCGCAAGGCCGCGGTGAGCGCCTACGAGCAGGCCGGCGTCGGCCCGGGCGATCTGGATCTGGTCGAGCTGCACGACTGCTTTGCCACCGCCGAACTGGTGCACTACGACAACCTGATGCTGTGCGAAGAGGGCGGCGCGGCCGACTTCTTCAACTCGGGCGCCACCTGGCGCGACGGCTCCACACCGGTGAACGTCTCGGGCGGGCTGCAGTCCAAGGGCCACCCCATCGCGGCCACCGGGATCGCCAACATCTGGGAGATCTGCCACCACCTTCGCGGCGAGGCCGGCGACCGCCAGATCGAGAACGCCAGGGTCGGGCTGGCTCATGTGATCGGGCTGGGTTCGGCTTGCGGGGTCCACATCCTCGAGAGATCGGCCGCCTGACCCTCAGCGCCACTTCCACTGGGGCGGGCGCTTTTCCAGATAGGCTCGGCGGGCCTCGGCGCTGTCCTCGTAGCCGAGCAATCGGGCCGTGTAGTCCTGTTCGGTGCGGTAGGCATCTTTCAAGGGCATGTTCTCGACACGGTTCATCGATTCCTTGGCGAGCCGCAGGGCGATGGGGCTCTTCTCGGCGAGCGCGGCGGCGATCTCGCCCGCGACGTCCAACAGCTTGTCGCGCGGAACCACCGCACGGATCGCGCCGAGCCGGTAAAGCTCTGCGGCGGGCACTTTTTCGCCGAGGAAGAACATCTCACGTGCTTTGTGGCGCCCGACAAGTTGCGACAGGTGTGCGCTCGCGCCGAGGAGGCCCACGTTGATTTCCAGCGTGCCGAACGAGGCCGATTCGGCCGCGACCAAGATGTCGCAACAGGCGGCGAACGCGACACCGGCCCCGATGGCCGCGCCGTTGATTGCGCCGATCACGGGTACCGCACAGTCAGTGATCGCCCACATCGCCTCGCGCACAACACGGCCGGGGTCGGTCTGCAAGACCGGGGATGCTGCGGCGGCATCGCGCCGGTCGGCGACCGAATCGAGATCGGCGCCGCCCATGAACGCCCGATCGCCGGCAGCGGTGAAGATCGCCGCCCGCACCTCACGCCGGTCATCCAACGAGCGGAACGCGTCGCGGATCTCGAGCAGCGTTGCGGCATCGACGGCGTTGACCGGCGGGCGATCCAGCGTGACGGTCGCGACGTGATCGGCGACGTCGACACGGACGACGCGATTTTCCTTGCCCATGGCATCTCCTGACGCCGGCGCGTCCGGCAGTTCGACTACCTGATTGAGCCGCGCTCGCGCAGTTCGGCGATCTTCTGCGGGCCGTAGCCATGCTCACGCAGAACTGCCTCGGTGTCGGCGCCGAGTTCCGGTGCAAGGCGGTGCGGCGCGGTCGCCGCGCCGCTGACCCGCACCATGACCGCGGCTTCCCGGACAAAGCGGCCATCACCATCCGGCACCTGCGCCACCCGCCCGATTGCCTGATTGATCGGATCACGGTGAAACGCTTCATTGTTGCTGCGGGTCTTGGGAATCATCACCGCCACCGCCGCCGAGCGCAGCAGCCGCACCCAGTCCTCGCTGTCGCGCTTGAGGAACAACTCGGAAAGCAGGTCAGCCAGCTCGTAGCTGTTCTGCATCCGCAGATCGTGGGTCGCAAAGCGCGGATCGCCCAGGATCTCGATGCCGAGGGCTGCCTGCAGTCGCTCGATCTCCGCGTCGCTGAGCGCCGTCACGCAGACCCAGCCGTCGCGGGTTTCGTAGAGCCGGTCCAGCGGGCCGATCCCGGTCTGCAGGGGGTCCAGTCGCTGGGCCCCGAGGACCGTTCCGTCTGGCCGGCGAACGATGTGAGCCGCGTGGCTCATTGTTGCGTTCAATTGGGGGTTCTCCACGTAACAGCCGGTGCCGCCACGGGCTTGGTGCAACAGGGCCATCAGGATGCCCACCGCGCCAGTCAGGCCGTTGCCGGGATCTTCATTGCCCAGCGGCCACATCGGCGGATTGAATTGACCGCCCACTTCGTAGCCGATTCCGACGTAGCCCGACATCAACGGCGCGAATGATTGCCGCATCGCATCGGGGCCCGCACTTCCCCACCCGGGCGCGTAGAGGTAGACGGCGTCCGGATTGAGTTCGTGCACCCGGTCGTAGCCCAGGCCGACCCGCTCGGCCGCGCCGGGACGCATGTTGTGAAGGACACCGTCGGCCCACTTGATCAGTGCGTCTCGCGCCGCATGCAGCTCAGGGTCCTTCAGATTCAGTGAGATTGCCCGCTTGCCCGCCGATGCCGATCGAAACGGCCGCTGGATTCCGCGCAATTGATCGCCCAGCGTCGTCTCGAGCTTGATGACGTCGGCGCCGAGGTCGGCGAGAAGCCGCGAACTGTAGGGGCCGGCGTAATAGGCCCCCGCGTCGAGCACCCGCAAACCCTGCAGCAGCGGCGTGTCATCGCCAGCGCCGCCGGCTGCCGGCGTGGGCACGTGATCGGAATGCGCGGGCGGGCACTGGCCGTCGTGCTGGCCGGCCAGCGGCGCAGCGCAGACCGGACCATCAAGGCGCAGCCCGTTGAAGCGGATGGCCGGTGCCACCTGCTCCAGCGGCCCGAGCACCGGGTCGTTGAGCCGGACCACCATCTCGTTGTGCCGGACCTGCGGTGCGTCGAAGATTTCTCCCGGGTGCAGTTCCGGTATCGCGCACACGTCGGCGTCCAGCAGCCGCTTGAGCCACACATCCCTGGGCTGGGACTCGAAGATGGCCGGAATCTCCTCGAGCACGACCGTGCGCTCTTCCTCGCTGAGCGGCCGTCCCATATCCGAGCCGTCCTGCGAGACCCGAATCTTGTTGTCCAATCCGAGTTCTCGGATGAGGCGGCCGAATGCGCCGACTGCCCCGGTGTGCACACCAAGGTATTCATCGTCTGCGCAGCGGAACGATTGCGACACAATCCTTACGGTGCCCGGCACGATCGGCGGAGCTGATCCGGCGTTGTCGGCGTCGCCCCAATACAGCGCCAGATAGCTCAGCGCGCCATCCACCAGTGACGTCTGCACGTGTCGGCCCCTGTTGTCACGGGTCCGCCGGTAAAGCGCGGCAAGAGAACCGATTACGGCCAGATACGCCGCACCGATGCTGGCAAAGGGCAGGCCCTGATAAATCGGCGGCGGCCGCATGCCCCGCTGCTCGGCGGTCACCCCGACGTAGGAATGAATGATCGCCTCATGGCCGGGGACATCGGCCAGGGTGCCGTCTTCACCGAAGCCGGAAATCGAGGTGTACACCAGCTGCGGGAAGGCCTCGTGCATCCGGTCCCACCCAACCCCCAGCCGCTCGGCCACGCCGGGACGCCAGCTGGTGACGAAGGCATCGGCGCCCGACAGCAGCTCGAACAGCGCGTCGCGCCCGGCGCCGGTTCTCAGGTCGCACTGCACGCTGCGCTTGCCGCGATTGAACACCGCGTACTCGGTAGCGAGCACATCGCGAAATGGGTCACCCCCCGGCGGTTCCACCCACCAGACCTCGGCGCCGTAGTCCGCCAGCAGACCGGTGGCGCGAGGCCCCGCTATTCCCCGCGAGCAGTCGACCACTCGGATCCCTTCCAGGGGACCGCTCACCCGCACACCTCCATTCGCCGGCGCATCGTTGCCTGTCAATGTAGGAGCGAATGGGCTTCTGCGAGGCGATCGGCCACGCAAACGCCGCTTTCACCGCGGCCGTTGCCGTCGAGACTGATTTCTGCCGATGATGGCCTGGGTCACACCTCGAGAACGGGGCAATCCTGATGTCTCGTCGAATAGAGCAACGGTCAACGGATCGGACGGGAACGTGCAAGCTACTGTGCCGGACAGCCTTCCCACTCCCCGGCTCATCATCGGTCCGCAGGAGCTCACCTCCGGTAGTGGCGGAAGCTATGAGCACCATGACCCCGCCACCGGAAACGTTCAGGCGGACGTTCCGCTGGCGGGCGCCGCCGACGTCGACGCCGCGGTCGCTGCGGCCCGCACCGCTTTTCCCGCCTGGCGCGACCTCGACCTGAATCGCCGCCGCGACATCCTGCTGGAGATCGCGCGCAAGGTGCTCGCCGACCAAGAACGCCTGGCCGCCATCGCCACCCGCGAGATGGGCATGCCCAACGCACTGGCCGGTACAGCCGCCCACCTGGCCGCCGACTGGTTCACCTACTACGCCGGCTGGATCGGCAAGTGCGGCGGTGATGTCGTTCCGGTACCCGCCGGCGACGCCTTCGATTACGTCAGGGACGAGCCGCTGGGTGTGATCGGCGCAATCATCCCGTGGAATGGGCCGCTGGTCTCGATCGGGATGAAGGTCGCGCCGGCTCTGGCTGCGGGCAACTGTGTGGTGCTCAAGCCGCCGGAGAACGCTCCCTTCACCGCGCTGCGGTTCGCCGAGATCGCCGCGGATGCCGGGCTGCCGCCCGGTGTCTTCAACGTCATCCCCGGCACCGGTGAGGCCGGCGCTGCGCTGTGCGCACACCCCGGCGTCGACAAGATCACCTTCACCGGCGGCGGCGAGACCGCGCGCAAGGTACTGACGGCGGCCGCCCAAGCGCTCACCCCGGTGACCCTGGAGCTGGGCGGCAAATCCGCGAACATCGTGTTCCCCGACGCGGACCTGGATGCCGCGGTGGCGATGGCCATCGGCGCCGGTCTGGTCACGTTGTCGGGCCAGGGCTGCATGCTGCCGACTCGTCTGCTTGTCCACAACGACATCTACGACGACGTGGTGTCGCGGGTGACGGCCGGTGCGCAGCTGCTCACGGTTGGCGATCCCTGGGAGCCGACGACCGTGATGGGCCCGCTGGCCACCGCCGCGCAACTCGAGCGGGTAAGCGCCGCCGTCGATTCCGCCGTTCGCGACGGATCCGGGACATTGCTGGGCGGTGGTGCCCGGCCATCCGGGCTGGGCAGCGGTTACTTCTACTGCCCCACCGTCTTCGGTGATGTCGATCCCGCCAGCGACCTGGCCCAGAAAGAGATTTTCGGCCCCGTCCTGAGCATCTTGCGGTTCGGCTCCGACGACGAGGCGGTGCAACTGGCCAACGACACCCCCTATGGGCTCGCGGCGTATGTCCACACCCGCGATCTGCGCCGCGCGCACGTGTTGGCGGCCGCTCTCGACGCCGGTGGCGTGGCGGTCAATGGATTCCCGATCGTGCCCTCGGGCGCTCCGTTCGGGGGCGTGAAGCAAAGCGGCTTTGGTCGTGAGGGCGGCATCTGGGGGCTGCGCGAGTTCCAGCGCACCAAAAACGTCTACATCGGCCTGCAGTGAGTGTCAGCGAACGGTATTGCAAACGAACGGCATTGGCAGAAGGCAGAGGCCACAATGGGTAAGGTTCAAGACAAGGTCGTCTTCATCACCGGTGCGGGTGTGGGTCAGGGCCGGGCACACGCCGTGCAGCTGGCTCGGGAAGGCGCCGACATCGTCGCCGTTGATGTGTGCCGTCAGCTCAGTGATCGCGTGCGCTACGCATACGCCACCGAAGCCGATTTGGATGAGACACGCAAGCTGGTCGAGAACACCGGTCGTCGCTGCCTGACCGTCATCGCCGACGTCCGCGATGGCGATGCCCTCAAAGATGCTGCGGCACAGGCGGTCAAAGAGTTCGACCGCATTGATGCCGTGTGCGCGAACGCGGGTGTCATCACCTTTCACCCGGAAGGCTCCCTGGGCATCACGTCGGAGATCTACGACTTGGTCATCGACACCAACCTCAAGGGCGTGTGGAACACGATTCAGGCCACCGCGCCCCATCTCATCCAGGCGGGCGGCGGCTCTATCGTGATCACGAGCTCAGCGGCGGGAATACGCGGCCAAGTCCCCTACGCTCATTACGTAGCCGCCAAACACGGCATCGTCGGCCTGATGAAAGCGTTCGCTAACGAGCTTGCACCACACCGTATTCGGGTCAACACCATTCATCCCACAGGTGTAGCCTCGGCGATGGGCGGCGACCCGAGTGTGGCTGAAGTCGCAGCAGCACAACCGCTTTTCATTCAAGGCGCCGCAAACGTGTTGCCCGACCTCGATGCTCCCGCCGATCAGCCGTATGCACCCGTGGCTGTTCTCACTCCCGAAGAGGTCTCCAAGACCGTGCTGTTTTTGATCTCCGATGATGCGCGCTACATCACCGGTGTCCAATTGCCAGTCGACGCCGGCAATGTCAACAAGCCCTGACGTGCACACAGAGAGGCACCGATGACGACCTTCGACGAATGCAAACTAACCGCCTTCGACCACCACTCCGGTGACTACGCGGAGAACTCCCGGTCAATCAATGCCGCCCTTCGCGCACAATGTCCGGTCGCGCATACCGATGCGCACGGCGGCTTTTGGGTGATCACCCGCTACGACGACGTGGTCGCCGCGGCGAAAAACGACGAGGTCTTCGCCTCGGGGCACAGCGTGAACGGAGTCAGTCCGCTCGGTGTCACAATTCCGCCGTCCCCGGTGCCGATGTTTCCCATCGAGATGGATCCCCCGGACTACCTGCCTTATCGCAGGCTGCTCAACCCGTTCTTCTCCCCGGCGGCCAGCAAGGCCTGGGAGCCGCGGGTCACCCGGTGGGTCGACATCTGCTTGGACCAGGTGATCGAAAACGGATCCTTCGACATCGTGCTCGATCTGGCCAATCCGGTTCCTTCGCTGTTCACCTGCGAGTTCCTCGGCCTGCCTGTCGAAGATTGGCGCGACTACGCCGATGTTCAGCATGAAATCATCTACACCCCACCCGAACAGCAGGAGTCCGTCCTTACACGATTCATGGAAGCGGTGGGACGCGTCTACGGAATCATCGTGGAGCGCCGCGCTAAACCGGGGAACGACGGCCTGATCGACACCCTGGTCACCGCCGAGATCGACGGGGAGCCCATCTCCGATGAAATGGTGCTCTCGATGGTGAACCTGGTCATGGCAGGCGGTTTTGACACCACCACTGCGGTCACCGCCAATGCGCTGATATACCTTGCCGATCACCCGGACGCACGCCGGCGGTTGATCGACAACCCGGCCATGATTCCCCAGGCATGTGAGGAGTTCTTGCGCTACTTCACTCCGCAGCAGGGATTGGCTCGCACCGTCACCAAACCGGTGAGCATTCACAATGCCCAACTGCAGCCCAACGACCGGGTGCTACTCAGTTGGGCGTCGGCAAATCAGGATGACACCGTGTTCGAGCGTCCGGACGAAGTGATCCTCGATCGATTTCCCAACCGGCACACGACATTCGGCATTGGCATCCATCGCTGCCTCGGTTCACACATCGCTCGCATTGAGCTGACCACGATGGTGCGCCGCGTGTTGGCGCGCATGCCTGACTATCAGGTCGATCATGATGCGGCGGTGCGCTATCCGAGCATTGGCATCATCAACGGATGGGTCAACGTGCCGGCCACCTTCACGCCCGGTCAAAGGCTCAGCGACGACTTGCTGCCCGGCTCATAACCGGGCGCGAGACAGTCAGACGCCCTTGGGGTCGCAGATCTCGGCGCGGGTTGTCAGCTGCTTCGCCAGCCGTAGCCGCGATCTCGATCAGCCCCCGGTGGTCTCTATGTATTTGCGTCGCACGGGTCTCGCACGAAGGCGCGTACGCGACATGCCATCGCTAGCTCATGTCGGCTTTGCGGCGGCGCTCAGATCTTGGCGACGGACAGGGCGGTTAGGGGGTGTTGACGGTATTGACGCCAAGACCATACTATTGACGGTATTGACGAAAGGAGCCGCACGGTGACCGCCGCGTTGAAGGACGATGACCGGGAGTTCGTGTCGCAGGCGACCCAGGAGTTCAAGCGGGCACTCACGCGCGTTGTGGCCTCGCACGAACGCGCCGGGCGCAGTGCCAACGTCGTGCTGGGCGACCCCCGATCCTTCGCCGAGCGCGCCGTGTACGCCACGGCACCCGAGGCGTCACCGTGGGACGAACTCGTCGGCCCGTTCCTTCGCAGCGACGGGGTCCAGGCCCGGCTGGGTATCAGTCGTCAGGCCGTCGCCGCCAAGGCGGCCCGGCGCCGCCTGTTGCGGACCGTCACCGCTGACGGCGAGCACCTGTATCCCCTGTGGCAATTCGCCGGTGACCAGCTCGTCGATGGGCTCGCCGAGGTGTTCTCGTTGTTCCCCGAGTCGTCGGTGGACGGGTGGACTCTGGCGGCGTGGCTCCGCACCCCGGACCCCGACCTCGGAGAGCCGCCGCTTGACGCCTTGGCTCGCGGTGAACGAGAGAGAGTTCGGACGGTGGCTCGCTCTGCGGCACGGTCCCTTAGCGCGTGACTCCGGCACGCACCCTGGGCGAGCCGGGTGATCTCACCGGTTTCCCGGCCAGCGCGCCACCAAAGCAACTTCTGCGGGTGTGCCGCTCCGGGCACGGCACGTGGTGGTTCTCGGCCGACGGATCCGGACGGTTCGATCTTCACCCGCCCGAAGGCACCTGCTACCTCGCTACTGACGCTTTCGCGGCCATCCGGGAGGCCACCCGCCTGGGACCGGTCTCCACGGCCTGGGTGGCAGACCGGGAACTGCGCCAGGTCTTTCCACCCGATCGCCAGGCACGTTTGGCGGCTACGACCCGCCAGGCTGCCGGTCGCTACGGGGTGACCACCGAACTGGCGACGGTGATTCCCTACGACCTGTCCCGCCGCTGGGCAACCGCGTTCCGTGCCCACCGCTTCGATGGCATTCGCCACCAGCTACGCCATGACCAACGGGCCCGACCGTCCGGAATCGCGCTGTTCGGGCCCGCAGGCACCGCTCAGCTCGACGACGGCATCCGATCGCCTCTGACCCCCGCCGACATCGAGGCCGCCGGTGTGGGTGTTTTGCCGCCACCCCATTCGACGGTGCTGACCGTCGTGCTGTAATGGGCGCTCGGCGTCGCGCGTTGCGAAATCGGCACTATCACGTTCCCCATCAATCGAAGCTGCCCAGTGTATCCAGCTCTTCCATCGCCGAGGTGAACCGGGCACCCATGGACACCGCGAACCGATCCGGCTGCATCTCCACAGGCGTGAGGATGTTGAGGTAGCCGTGCATCATGTGGCGCGATGGGCAAGGAACGCATCCTGCAGGGTTGGGATCTCGTCGGCGCCGTTTCGGCGAAGCTCGTCGAGGTACAGCGACAGCAGGTCGCGTTCGAACCTGCTGCGCTCCTTGGGATTCATGGCCCCGGTCATGAAATAGGTGACATCCCAGATGTAGGGTCCTCGGCCCATCGCCTGAAAGTCGCAGAAGCCGAGCTTGCCGGCCGGGTCCCGAAAAGTGTTGCCTAAGTGGGCATCACCATGCACGAAGGCCGTCGGCAGCGCCCGATCGGATTCGAACATCGCCTGCAGCGCCGCCTCGATCCGCTGTCGGTCACGCAGTGGCCCGCTCAAGAAGCGGGCCCGCTCGCGGTTGATGTAGTCGTCGAAATGATCCGGCTGCACCAAGAATTGCATCAGCGCAGCCACGGAGGTCACGTCGCTGATCCAGTCGAACCGCTCCAGCCCGTGACCCCGCCAGAACCGGCCCTGGATGGCGGCCAGCTGCCGCACTCCGTCGGCGACCGTGTCGACGTCCAGCGGCTGCTCGCAGTCGCCGAACCGAACACCGCGAAGACCCAGATCCTCGAGAAGGACGATCGCCTGACCCTGTTCGTCGACACCGGCGAAGTACGCGCGTGGTTGCCTCACCGCGTCGGAAAGCTTGTCCGCCAGATGGTGGAAATAGTGAGCTTCGGCCGCGAATGCAGCCGCAGACGTGAAGTCGTGGTCGATGAAATCGCCTTTCATATACATCAATTGCGGCAAGCCATGGGGATTGTCGGCGAAGTCGAGACGCAGCCGCAGACTACTCGCCGAACCTTGGCGGAGATCGGCGAGCGTCACCCCACCAACGCGTGTGCCTGGATATCGGGCGCTCAATGCAGCCGTCAGGAACGACGCATCAATTTCCTCCAGCTTCCCGGGGAGGACCGCTTTTTCGTCCATATCGGTCATGGTGCGCCGATCACCGACTGCTTGTCAGTCCGCGGACCGCGACCATCGCACCGAGGACCGCGTACAGCGCGGCCCCGACCAGCCCGGTCAACAAGTTCCGTGTGGGAACGCGGTCACGACTCAGCACCGCCGCAACCGCGTCGACGATATCGGCGAGGATGCCCGCACGCAGCCACGCCGAACCGGGCTGCGGATCGGCTGCCAACCCCAGACCCAGCCCGATGTCACGACCACCCACGCTGCGCAGCAGCGCCGAAGTGGATGCCGGATGCTGCGCGCTACCGAACCATAATTCGCCGGGCTTGTGCGGCGCAACAGCCAGCCACAGCCCCAAAGCCGCCCGAGTAACACCGAACCAGCGCAGGAAGGTCGTACTGTTCACGGTGAACCATCCTTCTCCCCGTGCAGCAGCCTTTGCAGTCTTTCTGCTGCCCCGAAACGCAAACCCCGTTCCGCTGGGCGGACTAGCGCCGTCACTTCGCCGTAAAGCCACTGTCGAACGGGATGACCGCACCGGTGAGCGATCGGCCGTTGGGCCCCACGACCGTCAGCAGAAACTGCGCGACCTCCGCGACGTTGGCCGGCCGGCTCAGCAGCGGGCCGCCGGACAGTTGCACGGCCTGGTGCAATTGCGCCAGCTGATCGTCGGTGAGGTTGCCGTACTCGACGGGCTGCATCCCGCCCGGGCACACGCAGTTGGCCCGTATACCGTACGGCGCGTAGTCCACGGCGATCGTCCGGGTCATCGACACCAGCCCGCCCTTGGCCGCCGCATAGGCGCTGCTGCCCTTGAAACCGACCAACGCCACCATCGAGCCGATATTCACGATGGCCCCGTCGCGGCGCTCCATCATCGACGGCAGCACAGCCCTGGTGAACAGGAACGGGCCGGTGAGATCGACGGCCAGAAAACGGTCCCACTCGTCGAAGGGCGTCTCATGCAACGGATATGGCGTCGCATGCAGCCCGGCGTTATTGACCAAAATGTCGATGCCGCCGAAGACCTGTACCGACTCCTCGGCGGCGCGTGTTGCGGTCTCGGGCCGCGCGACATCGCCAGCCACGACCAGCGACCGCCCGCCCTCGGAGTCGACGACAGCGGCCACCTCCTCGAGCTTTTCCGCCCGCCGGCCAACCAGTGTGACTGCGGCACCTTCGCGTGCGAAGAGCTTCGCGGTGGCCGCCCCCAAACCCGTGCCGGCACCGGTGATCACCGCAACCTTATCGCCAAGTTGCGCCATCACCGCGGCCCGATGGGATCGACGACCGCGCGGACCTGTTCAACGCGTTTCACGAGCACTCCCTACCGAAGACGCTCCGATGCTAGGAGCTGGAGCGATCTCGCTTCAATGCCGGATATGCGCCAGGGCTGAAAAGCGGAATCTCACCGCGCCAAGGATCGAGCTGCGCTTTACCTGCGCCGCAGGTCAGTTCGGCGCGGTGTGGGGCGTCTTAGCTGTGTGCGGGCAACTTTGCCCATCGCGTTGCGCGGCAGCACAGCGCCGACGAACTCATCCGGCACCTTGTTGTGAGACAGCACATGACGAGCGCGCTCGCGCAGCTGTGCGGCATCCACGGTTGCGCCGGAAACCGGTTCGACGAATGCGACGATCCGCTGCCCTAGCCGCGCATCGGGCTCACCGATCACCGCGATGTCGCGCACACCCGGCAGCTGACCGAGGACACTTTCCAGCTCTGCTGCGTTGATGTTGACTCCGCCACGGACAATGACGTCGGCTGTGCGCCCGCTGACGTGGACGGTGCCGTCGGCGTCCACCCAGCCGTAATCGCCGGTGCGGAAGCACTTTTCGTCGCGTCCTCGGGGTATGAGCCCCCGCTCGGTCCATGTGCCGAGGGCCGGGCGATATATTCCGGCCCAGGCGCCGCTATCAGCCGCACAGACCACCAGTTCGCCTTCCTGCCCCGCCGGCAGCCGCACGTACTGTTCGTCGTATGCACGGACTGCCAAGTGGGGCAACGCTTTGCCGCAACCGCCAGGAATGTGCGGCAGGGCGGGGTCTTCGATGCAGACGACCCCCGGCGCTTCGGTCATTCCGTAGGTGCCGATCACCCGCACACCGAACTTCGCCTCGAACGCCGACCGCAGGTCCTCGGAAAGCCCGGCGGCGCCGGTTCCCGCGACCCGCAGCGACGCCAGCGCCTCCGGCGCAATCGTGTTGTCGTGCACCAGGTCATAGATCGTGGCAGGAACGAGCGCGTTGACCATGGTCAGCCGGCGCTCACGGCATGCCGCGGCCACTCCGGCGGCATTCATGCGTGTCACCGCCACACATGTCGCGCCGGCGAACAACGCCGGCAGGGCCCCCACTGCCATCAGGTTGTGAATGCTCATCGGCAGGATGACCCCCACCCGATCGTCCGCCCGCAGTTGAACCCTGGCCAGGGTGGCCGCGATCAGCGACACCCCGGCGCGGCTGTGCACCAGAGCTTTCGGGGTACCGGTGGTCCCGCTCGAAAAGCCGATCGCGCAGGCTGTTTCCGGCTCAGGGGGCGCTGCGTCATAGGAGTGGGCCCGGTCCGCGAACAGCGCCGCCAACTCGACCGTGCGGCCACCCAGTGGCGACGACGATGCGGTGTCGGTGACGATCAAGGTTGGTGTCACGAGCGCCAACTGACGATCGCGTTCGGCTTGCGGCGCAGCCGGATTGATGCCGACCCAGATCGCACCGATCAATGCGCAGGCAAGGTAGAGCTCCACCGCTGCGGCGGAGTTCGACACCATGATCGCCACCCGATCGCCCGGCGAGATCCCGTGAAGTGCGAGCGCAGCGGCGAGCGATCGAACCGACGCCCCCAGATCGGGGTAGCCCACCGATCGCTGCGCGTCCTCCAGCGCGACACCGGCGCCGCCGTGCCAATCCAGCACCCCGAGAATGTCGGGTAACACCACGGCGCGCCCACCGCCTTCGATTCGGACGCTGCTTTCCGGCAAATGCATCGGCTGTGATCCTGGCCCCGGTAGGCAAACTCAGGCCTGTAGAACTTCGTCGACGATTCGCGCCGCGTCGGCCATGTCGGGGGTTTCGCATGCCTCCACGTATTCGCGGCGAAGCCGCCTGACGAGTTCGGCCACCGGGGGAACGTCGTCGATGAGGTCGATGCCCTGCCCCGCCGACCAGAGGTTCTTCCACGGTTTCACGCCGTCGGGCAAGTGCGAGTAGCTCATCTTGGCGCCCGGTTCGGGAAGATTGGCCGGGTCCAGACCCACCGCCAGCATCGACTCGGTCATCCAGTTAGCCGCCACCCCGGCGATGGCGGGGGTGTACATCAAATCCGCCGACGATCCACGCACAAGCATCGCCTTGTACTCATCGTGCGCACGGGATTCCTGAGTGGCGATGAATCGTGTTCCCAGATAAGACAAGTCGGCGCCGAGGATCTCCGCCGCCCGGATCGCCGCACCGTCGGACACCGCGCCGGCCAGCACGATGACACCGTCGAAGATGCTGCGGATCTTGGGGATCAGCACGAGATGGCTGATCGTCCCCGAGTGCCCGCCGCCGCCGGCGCCGATGCAGGTCAGTCCGTCGACTCCTGCCGCGATGGCTTTCTCGGCGAATCGCATCGTGGTGACGTCGTGGAATATGACACCGCCCCAGTCATGCACCCGCCGCGCCAGTTCCGCGGGGTTGCCCTGGGCCGAGATGATGATCTCGACGCCGTAGCGCGCACACAGCGCCAGGTTGGCCGCTAACTCGCCGGCGCCGAAGTTGGTGGCCAGGTTGACCGCGATCGGTCCGACGCGGGCAGCGGGATGCGCTTCGGTGTAGGCGTCGAGGTCGCTGCGGATCGCCCGCAACCAGGTCTCGAATACGTCGATGTTGCGGGCATTTTGGCGCGGTAAGGCGCCGACGATGCCGGCCTTGCATGCCGCAGCGACCAGTTCGGGGCCGCTCACCAGGAACATGGGCGCACAGATGGCGGGCAGTGTCAGCTTCCGCCGCCACTTGATGTCGAGGGCCACCAGATCAACTCCAGAATCGTCGTGGTCGGCGCCGCTACGGCCTTTGCGGTTACGGTATCGGCGGTATTGGAGGTTCAGCCAGTGACCTTGCTGAAAACGACACTTCCGATCGTGGGCCCGATTGTGCGCCGCCGATCGCCGGGGTCTGGGCCGACGTCGGCGGCATCAGGCGTGTTCTTGGTGTGACGGCGACTACCCTGAGAGCCGGGATTGGCCAGATTGGAGGAGCACGATGGCGTCGGCGATCGGCTCTGAGCCGCGATCCGGGAACGGCCCGGAGCACGCACAGAAAGCCGAGTCCGAGCGCAACAAATTGTTGAACGCGGCTATGCAGGTGCTCCAGCGCAGCGGCTGGTGGGGGTTCAAAGTCGAAAGCGTGCTGCGGCAAGCGGGCCTGTCGACGCGCAGCTTTTATCGGCACTTCGAAAAGAAAAGCGACCTTTTGCTGGCGTTGCTCGAAGTCGAACTGGGCGGCGCCGCGGTCGGTTTACGCCGGCAGACTGCCGCTGCCGACACTCCTTCGGACAAGGTTCGTGCCTTCGTGGCGGCGATTATCGACATGGCTTACCGCGAGGACCTGGCCAAGCCGTCGTCGCTGTTCGCCTCGCACTGGCGTGAACTTCTACCGGAGTATCCAGAAGCGATCGACCGGTGCATCGAACGCATGATGGCCCCCCTGGTGGAGGCCATCACCGAGGGGCGGGCTCGTGGCGAGCTGCAGTCCGACGACCCGGTCGCCGATGCCCGGGCCATCTTCTTTCTGGTATCGAGCATGACGGCCGATCAGGCCACCCTCGGCGGCGCCACCCCCAGGGCGGAGATCGAACACATTGTGCTGCCGTTTATCAGCCGCGCGATCGGCCTGCGCTGATCAGATCCCGACCAGCTCGGCCAACCGTTCCCGCTGCCAGGCCGGGTCACCGAAGATGATTTCGGATGTCTTGGCGCGCTTGAAATACAGATGGGCCGGATGCTCCCAGGTGAATCCGATACCGCCGTGGATCTGGATGTTCTCCCCCGCCACCCTGGTGTAGGCCGCCGAGCAGTGCGCCTTGGCCACCGCCGCGGCGATCAACGGGTTGTCGCTGTCGTCATCGAGCACGCCGGCCGCCCAGTAGGCCGCCGAACGGGCCGATTCCACGTCGAGCAGCATGTCGGCGCACTTGTGTTTGATCGCCTGGAAACTGCCGATCGGCCGGCCGAACTGCACCCGGACCTTCGCGTACTCGACGGCCATGTCCAGGCATTTTTGCGCCCCGCCGACCTGCTCGGCGGCCAGCATGATCGCGGCGGTGGCCACGGCCCGCTCGGCCACGGCGGCGGCGTCGGCCTCGTCGCTCAACGGGCGCGCCGGCGCGGCGTCAAACTCGACGCGCGCCTGCGGCCGGGTCAGATCCAGCGTGCTCAGGGCCGTAACGGTCACCTCGGGGCGGTTCGCGTCGACCACGTACAGACCGATGGACCCGAGCGGGGAGCGCGCCGACACGACGAAGATGTCGGCGTGCTGGCCGTCGACGACATACATCTTGGTCCCCGTCAGTCGCACCTGCCCGCCGGCTGCTGGTTCGGCACTGGCTTGGGCCGTGGCGGGGTCCCAGCTGGCGGAAGCCTCGGCCAGGGCCAGCGTGCCGATCCGTTCACCGCCGGCCAGCGCGGGCAGGTAGTCCGATTTGAGCTGTTCATCGCAGGAAAGCATGATCGCGCCGGCCGCGGCGACCGTCGAGAGCAGCGGCGCCACCAGCAGGGCGGCACCGGTGCGCTCGGCCACCAAGGCGAAGTCGAGGAAGCCGGATCCAGCGCCGCCGTACTCCTCGCCAACGATGAGGCCGGTCAGTCCCAGTTGTCCGGCCAGCTGCGACCATACCGCCGGATCCGCTGCGCCGCCCTGCTCCATCAACCGGCGCACTTCGGTTTCGGGGGAACGCTTTTCCAGGAACGCCGCGACCGAACTGGCCAGCTCGTGTTGTTCTTCGGTGAGGGTGAAAGTCATTGTTTCTCCATGCGGTCAGCTGCCGCTGAAAACCGGTTCGCGTCGCTGCGCGAACGCCCGCAGGCCCTCCTTGAAATCAGCGCTGCGCACGGTGGCCTCCACCGATTTCACCTCCTGCGACAACGCCACATCCAGTCCACCGACCGCCGGGTTGTTCAGTAGCACCTTGGTGTGCCCGAGCGAATACGTTGGGCCGGCCGCCAATTCGGCCGCAAGGGCGCTGGCCGCGCGCTCGACAGAATCCGGTGTGACTACGTCGTCGATCAATCCCCACTGCGCGGCGGTGGCCGCGTCCAGCGGTGTTCCGCGTAACAGCATCTGGCGGGCACGACGCAGGCCGACCAGCCGGGGCAGCAGAAACGACCCACCGCTGTCGACGGAAAAGCCCCGCTTGCAAAACAGTTCGACAAAGGTGGCATTGCTGCACGCAACCACGAAATCACAGACCACCGCCAGGTGCAGTCCCAGCCCGATGGCTTTGCCCTGCACCGCGGCGACGGTGGGCACCGGGCAATTCCACACTGCGGAGATGAGGCCGTGCGCTCCGGCAGCCAGGCCGCGGGTCAGATGCCCGGTGCGGGGCTTGCCGTTATCCTCGTTGGCGGCAACCAGATCGGCTCCCGCGCAGAAGTTGGCGCCTTCGGCGCGGATGAGTATTGCCCGCACCTCGCCGCCACCGTCGACGGCTTCGACCTTCTCGCGCAGAGCCACACAGTCCTGTTGGCGCAACGCATTTGCCTTATCAGGCCGGTTGAGGGTCAGCGTCAGCACCGAACCGGTAAGCACCGCTACGATCCCGGCGTCTGCGGTGGGTGCGGGGTCAGTCATTTTTGGTGTCCTTGAGCAGTTCGCCGTGCCGCTCGAAGATGCGCAGGGCGTCGCGTTGCAGATCGCAGGGGACTTGGGGCAGCAGCGCCGCACCATGTTCGCGGCTGGGCAGGCTGATCGTGGCGTCGGCTTGCGCGGTGGTCTCGCCACGCTGGTTGCGCACCTCTACCGCGAGGTCGACCAGCATCATGCCGTCCTCCCGGCGTTTGCCGTCGACTTTGCCGGTCAGGTACTGAATGTCGCCTTCGTAGTTGAACTTGCGGATCTCGTCGTGTTGGCGCACCACGAACGCGGAGTCGCCCATCCAGTCGGTGAGGAAATGGTGGATCCAGCATTCCCGCAGTACCCCATAGTCGTACGCGCGGGGATTGCCGATTGCCTTGGCCCACTCGGAATCCCAGTGCACACGCTGAGCAACATCGGGCACGCCGTAGGCGTTGTCGATGTAGAAGGGGGCGATCCGCTGACGGTTCTTCCAGGCCAGTCGTCCTGTCTTTAGCCCATACGGCACGAAGCCGTAGCCGCCCGCGTGGAAGACGATGATGTCGGTCGTGGTGAGCGGGCCCTTGGCCATGGTGCCCATGTCCTCGCCGACCACCACGTCTTCCCAATAGCGGGGCTCGGCACCGCGAACCTTCTCGGCGGCGTAGATCTCGTCGAGCGCCGCGATGTCGGCCTTGGAGTAGGACGGGTCTTCGATCGTGCTGTATTTGCCTCGTTCACGGGCCTTTTTGCGTTCGGTGTAGATGACCAGGGTGCGATACACGCCGACGACTTCGCCGTGCTGGTTGAGCTTGACGTCGCGCAGCACCCGGATCAGTGAGCGCCCGGCGAACTCCGAGGGTTTTTCCTCCACCGATTCCAGCCCGGAGAAGCTGTAGAGAGTGTCGCCGCTGTAGATGGGGCGGTACCACTCCCAGGTGCCCCCGGAGACGAAGGCGTGGATTCCGCGGTAGCTTCCGCCGCGCAGCTCCTTGGGCAGCTTGTCGCCGCGCAGCGGGGCGTTGAGCACGGCGGCCATGATCTGTGGGGCGATCTGGCCGCCCCATCGGGTGGTTTGGCCGTAGCCGGGATCGGTGTAGAGCGGGTTGTCGTCGCCGTATCCGTTGGCGAAGTTGCGAATGGCTTCGGGCGTGGCGGTGGAAAGCAGCTCCTGGCTACCAGATGCCGCCCACACACGCAGCGCGGCACGGTCTTTGGCGATATCGGCGTCGTCGATTTCGGCGGCCGTCGCTTCCCGGAAGCGGTCTTCGGTGTCGCTGTTGGCCGTCTGGGTCATGAGCGCTCCTCGTCGTCAGGATGGTGGTCGCGGTTATGGGTTGGTGACCGGGTCAGGGGCTGGCGCCGGCGAGGTCGTCGCGTGGCAACCCGAGGACCTGTTCGGCGATCGTATTGCGCTGGATTTCGGCGGTTCCGGCGCCGATGGTGGAGGCCCGGGTCGCCAGCCACCCGGTGACCCACCGGCCGCGCTGCACCGCATGGGAATCATCGGGCGCGAGGACTGCGGGCGCGCCGATGAGGTCGACCGCCAGTTCGTGGAGCCGCTTTTCGAACTCCGCTAACATCAGCCGCCCGATCGAGGACACCGGTCCGGGGTCCGAGCCGGCCAGCACCGTGCTCAGCGTGCGGGTGTTGTTCAGGATGATCAGGCGCACATCGATCTCGATCGAGGCCAGTAGCTGTCGCACTCGCGGATCGTTGGTGCGGCCCAGCTCCGCGGCCAAGGTGTGCAATTCGTCGACGATCCGGCGATAGCGCATCCCTTGTGCCACACCGGCCGTGGAGCGTTCGTGACCCATACTCGTGCGAGCGATCTTCCAGCCCTCGTTCTCTTCGCCCACCCTGTTGGAGACGGGGACACGCACCTCGTCGAGGAAGATTTCGCAGAACGACGAGCCGCCAGTCATGTCTCGCAGCGGGCGCACCGTGACACCCGGTGACGCCATGTCGATCAACAGGTAGCTGATCCCGTGCTGGCGCGACTCCCGTGGACCGGTCCGCACCAAGGCAAACAGCCAATCGGCGTTGCGGGCGTTGGTGGTCCAGATCTTCTGTCCGGACACGATGTAGTCGGCGCCGTCCCGCTCGGCGCGGGTGCGCAAACTGGGTAGGTCCGAACCCGCCTCCGGCTCGGAAAAGCCTTGCACCCAGATGATGTCGCCACGCAAGCCGGGGCGCAGGAACTGTTGGCGTTGTTCGTCGGTGCCGTGCTTGATGATGGTCGGCCCGACCACGAAGATGCCCGGGCCCGGGTGGCCGGGCCGGCGCACCTTGGCGAACTCCTCGTGATAGATCACCTGCTCGGCCAGCGGCAGATCCATGCCACCCCACCGACTGGGCCATGACGGCGCCGCGAATCCCTCATCCACGAGCAACGCCGCCCATCGGCGCTGCCAGCCAAGTCGCTCTGTCGGGTCTTTCGGGGCAGGACCGGGATCGTTGGCCCGCAGGAAGGCCCGGACTCGTTCCCGGAACACCGACGACATCACGCCGCCCCTGAGGTAGCCGAAACACAGTGCAAGGAAATGGCTTCGGCGTTATTTACCAGTGCGCGGGTGGCCAGTGCGCGGCGCAGGTGCAGGTGCACGCTGATCTCCCAGGAATACCCCATCGCGCCGTGCAGGTGAATCGCGTCCTCGAACAGCTTGATCGCAGAGCGCGGCACCCATCGCGCGGCCGAGGCCACCGCCGCCGACGCTTCACCATCCGGGTTCGCGCACTGCAGGGCGGCGAACTGCACGGCCGCTCGTGCCTGCTCGGTTGCCGCATACATGTCGGCCAGCTTGTGCTTGACGGCTTGGAAACTGCCGATGGCGCGGCCGAACTGCTCGCGCGTCTTGACGTAGTCGAGGGTGTCGGCGAGCACTTTGTGCATGCCGCCCACCAGCTCGGCGACGGTCAGCACTGTCAGTTCACGGCGGATCCGGTCTGCGGATGGGTTGCTGAGCCGCAACACGTCGAGCGGCTTCACAGCGCCCAGGTTGATCACCGCGGTGGGTCGGCTGGGATCCACGACCGTTCGGTCGATCGGCGGGCCAAGCCCGGCTCGGTCGATGACGACGATTGCCGACTCGGCGGTGTCAAGGTCTCGAGCCGGCAGTGCGACGGCATCGGTGACACCGTCGTCGGGAACCGTCGCCTGCCCGCTGACCTCACCGGCGCCGGACAGCTCGACGGTGTCGAACCCGCACAACGCGACGATGCGGGCACCGCTGCACAGATCGTCGAGAAGCTGCGCTGCTTGCGGGTGAGAGCTCCAGGCATCAGCAAGGACTACGGCGGCAACCGCAGGTTCGGGCAGCAGAACGGCGCCGATTTTCTCGGCGACCGCGGTGGCCTCCAGCAGCCCGGCGCCGATACCGTCGGGCCCTGCGAGACGCAGGACGGGTAATCCCATCTCACACAAGGCGGCCCAGCGTCGGCGATCGGCTGTCGTCGAAGTCGCCGCAGCTTCGGCGATAGCCCGGGCATCACCGCGCCGCTCGAAGAAATCGGCAATGGAGTCGACAAGGCCAAGCGCGTCGTCGTCCATTGCGAAGTTCACGTCGGCGTCCTCATCGTGAGAGCGGCATCAGGTGCTTTTAGAGAACTCGTTCGCAGCGCGCCGACGCAACATCTAGGTGGCGGTTTGGCAGCAAATGCCGTTCTCGCTACGAATTGTTCGCCTCGTTGCCGGCTGGCAGGCCCAGCAGGAAGTCGGTCATCTGGTCGACGAAGACCGCGTTGTCGTCGCCGGCCACCATGTGGGCGGCTCCGGCGACGTCGACGACCCTCGCCGCCGGGATCAGCTCCAGGAGCTCGTCAACGCCGTCGTCGCTGACAATGTCCGACATCGCCCCGCGCACGAGCAGGGTGGGCACGTCGATGCGGCGAGCGGCCGCTATCAGGCGCTGGTGACGCAGTGGCGCATCGTTCGCCTCGTCGCCCAGGCGCAAGAATTGCGGATCCCAGTGCCAGTACAGGCGGCCGTCCTCCCCGTAACGCACGTTGCGCCGCAGATTGTCGGTGTTAGCCGGTCTTCTGCGATGCGGCTGATAGGCCGCAACGGCGTCGGCCACTTCCTCCAGGGAGGCAAAACCCGACGGCGCCGATCGCATGAAGGCGCCGACCCGTTGGGCGCCGGCCATTTCGATCCGCGGCGCGATGTCGACGAGCACCAACGCGCGGGCGGCGCCTCCTCGTTCGCCCTGGCCCAAGAGCGCGGTGATGCCACCCAGTGAAGCCCCCACCACGACTGGTGGGATCGGCGTGCGGGTAAGTCGCTGCACCTGCTCGGTGATCAGTAAGAAGTCGGCAACGAAGCCATCGATGCTGTAGTCGCCGTCGGGCGCCCACGCGCTTTGCCCGTGGCCGCGGGCATCGACGGTGAACACCTGCCAATCCTCGGCCGCCAGTGATCGTGCAGCACGGTTCCACGAGTGTCGCGTTTGGCCGCCGCCGTGCAGCATCAGCAGTGCGCCGCGGTCGCCGCCGGCGACCCACCGATCTGCACACAACGACCCCGCAGCACCGGCCAGCTCCAGCCGAGCATGTGTGACATCGCTGCTCATCCGGGTCCTTGCCTTAGCTGCACATTTACTACTCAAGATCACATGCCGGCGGCCACCTGGCTAACTGTTTTGCGAAAATTCGGCTTTCGCTTCGCGGCGCTCGCTGCAGTGTCCAAACGCTTTTGCGGCTCGTACGGTTTTCAGTGCCAGTCGATTCCAGGGAGGCAAGCGTGGGCGTGGCGTCGGTGTCGGGCAAGACGGGTGTGGACGATCTTTTGACCCGCCTGTCGGTGGCCGCACCCGCGAGCACGGCGCTGATCGTCGATGGGGCCGAATACAGCTTCGGCCGGCTGGCGCAGGCCAGCGAGCAGGTAGCAGCGCAACTCGTGCCCGGCACCCGGGTGCTGGCCCGGCTGGCGAACAACGCGGCTTCCGTGGTGGCGATTCACGCAGCGTGGCGCGCCGGCTGCTCGATCGTCGCGGCGAGCACGATGGTGCCCGAGCCCGAGGTACGCCGCCGCCTCATCGCCACCGCAGCCGCCGCCCGCCTGACCCCGCTCGCCGGCGAGGGCCTGAAGGTAGACGTCGTGGACACCGGCGTCCGGGAGTTTGCTCCCGCCGGTGAGGCGGTGGTGATGTTCACCTCGGGCACCACCGGCACCCCGAAGGGGGCGTCGCTGGCGTTTTCGGCGCTGCGCGGCAGCGTCGCCGGTATCGCCCGGGGTAACGGTCTTTCCGAGGATGGTCGTGCCCCGCGTGAGCCCGCGCGGGGGCCGCGGATCGTGCTGGTTCCGATCGCCCACATGGGTGGCTTTCTCGGTGTGCTGACCGCGTGGTGGCTCGGCAAGCCGGCGCTGCTGGTCGAGAAGTTCTCCGCTGAGCGGGTTTTCGACCTTGCTCAGCGCTACCGGCTCGGCGTGCTGGGTTTGACACCGGCGATGGTGTGGGAATTGGCTCAGGCCGATGGCGAAGCGCAGCTGCCCGGCGTGGACAGCGTCACGGTCGGCACGGCGGCCATTCCCGAAGCGACACGTATCGCGTTCGAGGCCAAATACCACGTTCCGGTGCTGCGCAATTACGGGCAAACGGAGTTCGCCGGTGCCATCGCGTTCGAGCGGCCGGCCGGTACCGTGGGCCGTATTGCCCCGGGAGTCCAGGTCGCCATTCTCGGCCCGGACGGCACGCCGGTGCCAACCGGCGAAGTGGGCGAGATCGCGGCGCGTGCTGCCTCGGCGATGTCTGGCTACCTCGACACCGGCGGCCGGCCCGCCGATCCCGGAAAGTGGTTGCGCACCGGGGATCTCGGGCGGCTCGACGACAGCGGTTTTCTCTTCGTGGTGGGCCGGGTGCGAGACATGGTGGTGTGCGGCGGATTCAACGTCTATCCGGCCCAAGTCGAGGCGGCGCTCAACGATCTGCCCGGAGTTGCCGACTCCGCTGTCGCCGGGGTACCCGACGAACGGTTGGGCGAGGTTCCCGTCGCCGCCGTGGTACTACAAAGGGACGCAACGGCCGACGCCGACGCGATCCGGCGGGCTCTGCGCGACCGGCTGGCCGCCTACGAACTACCGCGGCGCGTCGTGTTCGTGGACGCGATACCGCGCCACGACTCGGGCAAGGTCAACCGCGACGAGATCGCACGACTCGTGGGCAGTCCGCAACCATGATCGCGTCTGACACCGTGGCGCTGAACGACTTCAGCGACAGCGAGTTCCGTGAGCACTTGCGCCGTTGGTTTGCCGCGAACCCGGCACCCGAACTGCCGCCGCTGAGCTGCGTTGGCGCCGATGTCGACGCCGAATACCTTGCCGCGCAGCGTCAGTGGCAGAAGCGCTTGGCGCAAGCGGGTCTGGCCGGCATCGCATGGCCTGTGCAGTACGGCGGCCAAGGTGCGTCGCCGGCTCGCCAAATGATCTTCCACGAAGAGCACCAGCGTGCCGGGGGCCGCGGCGGTGAACCGTTCTTCGTCGGGCTCTCGCATGCCGGACCGACCATCATCGCCCATGGCACCGAGCAGCAGTGCCGCCGGTGGCTGCCGGGCATCCTCGGCGGCGATCTTCTTGTTGCGCAGTGCTTCTCCGAACCGGGCGCCGGCTCGGACCTGGCGTCGATAACGACGCGGGGTGTCGTCGATGACGGCTACCTCGTCGTCAACGGTCAAAAGATCTGGAACACCCGCGCCCAGCACGCCGATGTGTGCGAATTGTTGGTCCGCACCGATCCGGCGGATCGCCACGGCGGTCTGACGTATCTGATCGCCGATATGCGCACGCCGGGAATCACCGTGCGGCCCATTACCGCCATCACCGGCAGACCCGAGTTCTGCGAGGTCTTCTTCCAAGACGCGCGGATTCCGCTGACCGATGTGCTCGGCGGTGTGGGTGAGGGCTGGAAGGTGGCCACCGCGACGCTGTTGTTCGAGCGCAGCACCGCGTTCGCCGCCATGATCATCGGGTTGCAGCGGGTGGTGGCAGAGCTTGCCGAGACCTACTCTGCGCGCCCGGTCCTGATGCATCGACTGCAAGAACTTGCCGATGACGTCTTCGCGGTGCGGGCATTGTTGTACAAGAGTGTCTCTGAGCAGCAGCACGGCGGCCAACCGGGTCCGGCGGGCAGTGCGCTCAAACTTGTTGCCACCGAGCTGAATCACGCGGTGCACAAGTTCGCCGTGCTGACCGACATCACCAAGATCGAGGACTATCTCGAATCGTTCGGGCTGCGCATTGGCGGTGGTACGTCAGAAGTCCAGCGCAATATTTTGGCCGAACGCGTCCTGGGTTTACCACGCGAGCCGCGACCGTGAACGATCCGCCGTGTTGCTTGCTGGTGGGGTCCGGCTATCGGCAGTACGTCGGCGTCAGATACCCACCAGAGCCGCCAGCCGCTCGCGATGGACAGCCGGTTCGCCGAAGAGCATCTCAGAACTTTTGGCCCGGTTGAAGTGCAACTCCGCCCGATACATCCGGGCCGAGCCATCGTCGCGCTGTATCTGCATATTTTCCGCCGCTATATCCAGGTACACCCGTGAGCACTGGACCTGCGCCATAGCGCTTGCCGCACAGAGGTTTCCGCTGTGCTCATCGAGCATCTGAGCCCCGTGGTAGACGGCGAAGCGGGCCGACTCGACGGCGAGCAACGTATCGGCGCATTTACGTTTGATCGCCTGCGAATCGCCACCCGGTGGGGCGGTCCCGGCTCGGGTTTTCACCGCCTCGACCGCCATGTCGAAGCAACGCCGGGCTCCGCCGACTTGCTCTGCCGCCAACGCAATTCCACATATCGCCTGTAGATGGTCGACCGCGTGCGGATCGTCGGACAGCGGGCGTGCCGGGGTTCGGTGGAACTCCAGCTGTGCCAGCGGCCGTGTCTGATCGAGCGGTTTGAGTGGCCGCACGGTGATGCCGGGCGCGTCGAAGTCGATGATGAACAGCCGTGTGTCGTCGCCGCTGCGCGCCGAGACGACATAGAAGTCGGCGTATTGGCCATCGATCACCTGTGACTTGACCCCGCTCACCCGGTAACCATCGGCGTCCACATCGGCATATGCGCTAACCGACTCGGCGTCGCATCGGCCGGGCACTTCGGCCAGGGCCAGCGCACCGAACCATTCCGCGGAGGCGATACCGGGAAGGTATTCGGACTTCAACGCGTCGTCGTCGGACAACATCAGCGCACCGGCCGACAACACGCACGACAGGTAGGGGGCCACCAGCAGCGCTGCGCCGGTTTGCTCGAGCATACGGGTCACCAGGCCGAATCCCCAGCCACTACCGCCGTATTTCTCCGGAATGAGCAGACCCTGCAGGCCGAACCGGCCAGCCATCTCGGCCCACAGGTCCGGGTCGCCGGCTCCGCCGGCGACCATCCACCGGCGCACCTCGGTGTCTGTCGAGCGCCGTTCCACAAAGGCCTGCACGCTGTGGAGCGACTCCGTGCACGTGCTGCAGATGTCGGATTCCATTGTCATTGCCCCGAAATGGTTACGTCGAGGCGGTTCATGACCGGGTGCGACGTCGGCCTGTCTTTCGCCGGAGATGTTCATTGACATCTGAATCCTTTTCTGCGGATGACTGCAAGGCTCAACCCTAGGAATGCGGTTCGGCCCTGCATAGCGATGAGCGTGATCTGCAGGCGAGAACCTCATTTGCGTCCGCCCACGACCTGCAGACGTATCCGCGGAGCGGCTTTCACCCCGCCACCAAGGTGAGGCCCTGGGCGTTGAAGAAGAATCCCCCCGCGGTGATCAGCGCACGCTGCGCATCGGGCACCTGGCGCTCCCCAGCCAGTCCCTGCAGTTGGTGCACCGCCTCGCGAATGTGCCCGGACGCCTGGGTGGCTCCCTCCGACAGCGATCCGCCGTGCGGATTGACTGCAACTCTGCCGTCGATGAGCACCCGGCCCGCCGCGGCGTCCCAATGATCGCCAAGAAACGCGCCGCCCTCGCCCGGTTTGCACCAGCCCGCGTTCTCAATCCAGTTCAACGCGATCGGGGTGAAACCGTCGTAGGGAAAGTACACATCGACATCGCCGATCCAGAAGTCGCTCTTGGCTTTTAGCGTGTCGATGACGACTTGCTGGCCGTTGGCGCGCAAGCCCGCGGTCTGATCCTCCTCGTTGGGCGCCACCTGGCCCAGTACCGCGGCGTGGATGAGCACCGGCGGCAGCGCCAGGTCCCGGGCACGTTCGGCGGTGGTGAGGATGAACGCATCTGCTCCGTCGACGGCGACATCCATATCGTAGAGACACAGCGGCTCGCGAATCATCCGTGCGTTGAGGTAATCGTCCATCGTCAGCGGTGCCCGCATGGCGGCGTGCGGGTTGCGGGCAGCGTTGGCGCGTGCATTGAGCGCGACGATGCCGAAATCCTCACGGGTGGCCCCATATTCGTAGAGATAGCGCGATGCCCAACCGGCGTACCCGACTGCCGCCGCCATGGTTTCCGGGCCCGGCTTGGGGTCGTTGAGCCCGGGGGTCGCGATGCGGCGAAACGGGTCTTTGAGCGCTGAGCCGGTGTTCCAGGCCGCGCGGTAGGCCGCGTGGTAGACGAGCACCGTTTCACACAAGCCCGCGTGCACCGCCGCGGCGGCCGTGGCGATGTGGTCGACCAGCGGAATCATGGGGTTGCCCGACCAGGTCAGGCGGGGAAGGCCCAGCGCGGACTGCAACTCATGCGCCGAAGGCCAACTGCCGCATAGCCCGTCGATGTCGTTCTTGGTCAAGCCGCAGGCCCGCACGGCGTCGATGCCGGCCTGCGCGGCCAGCGATGTCTGGCTGCGGGCAGTGTTCTTCGCGACGAACCCCGTGGTGGCCGCCGCGCAGATCGCCACCCGGTTTTTCATCGTGTTGCGCGTCAGGTCGCTCACGGCGCCACATCGCTTAGTTCGAAGACCGGCAGCGGGGCGCCCGCGCGCTCGATCCACCCGAGCCGTACGCGTTTGCCGATGCGGATGTTGGCGTTGCCGGCGCCGATCACCGTGGAGGTGAACCGCAGACCAGGCTGCTCGTCGAGCTCCACGGTCACCACCGGGTACGGCACCGTGTAGTCGACGCCGGGCGTCGGCGGTCCCTGATGCAGGAAGATCGCCAGGAAGATCGTTCCCTCCCCGCGCACCGGCGTCGCGGTGACGTCGAACGACCAGCACTGCGGGCACAGCGGCCGGGGTGGGGCGTGCCAGTGACCGCAGCTCTGGCACCGGTTCATCAGCAGCTGGCGGCGCAGCCGGCCACGGTAATGCTCGGCGTTGTCGTGCGTGATCGGCTGGCCGGGAAAGTGTTCGACCAGTTCGTCGTCACTCATCGTCATGGACACCCCTAGACCTTCGTGGCTCCGGTGTCCAGGGTGAGCTGGGTGCCGGTGACGGTGCGTGACAGGTCCGAGGCCAGCCACACCACGGCGTCGGAGATGTCGCCCGGATCGGCCATCGTCAGCGAGGGCAGCATGTTGCCGAACGACATGATGTAGCTGGGATGCTCGGTGAGCATCGTTGCGGTGTACGGGTCTTCGCCCATCGGTGTCGCCACCCCCCACGGGTGGATCGAGTTGACACGGATGCCGTATTCGCCGAGCTCGATCGCCGCGCTGTTGGTCAGACCCACCACACCGTGCTTGGCCGCGCTGTAGTGCGCCTGCCCGGGCAACGACTTGATCCCGGCGACCGAGCTGACGGTGATGATCGATCCCCCGTTGCCGGCCGAAATCATGTGCGGCACCGCGGCCTTCATCGTGCGCCACACCCCGGACAGGTTGACGTCGACCAGTGTCAGCCACTGCTCCTCGGACATCTCCCAGAACCGGCCCCAATTGCAGATGCCGGCGTTGGCCACCACGACATCGAGGCGGCCACCCAGCCGGCCCACCGCATCGCCGAGGATCCGCTCCAGCGTGGCGAGGTCGCGGACGTCGGCGGTCTCGACGACGAACGGCCGGCCCGCGTGCTCGAGCAGCCCGGCGGTCTCCTTGAGGTTGGCGTCGGTCGCCGGCGGGTAGGTGTTGTGTGTCGACACCGCGTCGGCGATGTCGATCGCAATGACCGAGGCGCCTTCCCCGGCTAGGCGCAGCGCGTGGCTGCGGCCCTGGCCGCGGGCCGCACCGGTGACGAACGCCACCCTGCCGTCGAGCAATCCCATTACTTCTCCTCACGTAGTCTGGCGCAGACCATCGCGGCGTCACTGTGGTTCATGGTTCACCTGGGTTTGCAGCCATTGTTCGTGGCGCTCAAAGTGATTCGCCGGGCGCAGGACCATGATCGCCTTCGCTGACGCGAGAAGTGCTCGGCTGCTGGCTAATTCGATCCGGGCCGACACGAATGCCTTGCGGCCTTCCCGGCGCTCGATCTGCGCGGTGGCGATCAGCGGTAACTCGATCGGCATCGGCTTGTGGAAAACCACCTCCAGCGTGCCGGTGACGGCGAATTCGCCGCGCAGCATCATCGTGTGCCCGACCAGCTCGTCGAGCATGCCTGCGGTCCACCCGCCGTGCGCCACATTGGGCCCGCCCTCGCTGTCGGGGGGGCACATCAGCTCACTGACGACGACACCGTCGGAGCGCAGCGTCTCGCGCTGCAGCCCCATCCGGCACCGATTCAGGTCGCGGCAACCGTGACACAGCAGCACGCCCGTCGCAGATGCCGGCGCATACATCGGTGAGTTGGGGTCGGAGCGATGGACGTGCGCCAGCATCTGTCCCAGAGTGGCGCCGGGCTGTTGTGCTGCGCTCGACATAACGTTACAGTGTAAAGGATAAAGCTTGGGACGCCAATCAGCCCTGCCCGCACGGATAGTGAAAGGCCACCAAATGACCGAGACCTCTTATGAAGGCCGGCTCTTCATCGACGGCGAGTTCCGGGAGGCCAAGTCGGGCGAACGCTACGAGGTCATCAACCCGGCCGACGAGTCCGTCGTGGCCACCGCCGCCGACGCCGGCCCGGAGGACGTCTACGACGCGGTGACGGCCGCCCGCCGGGCCGCCGACGAGACGGCGTGGGGCACCGACCACAAGTTTCGCCGCCATTGCCTCGAGCAGCTTCAGGCGGCGCTGCGCAACGAGGCCGAGGCTTTCCGCACGCTGGTCACCGCCGAGGCGGGCATAGCCGGCTCGGTGCTGCCCACTCACGTCGACGTGATGATCGACGGGATGGACTTCTGGAATGAGCTGACCACCTCCTTCCCCTGGGAGGAAGACATCGGCTCCCACACAATCCTCGGGATGAACAGCGACCGGCGCATCCGCTATGAGCCCTACGGCGTCGTCGGCGCCATCACGCCGTGGAATGCCCCGTTTATGACGGCGATCTGGAAGGTCACCCACTCGATGGCCACGGGTAACACGGTGGTGCTCAAAAGCGCTCCGGACACTCCGCTGACGGGTGCGAAGATGGCGCAGGTCATCAGCCAGACCGATGTACCGCCCGGTGTGGTGAACATGATCAGCTCGGCGGACAAGGCGATCGCCGGCGACGCGCTCACCGGCGATCCGCGGGTCGACATGTTCCACTTCACCGGCTCGCCCGGGGTCGGCCAGCGCATCATGGAGCGCGCCGCCAACGGCATCCGCCATGTCGTGCTCGAACTGGGCGGAAAGTCGGCCAATTTGTTGCTGCCCGACGCCGACCTCGACATGGCGTGTGCCCTCGGGGTGGGCATGTGCATGTCCAGCAGCGGGCAGGGCTGCGCGCTGGCCACCCGCATGATCGTGCACGCCGACATCTACGACGAGGTATTGCAACGGCTTCAGACGATGGTCAGCAACCTGCCGTGGGGTGACCCGACCGAGCCGACCACCGTGGTGGGCCCGATCATCCGCGCCGAGCAGCTCGAGCGCATCGAAGGCATGGTCGATCGTGCCAAGCAGGCGGGCGCCCGGGTGCTGTGCGGCGGCAAGCGCGGCGACCGCGGCGGCAAGGGGTTCTGGTATGAGCCGACCGTGGTCGCCGACGTCGACGAAAACTCCGAGATCGCCCAGAACGAGGTGTTCGGCCCGGTGCTCTCGGTGATTCGCTACCAGGGCGACGACGACGAGGCGGTGCGGGTCGCCAACAACACTCGGTACGGCCTGTCGGCCTACGTGCAATCCCGCGACGAGGAGCGCGCCTGGCGGGTGGCCAATCGGCTGCGGGCCGGCACGGTCAACATCAACAACTCGTTCTATCTGGGCCCGGATGCGCCGTTTAGCGGCTGGGGCATCAGCGGCGTCGGGGTCGAGCACGGCGTCGCCGGCTTCCGGGATTACCTGCGCATCAAGACCATCGCCAGCCCGGCCAAATGAGCGACTTCGACTACATCGTCGTCGGCGCCGGCTCGGCCGGCTGCGTACTGGCCAACCGGCTATCGGAGGATTCCCGCAACCGGGTGCTGCTCATCGAGGCCGGTCCTAAAGACACCAATCCGCTGATCCACGTGCCGAAGGGATTCGGCAAGCTTTTGACCAATCCCAAACTGGCCTGGCAATATCCGGTCCGGCCGATCGGGCCGTCGGCCCGCGTGGAGCAGTGGGCGCGCGGTCGAACGCTCGGCGGGTCGAGCTCCATCAACGGAATGGTCTACAACCGCGGCAGCGCCGCCGATTACGACGCACTGGTGCAGCGGGGCAACCCGGGGTGGGGCTGGGACACCATGCTGCCGATCTTCCGGCGTATCGAGAACCATCAGCTCGGCGCCAACGACATGCGCGGTGCCGGCGGGCCGCTGGACATCTCGATCGGGACCGACCTCATGGAGCCCTGCGACCAGCTGATCGAGTCCGGCGCCAAGCTGGGCTGGTCAATCACCGACGACGCTAACGGCGACGACAGCGAGCGGATCGGCCCCGCGGCCCGCACCATCAAAAACGGTCGGCGGGTAAGCGCATCGCGGGCGTTCCTGCGCCCTGCCCGCCGACGCGAAAACCTCACGATCGCGGTGAATACCACCGTCAATCGTGTTCTGTTCGAAGGTGATAAAGCGGTCGGGGTTGAAGCATCGACCGCAAAGCAGCGGCACATCACCTACGCCGCGGGCCGGGAAACCATTCTTTGTCTGGGCAGTCTGGCAACGCCGAAGCTGCTGCAGCTCTCCGGCATCGGTGAACGCTCGCTGCTGCGCAACCTGGGCATCGACACCATCGTCGACAGCCCCAACGTCGGGCGGCGCATGCGCGAGCACCATTGCTTTGCCCTGCAGTTTCGGCTGAACCGCAACATCGGGTACAACCGGCTGCTCGCCACACCGGCACGACAGGCGATCACTGCCGCCAAATACCTGCTGACACATAAGGGTCCGCTGTCGACGGCGGCCTACGACGTGATCGGCTTCTTCAAGTCCTCACCGGATCAGTCCCGCCCCGACGCACAGATTTTGATGGCGCCGTTTTCGGCCGCACCGTACGAAGCCGGCAAGGAACTCGGATTGGAGCGGGAGCCGGGCATCCAGGCGATCGGGTACGTGCTGCGTCCCGACAGCGAGGGCTATCTCACGATTATCTCGACGGACCCGGCGGCGCCCGCCGACATCGAGCCGAACTTCTTTGCCACCCAGCATGATCGAGACACCGGTGTCGCACTGTTCAACACGATGCGCCAATTGTTCAGCCAGGCACCGATTTCGCAGTATCTGGAGCGCGAGGTCAGCCCCGGGCCCGATGTCACGAGCGCCGACGCCGTCATCGACGCCGGGCTGGACTTGGGCTATTGCGGCTATCACGCGGTAGGCACATGCGCGATGGGACCGGCCGACGATGATGTCGTCGACTCGTCATTGAGGGTGCGCGGCGTCGACAACCTGCGCGTGATGGACTGCTCGGTGATGCCAACGATGGTCTCGGGCAACCTCAACGGCCCGGTGATGGCGATGGCCTGGCACGCCGCTGATCTGATTCTCGCAGCCCGGTAACACCCGCCGTCCGTGCCCCCGACGGTGTCGTGCACCACCGCAGATCGGCCGATCGACCGCATACATCATCAGATGTAAGATGATGTAGTGCGGACGCAAATCACGCTGAATGATGAGGAGATCGAACTCCTAGATCGCGCCACAAAGGCAAGTGGCGCATCCAGGTCAGAACTGATTCGTCGGGCAATTCGCATCACGTACGGAAGCCGCAACAAAGATGACCGGACCGCCGCGCTGAAGCGCAGCGCCGGCTCCTGGCGCGGGCGGAGCTTCACTGGTGCTGATTACGTCGACGCCGTTCGCGGCGACCTTAACGAGCGGCTAAGCCAACTCGGTCTGGCATGAAGCTCATTGACACCACTATCGCTGTGGATCACCTGCGGGGCGAGCCTGCTGCTGTCGAGTTGCTCGCGTCGCTGGTTGACGACGGCGAAGACCTAGCGGCCAGCGAATTGGTCCGATTCGAGCTCCTTGCGGGTACCCGAGACAAGGAGGTCCGTGCGCTTGAGGAGTTCTGCTCGGCCCTGCAATGGGCCAACGTGACCGAAGACATTGCCCGTGTCGGGGGACAACTCGCCCGTCGGTACCGAAAGAGCCATAGCGGTATCGGTGCCGTCGACTACTTGATCGCCGCGACTGCGATCGTCATCGATGCCGACCTGCTGACGACGAATGTGCGGCATTTTCCAATGTTTACCGAGCTGGACGCCCCGTACTGATTCCTACCGGAAAGTTCCGAAGCCTCTCCCCCAGCAGATGCCCGCCAACATTTCTGGCGCTCGTCTCGTGGAAGGGCCGACGATTATCCACTCGGCCAACCGCTGCTGCGGCTGAGCCGCGGCTGGCCCAGCTGTCACGCCCGTTGGTATTCGAGCCGACTGGACGCCGCGGCATAGATCAGCCGGCGTGACCAAGGAAAGAAAGGCAGAAGTGACTTGACCATCATGATGAACGCTGTTTACTATACGGCGTATGGTTGGTCGGCCGCGGGTCCGTACCGAGCGTCTCGACGAACAGTCGATCGTCGAGGCTGCGCTGGAGATCGCGCGCCGGCGGATGGCCGACCTGACGATGCGCGCGGTTAGCGACAAGCTGCAGGTGTCGGTCGGCGCGCTGTACAAGCACGTCGCCGGTCGCGAGGCGCTAGTCGCCCTCGTCGTGGAAAAGATTTTGAGCCAGGCACCGCCGATGTCGCCGGATGCCGGCGATGGCTGGTTGGCGTTGAGAGCTCAGGTGCTGGGGTTGCAGGCATTAGTCGATCAGTACCCGGGGTTAGACGAGATCATCATCGCCCATTCGCCTACTTCGCCCACAGCCAACGAGCTTCGTCGCCAGGGGATCGCTGCCCTTACCAGCCAAGGCCTTACGGCCGATGAGGCGTATCTGGTGTATCGGGCTGTCACCTACTTGTGGCTGGGGTCGCGAGTCGCGGTGCGGGGCCGGGCACGCAACAAGACCGACGTCGACACCTTCGCGCTAGCACTCGACATCTTGCTGACCGGGCTGAAGCAGGAAATCGCCGAATCGCGGCAACGGCAGACCATTTGCGAGCAGACACAAAGCGCCTAACCAACGCAACGCCGCATGAAAGGAGGGCAATTTATGAACTCGCGAATGGCCGCAGTGATCGGCTTTTTCATTCTGGCTGGGGTGTGGGCAGCCACCATCCTGACCGTTCAAGCGTTCCAGGTATTTCACTACCGGTAGGAGGTAATCATGCATGACGTTGTGCGGCTCGTCGGCATGATCGTCGCAGACATCGCCATCCTGGCTGCGTGGTGGTTCCTGGGAAGTCGGTTCGTCCCGGCTGAGCAGGCTCCGGCGTCAGCGAACGCCGAGATCGGAAAGGGCGTCTCACTACTGCATCGAATCTTGACTTATATCTGCTTTTTCCTGCTGGCAGGTTTGATCATCGAGTGCACGACGATGTTCCCGGCGATACTAGTGAGGTTCGGATGGTCGTAAAGCATTCATCACCAACGACGCCTGAATCAGCGTCGACGGCGCCGACGGAGCCGTCGTCGTTGACCGGGCCCGAAAAGAAATCACGCTGGGTCGAGCCGGCAGACGGCTGGCTGGCCGCGGGCGTCTTGCTTTGCGGCACAATGATAATCGGCCCACTGGGCACAATTCCTCTTATCATCGGTCTGGTCAAGCTGTGGCGGTCGGTCAAGGCCGGCACCAATGTGCGTCCCTGGGCGGCGACCGTTATCGGTGCGTTCTGCATGATCGACGGGATGATCAACTTCCTGCCGTGGTCGCTGGACACCTTTGCGCACAACACCGTGGTCGGCCGCACCTTCATCACCGGTTACGGACGATTCTTCGACGGCGCGTTCTATCTGAATTACAACCGCGGCGCGCTGGGCGGCGTCGAGAACCATTCCGAGAAGATGTGGCAGCTGCTGGCTGTCTTCATCTTGATGCCGATGCGCACCGTGAGCGCCTGGGCCTTCCTGCAGATGAAGACCTGGGGCCTGCACTTTATGAAAGTCTCGGCCTGGCTGTATCTGTTTCTGTGGGTGGGCTACACCATGGCGATGAGCTTGGATTTTCCGGTGCGTATGGCCAACTCTCAGTTCGGCATGGGGTGGTGGCTTTTCAACCTGTTCTACCTATCGCCGATGTTCGTGCTGCCCTACCTCTACACCGTAGACAAACGCCAATGGAATCGATGAGTTAGGAAAACAGCGCTGCTGCATCTGTGCGGCGATCACGAAAACGTAGCGGCGTTGACATTCAAACACGCCCCGATATAGTGATAGTGGCACTTACTCGAGGGAAGGTGGTTCCCCGATGGCTGACAGCTTGATGTTGGTTTTCACCAACGCCGTTGAGGGACAAGACGACGCCTTCAACGAGTGGTACGACTCGCGCCACCTCGGCGATGTGCTCGCCGTCCCGGGTGTGGTTGCCGCGCAGCGTTACGAGTTGGCCCCGATGAAGCTTCCCGAGGGTGATGAGGCGCCGGCGCAGTTGCCTGCTCCGGCGCACCGCTACCTTGCGATCTACGAGCTGGACCGCGATCCCGATGACGTGATGAAGGAGTTTCTTGGCCGCGTCGGGTCGGGCCAGATGGATCTCACCGACAGCCTGGATTTGTCGAGTATTTCGTTGGCGACCTGGAAGCCGAGCGGGAGGCGACGCCGCGCCGATTAGCCGCAATCGTGTGGCGACGCCCTCGATTTCGGCTCGGGTGGTTTAGCTATGCCAGCACCGCGGCCTCGCGTGGCACGAGGTCCCAGGCCAACTCCCGCGCGGCGAAGTACCAACCGCCGCGCTCATAAATCAGGCGGTCGTCGTAGATTCCGGTGGCCTGCAGCCGAGCGCCACTGATCAGCAACGCCACACAGCGCTGGGTGGCTTCGACACCGTCGACGCAGATTTCATGGTCGGTGGTGATCAGCCGCTTGCCGTCGCCGCCGTCGAACGCCGCCCGCAGGTCGGTGAACGTTTGCGAGCCGCACACATACGAGGCGCCGGCATGGCGGAAGGTGGAAAGCCAGCCGGGCAGATCCCCGGCGCTGTAGCACCGGTTGTGCCGGGCGGTTAAGTCCAGGATCGCTGCCCGGGCCGCGACTGCGTCGAGTACCCACTGCTGTTGGTAGGTCAGGGTCATGCGGTTCTCCTCACCGACTCAGGATGTAGCCGTGCGCTTCGCGGTCCCAGGCCGTGTCGCTCAGTCCCCGGCTGCGCAGCAGATCCTTGCGGACCCGCCCGATCGCGTTCTTCGGCAGCCCGTCAACGATTTCCACATATCGCGGCACGCAGAAGTAGGGCATGCGTGCCGCGCAGAAATCGAGCAGTTCGGTGTAGTCCAGCGCGGCGCCTGGCCGCGGCGCAACGACCAGCAGGATGTCGTCCTCGCCGAGGTCGCTGGGTATGCCGACCGCGGCGGCCTCGAGCACTGCGGGGTGAGCCATCACAGTCGTTTCGACCTCGACCGACGACACGTTCTCCCCCCGGCGGCGCAGCGAGTCCTTCACCCGGTCGACATAGGTCAGGTTGCCGTCCTCCTCCAGTGACCCCATGTCGCCGGTGTGAAACCAGTCCGGGTGCGGCTGGATGCGCAGCTGCGGACCGTCACCGGGGGGTGTCGCATACCCCTCGCTCATCATGTGTGGTCGCCTTGCCCGGCAGGTGATTTCGCCGGCCGAACCGGCGGGCAGCGGCTTGTCATTGTCGTCGACGATGCGTACCTCGAAAGCGGGATTGATCCGGCCCGACGTGCCCGGCACGCCGTCCTCGGACACACTCTTGCAGGCGATCGGAAAGGCCTCGGTCATCCCGTACATCGTGACGATCCGGACCGCGTACCGCTGTTCGATGCGCCGGTACACCTCAGCCGCGATCGGCGCCGCCGAGATGAACCGCAACGGGTTGTCGCGATCGCGTGGATCGGCCGGCTGGTTGCACAGCATTCTCACCATCGCCCCCACGCCGACGAAACCCGCTGCGCCACAGTCACGTATGTCATCCAGCACCTGGCCGGGGTGAAACGACGACCGAAGAACGGTGGTGGCGCCCGCCAGCATCGGGGCCAGTATCAGCGGTGCAGCGCTTAGGTGAAACAGCGGCATCGCCGACCACAGCACCTCACCGGGGCGAAACTCCCACGCCGCGACCGCCGCTGCCGCCACCGAGAACAGGTAATGCCACGTGGTGGCCACAGCTTTCGACGGGCCGGTGGTCCCGGAGGTGAAGAACAGGGCCCCGACCTCATCGGGGCGACCGCGCGCGAGATCGGGGACGTCGGGCGATGCTGCGGCGAGTAACTGGTCGCAGACCAGCACCGAGCTCAACGTGTCCACTGTGGCGGCGACCTCGGCGACTCGCGGCCGCAGATCGGCGTCGGTGATCAGCACCTTCGCGCGGGCCAGCCGCAGCGCATGCGACAAGAAGTCACCTTTGTTGGCGATGTTGACCGCGGCGCTCACCGCCCCGATGTGTGCGGCGCCCAGCCAGAAGTACACCCACTCCGGGCGGGTCGGCATAAACAGCGCCACGGTGTCGCCGCGCCGCACGCCCGCCTCGAGCAATGCGCTGGCCGCCGCCCGGGACCGCTCGCGCATCTGCGCGAAAGTCACTGCCGTGTCGGCGATTATCATCATCGTCCGGTCCGGAAACTGTGCGGCCCGGCGGTCCAGGATCGTCGGGACACCGAATTCATCGACGCCGAACGCCGACGGGCCACCCGGATCAGCGTGCGGCGACCATTGCGTAACGGCGGCCATCACGCGCCGGCCGCGCCGGGATCGGGCGCACCGTCGGCGGTGTATCCGAAATCGTCGGGCGACGGCTCACGACCGGGGTAGAAGCGGTGCGCCCAGCGGCGAAGCGCCGCATAGTCGCGCGCCTCCTCGGGCGCCAGGTTGGGCTTCTCCAAGTACTTCATGTTCTCCCAGGTGAAGAAGTCCTGTTTGATGACTTCCTGTTGCAGCGCAAGGAATCTCGCGGCGCGTCCAGTGGGCACCTCGCCGGTGTCGCCGGGCTCGCGAACCGACGCCTGGGTGTAGAAGTAGTCGGTGTAGTCCTCGTCGACCGGGGTCTGCCCGGTGACCTGAATGGTGGCCACCAAGTCGCTCGGAAATCGGACCACGCCCAGCCCGAGCGAGTAATTGTCGTAGATAATCTTGGCGTCCACCGGTCCATTGGGAGTCAGCCAGGTCTGCGCCCGGCCGCCACCGAAGTGGGCGTTGACGGTGGCGTGCAAGTGGTAACCGGCCACCTCGAACGACGCGGTGTTCGCGGGGTTGGCGGCCTTGTGCACGTACTGCACGTGGTACGGGTCGGCGGCGTTTTCGATAATCATCTGCGGGTGCACCTTGACCCGGTTGAGCATCCGGCTGTGCGGATGCAGCGGGTAGTACTCGCCGGTCTCCAATTCGGGCAGCACCGGCGGTTGCCAGTACGGCGCCCGCCCGTGGCGCTCATGCCAGACCAGGATGAACCCGTACCACTCGGCGACCGGATAGGTCTTGACCCGCACGTTCTGCTTGCAGCCGATCTTGCTGTACGGGATCAGCGCGTTAGTTCCATCGCCGCGCCAGCGCCAACCGTGCCAGGGGCAGACGATGTTCTCGCCCTCCACGGTGCCGCCGACGCCCATGTTCGCACCGAGGTGCTGACAGTACGCGTCGAGCACGTGCACCTGGCCGGACTCGGTGCGAAAGAGCACCAGTTCTTCGCCGAAGTAGTGTGCTCGCTTGACCTCGCCGACCTTCAGATCGGAGGCGAAGCCCACGATGAACCACCCGGTCGGGAACCGATAGGTTGACAGCGAGATCCCGCTGGGCCCGAACTCGCGCTCGGACGGATCGATCGGCGACTGTGAAATCGTGTTCGTCACTGCTTGCTCCGTTCGCGCGGCACTCATGCGGACCGAGTTGGTAACGCCAACCCGCGGGGAGACATTCGGCGCCTCGCCTCCCGCCGCCTGTGCTGATCATCGCGGCCAAACAAACCCCGGAACAACCGCATTCAACCACCTCCATGCATTACCGCCGACCACTCCGGCGCTGCACCGATGGTGTTTGATGCTACGGACCGCGACGCAGCCAAGTCAATAGCAGATGTTAGTGGAACTTACCCAATGTGATAGTTACGCTAACGGAGCGGCGTGGGGCCGGCTGATGTCGATCAACGGTGAACGAGCCCGCGAATCCGGCCGTGATGTCCGTGGCCGCGGAGCGCTATTCCGGTGATTGTGCCGGCAGGCTTTCAGTTGCGCATGTAGGCGCCGCCGGACACATTGACGATCTCGCCGGTGATGTGAGCCGCCCGCGCTGAAGCGAGAAAGGCTACCAGTTCGGCGATTTCGTTCTTGTCCGGCAGGGAGCCCAGCGGGCCCAGCGAGTCGTGGCGCTGCCGCAGCTCGGGGTGATCCATCATGAACTTGGTGCCCTCGACCATGCCCATGCTGACGGTGTTGGCCCGGATCCCGTAGGGCCCGCCCTCATGTGCCAGGCAGCGCGTCAACGTGTTCAGAGCGCCCTTGCTGACCGCGTAGGGCGTTTCCATCCCGGCGCCGCCGACATCGGGGGCATAACTGCCGATGTTGATGACGACGCCCCGACCGTGCTCGCGCATGGACGGCAGCACCCGGCGGGCCAGATACCACGGCCCGTTGATGTTGACGTCCATCACCCGGTCCCAGTCGGCCGGCTCGTAGTCGAAGATGGATCCCAGGACGTTGACCGCGGCGTTGTTGACGAGAATGTCTACCGCGCCGAACTTTTCGAGCACCCGATCAACCACGGCGTCAATCGCGCCGCGATCACCGGCGTCCATCGGGCAGCCGACGATCTCGGCGCCGGGGTAGTCCACGCCCATCGCCTTGGTCACGTCGCGGGCGCGCCGTTCGTGAATGTCGGTGACCACCACGCGCGCTCCGCCGTGCGCCAGGCGCCGAGCGACCGCCTGACCGATACCAAGGCCAGCCGCGGCCGTCACCAGCGCCACCGCGCCGTCGAACTCGCTGCTCAACGTCAGCTCTTCAACAGTTCCAGGCCGTTGTCGCGGCAGAAGTGGCGGCGCCGCTCGTCGCCGAGTCCCTCCACGCGCAAATACATTTCGGCGGGTTCGCGCAGACCCTCGGCGTGCGGCCAGTCCGAGCCCATCACCAGCGCCTCGGTGCCGCCGAGTTGTTCGGCGAGTGCCACGGTGTCATCTTCGGGATAGGGCACCACCCGCACATGCTGTTTGAAGATAGCGCTGGGGCGCTCTTTGAGCGGCCCGCCCAGCCATGGCCCGAGCCGGGCCATGCCGCGGCTTTTGTCCATGTGCCGGATGAAATGCGGTATCCACGACGCGCCGAATTCGCTGACCAACACCCGGATGTTCGGGTAGCGGCCGAACAGATTGTCGAAGATCAGCGCGGACAAGGTTTCGGTGATCGGCCGTTCACCGTAGCTGTTTTGCCACTGCCACGCCGAGAACTGGAATGGTGGGCCGATCTTCCAGCCCCAATCGGGAGCCACGCTGCGCTGATAATAGAATTCCGTGATGTGATAGCACACCACCGCCCTGGCCTCGTTGATGCGCGCCCAGAACGGATCGAAGTACGGATCACCGGGGCTGCGTCCATAGGCGGGGCCGGCCGGTAGGTAGATGAATTTGGCGCCGGCGGCCAACACACGATCGAGTTCGGCGACCGAGCGGTCCAGGTCGCGCAACGACAGCATCGCCGGGGCATAAATGGTGTCCTGGTAGCTGAACCCCCAGTCCTCGGCGATCCAGCGGTTGAACGCCTCGAGATTGTCATACAGCGCATCGATGCCGTCGAGGAACTCCTCGGCGAACAACGCCCACCCGCCCGGATACATGATGGTCTTTTCGATCTGCTGCTCCTCCAGCTGCTTGAGCCGGGCATCCTTGTCGAGGTATTCGGGCTGCAAAGGTTCGAAGAATCGATCGGCGTCGGCAGGGTCACCCGAGGATCGCTTCTTGAGCATCTCGGCCAACGAGCCCGGCACATAGGCCTTGTCGAGATCATGCTCCTTCTCAAACGCGGTAACGATGCGCTCGTTGGCCAGCAGCGCCTTATGGCCGCTGGGCAGCACGATCGGGCGCACCGCGGTGTCGAGCTTGTCCTTGGGCATGTAACGGGTGAAACAGTCCTGCGCCTCATAGGAGTGCTGATCGAAGTCGAGCAGCTTGTAGGGCAACGTGCCCACGGTGTCCGGGATCAGTGCCATGATGTGTCCTTTACTTCACTTGCATTGGGGTACTTGGCGTTTCACGATCCGTGGCCGAGCCGGCCCGCAGCAGCGGCGCCAGCCGGATGCAGATCGTGTGGATGTTGCGCATCACCGCGTCGTCGGGCATCCCGCCGATGGATGCCCACAAAAACACTGTGCTCACCGGTGCGCCGGCGGTATGGGCGCGGACTTGCTCGGCGACGTGCTCGGGCGTGCCGTAGCTGAACGAGCCGAGCGGCCCCGGCCGTGGCGAGCTGATGAGCCGATCGACGTCAACGGGTTTGGGCACCGGAGCATCCGTACCCTCGACCATGTGGCGGCGGTATGAGTTCAGCTGGTGGGCAAGGTGTTCGGAGACCAGCGGCCAGTCGCGTTCGGGGTCGTCGGTGGCCCAGCCCTGAAATCCGCCGGCCATCATCCCGCCCGCGACCGGGTGACCGGCCTCGGCCAGCCCTCGCGAGTACGGCTCCCAGAGCGCGGCGTCGGCCGACAGCAGCCGCTCCCCCAGCAACCCGGCCCGGCGCGCACCTTGCGGGCCCTGGTAGCCAAGCCAGATCGGCATCGGATCCTGTACCGGGCGTGGTCGCACCCCGCCGGGCCCGAACAGGTCACGAAGGCGCCGCGCGGTGTCGTCGGTCTGCCGGTAGCGCGCCTTCAGCGATGCACCGAACAGCTCGAACTCCGGCACGCGGTAGCCGGTACCGATTCCCAGGTCCAGGCGGCCGTCGGAAACCAGATCCACCACCACGCTCTGCTCGGCGATCTCCGCGGCCGGCCGCAACGGCGCGATGAGGATCGCCGTCCCCAGGCGCATGCGCTGCGTGCGTGCCGCCACCGCGGCGGCCATCGTCAGCGGGCTGGTCAAGTAGTCATCGTCGAACAAGTGGTGTTCGGAGAACCACGCCGACGAGGCGCCGAGCCGTTCGGCCTCCTGGCAGGCCTCGATCGTGAAACCGTAAAGCCGCGACGGGTTTTGCCGCCATTGGGCGGGGTTCCGCAGGTCGAAATACACGCCGACATCGATCATGGTTGCACCAGAGCACCCCACTTCTGCTCGTTCACGCTGAGCGCCGGACGATCTGCATATCTCCTCGCAGGTCACCCTACCTTACACTGTAAGGTTGGAGGTAGGCCAGTGTCTTGTGCTCCCGAATTGAATCCGCCGCGGCATCCATCGTGAACACGCTCCCCGACCTGCTCGCACCGGATCGCACCTCGGCGTGCCGCGCAGATCTACCGAAGCAGCACCTGGCCGCCGTCGATCATGATGGTCGCTCCGGTCAGGAACTTCAGGTCGTCGCTGACCAAGGCGACGATCGCACGCCCGATGTCCTCATAGGGGTCTCCGAAGCGGCCCAGGGGGATTTCGCGCGCGATCCGTTCCCAGCGTGCCGGGTCCTCGTCGCGGTATGCCTCCGAGGCCGGCGACATCCCGTTAGGACACACTTGATTGACGCGGATACCGTGCTTGCCCCACTCGATAGCGGCCGACTTGGTCAGGCCGCCGATCGCCTCCTTGGCCATCGCATAAGCGGCCATCCGGGCGCCGCCCCGAACACCAATGGCTGAACCGAAATTGATGACTACTGCATGGTCGGATTCACGCAGCGCGTCGAAGGCGGCCTGCATCACATGCAGGGTGCCCAGCGGGCCGCTGCGGAAGTAGTCGAGGACATCATCGTCGCCGAGGTCGATCGTCGGTGCGCCGGCGGCCATGGGCACATTTTGTGAGCCGCCCTGTGCGTTGTTGATCACGATGTCGATCTGACCGAAATCTGTGAGTGTTTCGGCCACCGCGTTTTCGACGGCCGCCCGGTCGGCAACGTCGCACCCGATCGCCAGCGCCCGCTGGCCCTTATCGAGCAGTTCGCTGCAAGCATCGACGACTTTCTGTCGGGTTCGGCCGAGTAGGGCCACGGCTGCGCCTTCGTCGGCGAGCGCGGCCGCAATCGCCTTGCCTAAGCCCTGGCCCGCACCGGTGACCACGGCGACCCGGCCCGTGAGCCGGGTAGTCGTACCCGCACGTTGCCCTTCCTCGGTGGCCGTCATCGGACGCCCTCTTTCGTCGGTGCGGGACCTCCGAGCAGACCGGCCACCGGCGAGTTGCGAACGTGGCCCTCGACCTTGACTTTGCGGCGGGCGAAGCGCCAACCAGCGTCGGTGCTGACGACTTCGTCGCGGTAGGTGCCCCAGTGGTCCAGGCCGGCCACGCCGATGAACTGGAAGCAGGCATAGGTACTCGCACTGGCATCCGCACGCGGCTCGATATACACCGAGCTCAGATGATGCCGGGCCGGCAGGAATCCCGCAGAGGTGAACGTCGCCGCGGTGCGGGCGAAGAAGTCCAGGATCGCTTCGGGCCCGATCAGCTCCTCGGTGTTGGTCACCAAAACCCCGTCGGGAACGAACAATTGCGACAGCTCGCGCGTCTTGCCGCTGTCGGCCAGGTACTGATAGGTCGCCATGAGGTCGGCGACACCCACGCGGGTGCGCAGCTCGATGTCATCCATGCGACGAAACCTCCTGCGAACTATCCCGATGCGATGACCGAGCCGACTGCCACGGCGTTACTGGCTCGCCGGCACCGGATTGAAACCCGTCGGGCCAGCGGCGCTTGTCCACAAAGCCGCGGGTAACCGCCCTTACGCTGTAAGGTCATGCCTATCAGATTGGCTGTCGCGGGGTCAACGGGCCCGGGCAGGATCGACGTGCACCGGCGCCGTCGGTGACATGTCGCCTCAATCGGGAGCCGGACCTCGGCCGGCATGGTCTTAGAACCAGTAGGTTCTCATCTTCGCCAGGAAATCCGGCGTAATCGGGTAGCCCGAACGATCGCCGATGACGCTGTCGATGCCGCACCTGGGACAGCGCGCGGTCCGTCCTTGTGTACCGGTCGCTTTCGCCATTTCTGGCGCGGGATCGATCCAGTCCCTGATCTGCGTTGGCCCGAAGATGGAGCAACAGTGAAAGCAGCCACACACTGAACTCTGCGTGAGCTCGCCGCGATTGAGGCCGCAATGAGCGTGGGCTTCCCGTACGTCGTCGGGCATTTCCGCACGTGTCACAGCGACCACCTTCGGTACCACGGCCAACGGCGCTCAGCATGCCACAGCATCGCGTCGTCGAACGCTTCCGTATCGATCGCGGCAGTCAGCCAACCTTCCGCTGTAAAATGAGCCGACCTAAAGGATCAATACGGGCGGAGTCGGTACGTGCCTGCTGGCCGCACTAAGGGTGCCTCGCGAACAAACGACAAGCGAGGCAAGCCCCCTGTCCTCACCGAGGACCAGATCGTCAGCGCCGCCCTCGCCGTCATCCGCAATGAGGGCCTCGAGGCGCTGTCGATGCGCAGACTGTCCCGCGAACTCGGACGTTCCGCCATGGCGGCCTACTGGTACGTCGAAGACAAGCAGCAGCTGCTGAACCTCGTCGCCAAGAAGATGCTCGCGGAGGTTCCGCTGCCCGATCCGGATGCCGGCTCATGGGAGGAGCGACTCCGCAGAGTGGTCGCGGCGATCGATGCCCAGTTGCGCAAGCACCCCGGCATCGCAGAGATTCTTTTGCAGCGGATGCTTTCCACAGATCGCCGTCTCATGAACGGCATCTTCGACATTTTGCAGTCGGCCGGATTCGAAGGTCCCGACGTCTTTTTGTCGTACGCGATGATCCACACGTACTTGTTCGGTCGCTACCAGGTAGTGCTGCACGCCGACGAGCTGCCGGATCAGGAGCAGCGTCCCGAGGACCTCGAGGACACCGTCGGCCGCCTGGTGCCGCACCTGGAGCGGCTTCGAGGGCGCGATTTCTTCTCCTACGGCGTCGACACGATCATCGCAGGGCTGCATGCCCGCTTAGAGGCGAAATCTCAAGCATGACAGGCACGTTCACCATCGACTGACCCTGCGGCTCTTCATGACGGGGATCCGAATTACGCCCGCCTGAAAGCGCAACCTACACATCGCCGTGCCCGGCCCGGATGGTCGAGGTAGTTGACCTGACTCGGTCGGTCGATCAGATTTCACCATCCGGCTGGGGTCCCCGCACGATTAGTGCGGCGCCACTAACGAGGCCAGTTCGGTTGCGTCGTCGGATAACTGCACCAGTGTGGTGTTGATCCGCCACAGATCGTGAAATGAGCCGACCGGTGACGCGGCCGTCCACAGGGTTTCGCAGCCGGAGAGGTCGTATGCCTTCGTCAGCCGCCCGACGTTGGGGTTACCGAAGTCCGCCACGGCCACAGTGCCGTCGGTGCCGAGGTAGTACCCGTAACCCAAGTCGTAGTCACACGTCTTGCCCTGTGCACCGGTTCGCAGATCGTATTGCTGCCAGTGTGGACCCATGATGCCTCCGATCTGTGCGAAGAAGAACTTGGTTCCGATCAGGCGCGTTTCCACCGGTCGCTCGCCGGTGAGTTTCAGCAGCCTGCCACCGTCAGGGGTGTAGACGGCCCAGTCCTTGAGCGCCTCTATGACCGGCAGGTCCAGCGTCTCGATGTTGGGCAGATCCCCATGAATACTCTTGCGGCTGGTCCGCTTGCCGGCATCGTCGAAGAACTGAACCCGCGTCAGCACCGAACGGTCCTGACGGTCAGCGATCTCTGCAGCGAAGCCACCCGGGTACACGATGGTCTTCTGCAGCTCGGCGTTTTCGTCCAACTCCGGTGTGATCACCCTGCCGTCGCTGAGCGAGAAAACCACCCTGGCATCGGAGCCTCTGCCGCCAGTGACCTGTGTGGCGAGCGCAGGGGGTGCGGTGTCGTGTGACGGCGGGTACAAGTTGTCGACATGTCCAGCGCCGGGAACGAACCACGTGGTGTCGGCTTTCGGACCCACGCCGTAAACGCCTTCGTTCTCGGTCAGGGCGATGGCGTAGATGCCGACCTGGTGGACCCCCAGCTTCGCCGGGTAGGTGCGAAGATCAGTGGGCCCTCTGTAGGACACCCGACCGGTGTGCGCGTCGACAACCCATGCGGTGACTGCCTCGAAATCGTGGACGCACAGCACGGCTTCGGGCCCGTTGAGATAACACTTGGGCGGCCGTTTTTCGGTAGTCAGTTCCACTGCGGGAAAGAGGCGTCGGCCATCGCGCACGTTGATACCGACCAGCCACCAGCGTGGGTCCGGGGCGCCGCGAGTGGCGGCCACGAAGTATGCGTCATCGCCGAGATTTCCCACAAACGGGCTCGAATGGAAAGGGTCGTCATCGGTGACGATCCTGCTCTGTTCGGGGGAACCGAGTGCCGAGGGCAGGCCAAGGTCGACGACGCTCGTTCGCCAACCCGGAACGGGTTGCACGCGCATTGACGCCGCCAGAAACGTCTGCGCCGGCGGCTGCCAGGCACCGCGTGCGCCGGCGTCGTCATCGTGGTTGCGCCACACGATCAGAAGCGCGGCCGCGACCACGGCGGTGGCCACCGCCATTGCTGCCGCTATCGGCCACCGCCGCCGGCGCCGCGGCGGAATGGATGCAAGTGTGGTATGCCCGCGCATGGCTTGAACTCTTGCACACCACGTACAGAGCGCGGTAATGCCGCAACCGGCGGGGCGAGATCGTCGTGACCTGCTGAGCCGGTTCAGGTTCCGTATACCTGGCAGAGTCGGCCAGTTTGCCTTGGCGCCGGCAATTGGCCGCGAACTTGCGTCGCGGTGAGGTGGCGACCGCCTTGGCGAGCCTCACAAGAGGACTGCGTTTGACGCTTTGCGGTGGCCGACAGCATCCGGCCACATAGCATGCACGCCATGGCGATGTCACCGGGAAGCTCGTTCGCCGGCTATACCGTGCTGCGACTCCTTGGCTCGGGCGGGATGGGAGAGGTCTATCTCGCCGAGCACCCCCGCCTGCCGCGCAAGGACGCGCTGAAGATCCTTCCGACGCAGGTTTCCCAGGACGCCGCCTACCGTGATCGCTTTCTGCGGGAGGCCGACCTCGCAGCCTCGCTGTGGCACCCGAACATCGTTCGGGTCAACGACCGTGGCGAGTTCGACGGTCAGCTTTGGATCGCCATGGACTACATCGACGGCATGGACGCCGGCCGGCTGCTGGCCCGGCGCCACCCGACGGGTATGCCGGTCGACTTGGTGGTCGAGATCGTCTCGGCGGTGGCCGATGCCCTTGACTATTCACACCGCAATGGGCTGCTACATCGAGATGTCAAGCCCGCCAACATCATGGTGACCAATCCCGGCGATGAGGACGACCGCCGCATCTTGCTGGGCGATTTTGGGATCGCCCGTCGCAGCGATGACATCAGCGGACTGACCGCGACCAACGCGACCGTGGGCACCGTCGCCTACACGCCGCCCGAACAGTTGATGGGCGGCGAGATCGACGGCCGCGCCGACCAATACGCGCTGGCGGCTACCGCCTACCAGCTGCTGACCGGATCACCGTTGTTTTCCCACTCCAACACCGCGGTGGTGATCAGCCACCACCTCAACACGGCCCCACCGTCGGTGTCGCAGCATCGCCCCGATCTGGTCGACCTCGACGCGGCCTTGGCAAAAGCACTGTCCAAGGCGCCCGCTGACCGCTTTGACCGGTGCACGGACTTCGCCCGCGCCCTAGCCGGCCAAGGCCCCGCACTGCCCTCAAGATCCGCAGTCAAAAACACGGTGCGCGCCACGACAACCGGTACGCCGCGGTCCTCCACATTCACTTCCCCATCGTCAGGGCAACCAGCTCGATCGCGACGCCGATGGCTGATCCCGGCAGCGGCCGGCGCGATCGTCGCCGTCGCTGCGGCGGCAACGACATGGACCGCCCTGCACCGCTCCCCCACCGGCAGCACATCGACGACGCCAAGTTCGGCGATACCGTCGTCGTCCCTCGCTTCACCCGCTGGCCGCACTCCGGCGGTGAGCACCTTCGCCTGGCCGGCACCTCCGCCGAACCGGCCACCGCAGGGCAACTGTCCACCGGCGTGCAACCAGATTCCCGATTCCGCGTGGATCGAGGCAGCTGCGCTCCCGCTCTACAAGGACTATGCCTGGCCCACGCTGGCACCCTTATCCGAACCGGTCTCCAGCCCCCGATTCAAAGCGGACGAAATGTGCGCCGCCCCACCGACGGCCGATGACGAACGCGACAGCGCACTCGCTGCTCGAATCGTCCTGCCCAACCCGCCGGGTCAGTGGCAGCTGCAAGTTCAGATCCTGCACTGGCGCGGCGATACCTGGGTCGCGGGACAGCGGGCCTCTGCCGTCATGGATTCCGCCACATCGCTGCTGCGCACCAACTGCTCCTTCACCGCGCCCGGGGTGTCGGTCTCCCGCATCACCGAGCAGAACGTCCCCGGACATCCCGGCCAGTCGCTGACCGCAGTGCTCACGGCGAATGGAGCCGCGCCGCTTGTCGCCCACGAATACTTGGTCTCAGATCTGCGCAACAGCACCGTAGTGGAGGTGGCGATGTGGTCGACGACGCCGCCGGCCGTCGACTGGCCGACGATCAACGATGACCAGCTGCTCGCGGACATGGTGGCCCCGCTGTGTACGGCCTACGTCAACTCATGCACCACATAAGCCGATAACCGCTCCTGCTTACTTTTCGACCGGATGTCGGGTGCGCGGCGCGCGGTTAAGACGCTGCCAATGCCCGGTTCTGGGTGTCAGTGCGAACGACCGGAACTTCTGCCTTTCGATGCATCGGAGCTGACCATTGAGCGACCGCATACTTATGGGTAATAACGCTCCGGATAGCTGAGATCCATTGATCTGCACTAGATCTCGGCGGCATATGGCCGAAGCTTCACCACATTGCGCAAGTAATCCGAGGGTAAGTCCGGTACCGATGTCAGCGTCGTTCCGGCGAGACCGCTGCGGCCAGTTCGGTGGGAATGTCGGGCACCCGGCCGATCGCGTCCAGCAGCGCATGCGCGCAGGTGTCGCCGAGATAGTTCGCGTCGATGGTGGGGTCCATGATGCGCTGCCGGCACATCTCGAAGGTGAACGACAACCAGCCGAACACCGCCGCCCGCAGGTCGCGCTCGACCGCCGGGGCGAATCCGTTGCTCATTCCTCCGGGCACCAACGCGCTGGCCGCGCCCATGATCCGCTGCATCTGGCGGCTCTTGGCCTCGTCGTCGATTTCGACCAGAACAGGGTCATAGCGGCCGGCCCGCACATACACCGCCCAGGCCGCATAGGGATGGTTCTTGTGGTAGTCCACATACGCCAGCACCCCGGCGCGCACCCGCTGGAACAGCGTGCCTCCGGGGTCGGGCGGATTCTCGGTGGCCGCGTAAAGCTGCTCGGCCTCGTTTTTGACGACGGCGGCGAAGAAGGCCCGCTTGTCGGGGAAGTAGTGGTACATCAGGGCCCGCGAGACGCCCGCGCGTTCGGCGATCTCCTCGACATGGACATCCTCATAGGGTCGCTCCGCAAAGGCCTGCGACCCCAGCGCCAGCAACTCCGAGCGCCGCTCATCCGGAGATAACCGCCGCCTCTGGCTCGTCATGTCTCGATGCTACGGCCCAATGCCCTAGTGCGGCATATTTTTCCAGCGTCGCCCCGACAGGCAGATGCGGTCATTGTCATGCCATCGACCTACGGAGCGAGCCTTTTCCATGCTCCGACGTGTACCTGCTGAAGATCCCAAGCCGTGCTGTGTGCACATTAATGGCTGACGACAATCGCCGATCAAAAATTGTTGGAATCTGTTGGCGCCCCGTGTGTTTGACCGGCAGGCGTTCGGAAGAGCGGCACGCCGGAGATTTGATTCAACACCGTAATGTGCCGCTCGTCGCCTCGGGGTGCGTTACTTCTGCAGCGTCAATTGGCAGACGTCGGTATATCCGTCGCGGAACAGCTGAGCGCAGCCGGTCAGATATGTCATGTAGCGGTCGTAGACGCCTTGCGATTGGATCGAGAGGGCCTGGCGCATGTTGGCTTGCAGGTTGGCCGCCCAGCTGTCCAGTGTCCGCGCGTAGTGGGGCTGCAGTGACTGGATACGGGCGACCGTAAAGCCTGCTTCGGTGGCGCGGTCTTCGACCATCGGAGTCGGCGGGAGATACCCACCGGGGAAGACCTCGGCCAGGATGAATTGGCAGAAGTGGACCAGTTCATGGGTCAACCTCAGGCCCCGCTGCCGCAATGCCTTAAACGTGGGACGGACGATGGTGTGCAGCAGCATCACCCCGTCGGCGGGCAGCGCTTCATACGCCATTTTGAAGAAGGCGGGGTAGCGCTCGATACCGAAGTGCTCGAACGCCCCGATCGATACGATGCGGTCAACGGGCTCGCGGAACTCTTCCCACCCCGTCAGCAGCACCCGCTTGCTGCAGGCGGTGTCCATTTCGTCGAACATGGTCTGCACGTGGGCGGCCTGGTTCTTCGACAACGTCAGACCGACAACATTGACGTCGTAGTGTTCGATCGCCCGTTTCATGGCGGCGCCCCAGCCACAACCGATGTCCAGCAGCGTCATCCCCGGCTGCAGACCCAACTTTCCCAGCGCCAGGTCGATCTTGGCCAGCTGGGCTTGTTGCAGGGTCATGTCGTCGCGCTCGAAGTAGGCGCAGCTGTAAGTTTGGGTGGGGTCGAGAAACAGCCGAAAGAAATCGTCGGAGAGGTCGTAATGCGCCTGCACATTCTCGAACTGCGGCATCAGCTGCACGGCCATATGGCGTAATCCTCTAGATCTCAGAGGGACACCAGGGCACGTCGAGTGTCCCGGTACTCCCCTGCGAATGTTCGTAGCATGCTATTGGTTTCAGGGACGGTTGGTCGCTGAAACCGCCTCGGCGAAGGCGAGAAGTCGGTCGACTCGGCTTGCTGGTGCCGGGTCAGCGCTCCCACTTCCCGCCGCGAACGCTTCATCGAGCAAATTGTTCCGCATTGCTCGCCGACAGCGCCGCCTCAACCGTCGGATGCACCGACAGCAGCGGGCGCAGCCCACCGGCGGCAACCACTCGGGCCACGATCGGCTGGTTGGTGACCAAGCACATATTCACGCCCCGACGCCGGCACCGCCGAGCCTCGTGGGCCAGCACGACAAACGCAGCGCATCCCATAAAACCGACGTTGCCCACGTCGACTACGAACGGTCCGGGTGCTACCGCGGCCGCAGCCATCTTGATCAACAAGTTGCTCCAGGCATCTTCATTGCAGGCATCCACCTCACCGCCGACGCGGACGATCACTGCCGCGCCGCAGCGCTCGCTCGTGGCCCGCAGCATGCTGTGCGGATCCCTGAACGGCAAACTCCGGCCAGCACCTGACGCAACCACTGAATGGAATCTCTCAAGCACAGGGGTCATCGCGCTCTCCCGATCAGGCAGCGCACAGGGGCCGTGATGGATGGCCGCCCCTGAAGTCTGAAAAACAGACCACGGCCTCCTTTTCATAGCAAAGACAGCCCCGGGTTGTCAGCAGTCCGCGGCAGATTTCTGTGAACTGCACCCGCGGTCTCGCATGACAACTGCCGATGTCTGTGAAAACCGGGGCCGAGTTGCCGCCACGCACCCCAACCTTGTGCGCTGCCTGCAGCTTGCTTGGCCGGCCAGACCAGAGGACATGGGTCGATGGGAATGCTCCGAATGCAACATGGATGGCGCAGGTCCTCAATTCGCTGACCCGAGGCCTTGCCTGCTGGTCAGTGTCGCCATGTGGCCAATAGTGTTACAGGCCCACCGATAACCTCTACAGGCGCCGCACCGCCCGCAGCTCCTCCAGGTACCTGACGAAATCGGTCCAATCCATCAGATTCACCATCCGGCCCGGGGTTCCGCGGACAACCAGCCGCGCCTGCTCATCATTGAGCGGCATCAGTTCCGCGGGTTCCAGCGCATCACCGAAACTGCGACCAGTCACCAAGTCGTCGCCGTTGTGGTTGTAGGACTGGTGACTGCGGGTCGTTTTCCCCGCCCAAAACGCCGCCGACTGCATCAGCTCCTTCTCATGCGAGCCGTACATGATCAGTGTCGCCGGCACCACATCACGGATAGCCCTGCCCTGCAGCGGGCCATACACGGCGTCGAGCTGCGAACTGGCCTGGGCGGCAAAGCATATCGACACCCCTAGCCCGCGGGATTCTGCCAGATACTGCGGTAGCCGGGGCAGCGGCGTGTTGGTCACCTCGTCGAGGAACATCCCGATACGGGTCATTTCCTCCCACTGGGCCATCTTGCATCGCTGGCGGTTGATGATCTGATCCATCAGCGTGATCGCCTGCGGCGCCACGGTGCCATCAGCCGGGGTGAGCAGATACACCGTGGCATCGCGTTCGTCCAGAAACGACAGATCCAACACCGGCAACTCGCGGTCCCGCACTGACGTACGAAGCCAGGCTGTAAGCACTTTGGTCACAGTGATTTTCACCGAATCCCGCTGTTTGGGTTCCATGTCGAGGACACCGCGCACCCGCGCCTCGAACAGCGGATCAGCGCACCAGGCCGCCGCCGAAGCCCATGACGGTGTTGTGCTGACTTGTAAGTCAGACCCGCGCGGTTTGTCGACGTCTTCGGCCGCTGTCAGGGTCCATTCGATGCCCAGCGCGGTGCACTGCGGGCTGGCCGCAAACAGCAGACACGTCAGCGGTGCGAATGCCAGCTGATCCCACGGGCCCGAGTCCGCGCCGATGCGAAACGCGTTGCCCGACAATGCGACCGACGACGTGCTCAGCAGTGTTTCCGCCACCGCCTGCGCATCGGCTAAGCTCGCTATCAGCGCGGTCGGATCAAATCGGTACGACCGGAAGTCGCTGGGGTAATACGGGGCGGCCATCGGTCGCAGATCCAGCAGCGCTGCCGGCCCGTAGCGGTGGGCGGCCACCATCTGCATCAAGTCGTCTTTACTCGACGACACGAACGCCGGTCCCGGCCACAGCACCGCTGCTTGCGATAACCACTTACGGGTCTTGCCGGTGCCGGGCGGGGCGAAACCCCCGATATGTGGTGCCGTCTCCAGGGGCACCATCCGGTCGCCGTCGACCACCCAGCCACCGAAGGGGGTCACGGGCTTTCGGTACCCGTCGGCGCTCACGCGTCAACCCTAAGTTCGCTCGAAGCGTGCGGTGTGCACAAAAATTGTTATGCCGGCAAGGGGGTGACAGGGTTCTGATCGAGGTCGTGCCCGCCGGATCGTGGCGGCCGACAGGCCGTACGTGAGCGGCAGAGGACGACGAATCACGTTGCCGCTGTGCGGAGCCCGCCTGGCGCGCGACTCGGTGAGCGCCAAACTATGATGCGCCGGTGACGCAGTTTCGTGATGCGCATGGTGTGCAGTGGGCAGTTGCCCGACAGTGGTGGAGCATCGATGTCCCTCCTGACTACGGGGCACTCGGCGACGACATCATCTCCTTCGTCATCGGGGTCACCTGCATGCTGCTGTGGCTACCGTTCGTGCTGGCGTGGCCGTTTTGGTTCCTCGCCAAACTGTGCGGGGTTCCGTGGACGGTGGTCGTCACCCGCGACGGGGAGAAGGTCCACACCGAGCGGGTACGCGGCTGGTCCGCCTCGGAACGGCGTATCGAGCAGCTCGCCCGCGATTTGCGCATCGGGCAATACTCGCCCCATCAGGCTGAAGTCTGGTCGCCCAACAGGCCCGGGGCCGAATGGCCTCGTTGGCGCATGTCGCGGCCGTTCCTGGTCGACACGCCCCGTCCCCGGTGAGCCACCTTCGGCCCAGCGACACATCTTAGTGTAAACTTACGATACTCTTAATTTTCTTAATTTTGGTGTACGGTCGCTGGTCATGGGTTCGACAAACGTCGAGATGTCACGGGCGGGGGGTCCATCGAGATGACCAACACTGAATTCCAGGAGGGATCGCCTCGGTCCCACATCAGTCGGTCGCCGCTGTCTCAGGACCAAGACCATCGACCGACCGGGCAGGTAACTGGCGACCTCCACGCGCGGCACGCCCGACTGCCCCGATTGTTGCCCGTCTGCGATGCCGCGGCGGCATACCACCTCGTCTACCGACGTGTCGACGCGCTGATTCGGGACCGCGCGCAAGTCGCCGAACTGACAGTGCCGGCCTGTCCCGCCTGGACCATACGCCAGACAGTTGCTCACCTGGCCGGGATCGCACAGGACATCGTTTCTTCCAACATGGAAGGAAAGGCCGGCGACTCCTGGACACAGGCGCAGGTCGATCGCCTCGCCGGGCACAGCATCGACGAGTTACTCGACCTGTGGGGGCGGATCATCGACGACGTGTCAACGACGCTGGCTCTGGGCTCCGAAGGATCCGCATGCCAGCTTGTCTTCGATGCCATCAGCCATGAGCACGACATCCGGGGTGCGCTGAGCGAACCAGGCTCCCGCACAGGCGATCTCGTCTTCGAGGTCGCCTTGGGATTCTTGACAACGATGGGCGATCAATTCATCCGGCATGCCAGGATGCCGGCGTTCCGGCTGACCACACCCACACTCGGATCCGTACAGCTCGGCGACCCGCACACCGCCCAAGGCCAAATCGCCCTCAGTATCTCTGATTTCGAGGCGCTACGCGCCTTCGGCGGACGACGCAGTCTCCGGCAACTGCTGGCCCTGCCCTGGCAGGGAGACCCGACAGAGCTACTGCCCGCCTTCACGCATCTGCTGCCCGCCGTCAGCAACGACGGTATCCGCCCGCCAGATGACGACCTCGTCGAGTGACCGAAACGTGGCTACCCGCACGTCGAAACAGTGCGGCCAACACCCTTACAGACACATCGGGCCGCCCCGTCCGGACGTGAAAAGCACAGTCCGCGTGGAGGTTTCCAGACGCAGCGCGTCAAAGCAGGCAAAGCGGCGCCCAGCTTTCCGGTGCGTACTGCGATCGGTGCACGTGCGGTGCAAGCCGCCTCTCGTCTCCTCGTCGGTCATGCCGGCCCGCTAGATCTCGCCATTGATCTATCAAGACACATCCCGCCGCGCCGGGACGTGCAAGTATGTTGCGTGGACTTCGCCATGCGATATGACCGCAGTTATCGGCCCCTGGCAACCGTGTTAGGCATCGGACCCAAGCGGACGACAATCCGGGTTGCCGACGGCACACTGCACGTCAAGCACGGCCGGGTCTTTGCTATTGATGTTCCGCTCTCGGAAATCAAGTCCGCGCGCGTACTTCCCGAGCGGCCTTCCGGTTGGGGAGTGCATCAGTTCAAAGACGGTTGGCTGATCAGGGGTTCACGGGATGGCATCGTGGAGCTCACATTCGGCAGCCGCATCAAGCCGAAGAAGGTACCCGGCGGGGGCGACTGGCTCGCCAGCCCCGTCGGCGCCCTCTACATCAGTCTCGCTGAACCGGATAGCTTCATCGCCGCGGTCCGACCCCATTAGCAACCGGGCCGACGGGCTGCCGGCACGTACAGCGCGCAACCGAGACCCAGGGAGCGTGAAACTCCTGCTCCGCAGCACACCGGATAGTCCTTATCCTTCCGAGATGCGAATGTTCGCCGCGATGATGGCCACCCTGCTTGCCGCGGCCTGCGCACGAACCCCACACCCCGCGGCAAACTCTCCCGAATCAGCGTCGTCGACGCTCAGGACCCCGTCGTCGACCGTCCCCGCGCAGCCGCCCGCGCCTGCACAACCACCCCCGCCAGGTCCCGGCGCATCTCCCGCCGCGCTAGCCGCCTGGATTCAGGCCGGAACACCCGTGAACGCAGCCGATTTCCACACCGTCGCCCTGCACGGCACTGCCGAGACACTGGATGACCCCGCCGATGTCGCATTCCGCTCACCCGGTCCCCATAACCCCGACGCGGTAGCCGGCTGCATCACCCAACTTGCGTCAAGCCCCGAGCTGGTCTGCCTCCCGCCACTGAAGAACCCGCCGAAACGACCCGATCGGCCCGGAGAATGGATCGGCAACTGGGTGACCTTCGACGGCGCCTCGATCACCGTCGGCAGCTTCCACGGAGACCCCGGCCCGTTCAACGACGGCGCCGGGAAGCCGTTGCCCTACGGCGACACCATCAGCTTCGGCGACTACCAATGTCGCTCGGACCCCAGCGGTATGTACTGCCTGAGCCGCTCCCACCACTCCGGACTCGCCATGTCCACCACCCTGACGGCCTACGGATGCGTCACGCTACCAACACATCCCAAACACGTGGGCGAACAATTCACCTGCGGATAAATAGTTTTGGAGAGGAAGGCTCCCAGCGATGTCCAAATCTTCGCCGACTGGCCACGCCGGCCTGGTGATGTTGATTCTTGCCATCACCACTACGACCACAGCATGCGAGCACCGGTCCCCGCCGAATACGGCTGTTTCGGCCCGTCCGACCACCGCGCCAACTGGTGCCGCGGCGACGCAAAACAACTCACTGGTGCTGGGCGGCAAAGCTTTCCCGCTGCACGACGTGCGATGCGGCAGTTTAGGTGGCGCTGTACTCGTAACCGCAAAAACGCCGTCCGATGAGAAGGTCATCGTCGACGCCGCAGGCGACAAGCTGGAAACCCTCGACTTCACAGCCGATGGCGTCGGATACTTCTGGGAACCGACCTCAACCGGCGGAGCCCCGACCCCAGTACTAGTGAGAGCCGGCGGCACTTACACCGTGACCGGAGAGATCAAACAGCTCCATGACTTTACCAAGTTCAGCGAGTTCACTTTCAGGGCGACCTGCCCCGAATAAGCCGGCCCTGCAATGCGAATCGCGTCTCCCGACCCCGGTACGTACACGGCGCTTGTGCCTTCGCATCCAGCCTGGGTCTGCGCCGGGCCGGCTCCGGCCGTGACCGCCCGCAGCGTTGTATTGGGGCTGGCAACGATCTCACTACTCCCCACCAGTGGACCGCGAAAGCCTCACGTGAAGCTTAAATTTCGTGCGTCGGTCCCGGCTTAGGTTGCAGTAAGCTTCTGCAGATGAAGCGGTTGGCCGCGCTTGCGGTGGTGCCGTTCAGCGCCGTTGGCATACCGGCCGCGATGGCCGCGCCGAGCCCGGTACCGGATTTGAGCGGTTATCACAGCGTTGAACCCAAGGACTACACGACCTATTACAACTATCCGACGACGAACGGGGCGCAGTTCCTCACGCCGGGCGGCTACCGGTGCCGGATCACCTACACCGGGCGAGCCAATCCGCCGTTCAAAACGGCGGAGTGCTGGGGCGCACTGCCAGCAACGGCGTTCAATCTCGTTGTGGTGGCAACATCCATGAGCGCCAACCCGGCACAGTTCGACAACATCGACCTGGCAAAAATGGAGACCTACAACGGGTGGGAGGACCCCACCAAGCCACTGCCGATCAGCCCCGACGCATACAAGCCTCTCCCCGCCGGCAGCAAGTTAACCTATCCCGATTCGGGAACCTGCGCAGCCACCGCCACGACGACGACTTGCGTTTTGGGAGACCACGGGTTTGTGCTGGACCCAAGTGGCAGCCGCACATTCTGACGCCGTCGGCACATCGTTATCCACGTACTCGCGCACCGCACCCCAGCGTCTCGGTGTCGAGAAAAAACGATGTCGCTTATGGCTTGGGCAGGTTGAGCAGCGGTGTGCCGCCAATGGGCCAGCAGCCGGCGGGGTCTTTACCGCGGGTGATCTGCTCATTGATGCATTGAGCGACGACGACCAACGGATCGTTGTTGACCGATTGCGCGATGATGTCGTTGGCCGCTTTGCGCTGCTGCGCCGTCTTCACATCCTGCTCGGCGTTCTTGGTCTCCTGCACCTTCTGGTTGTGGGCATCAATGCGCTGTTGGGTGGGATCGTCGTAGAAGATGCGCGGAATGCGGACGTCCAAGATCTCGATGTCATGACCCACGGCGTCTTGCAAGTCCTTTTTTACCTGCGCTGCCATCTTGGGTAAGTCGGCTCCCTGGGCCTGCAAGGTGGGGTCGAAGGTGGCAAACACCTTGGACAGAGCTACCTGCGCCTGGCGGTCCACCAGGTTTTCCTTGATCACGTTGAACACGTCGGTGTTGCTTCCGCCGTAGTCCTGGAACAGTTGCGGCGCTGCCCCCTCACGCAGCCGCCAGTTCAGGTTCTCCGCAACGTAGGCTGAGCTGTTGTTGGCCAGGCGCACCTGGATCATGCTGCCGTGGTCGCTGTAGCTGTTGCCGTCAAAGGCTTGCAGTTGGATGGCTTCGGACAGCTCGCTGATCTTCTGCCACGGTGCGTGCCACGCAATACCCGCGCTCCGTGTCCCCACCGGCCGGCCGAACTGAGTGACAATGCCGACGTTGCGGGTGTCTACCCGGTCATAGCAAGCGATGACGGTGGACAGCGCACCAAACAGGAACAGCGCGAACGCTACCGACAGCGCACCTCGGCGCGCCGATATGCGCTGTGAGCCCTGAGCGGGAAGAACGACACCGACACCCGCACACAGCAGCGCCGCTACCCATAGAACGATGGCGAAAATGAACCAGCCTTGCATGAACTACCTTTCTGTCGGCGGCTCGTCCCTTCCGACGCGCCTTGGGTGTTCCAGGAAGTCGTTGAGGTAACCAGGTGGCCTTGTTGATGTCCCGGGTGTCGTTGACTTTGCCGCCAAACGTCACCCGCCAGAGGTATTTCGTGACTGTGACGAGGCGGAAGTTGTCCTCGATGTGGCGAATGACCTCGATACACTCGACGGTCTGCCGCGGCGGCAGAGCCGGCGGGGCGGGGCATGCACGGTGGCGGCATGCGTGGAATAGGTAATAGGTGATGAAAAGGCGGTTCTTCACCGGCTCGCCGACCGGAGATAGCCGGCGCCGCTGCAACGGCACTCGACCTACGGCGACTGTAGGGCATGCACATGATCGGGTTCAGAGCGGCAACCACCGCTGATTTTGAGTTCATTTTCGACTTGCACAAACAATCGTTTGGTCCATACGTCGACCAGGTCTGGGGTTGGGACGACGAGTACCAGCGTGAGTATCTCAAAGGCAGGCTGGTAGTCGATGAAACGCAGATCATCGTTGCCGACAAGGTCGATATCGGACGGCTCAGCGTCGAGCACCGCGACGCCGAACTGTTCATCGGGCTCATCGAGATCACACCCGACCACCAGGGACGGGGCATCGGCGGGCAGGTCATCCAGACGCTGCTCGACACCGCCTTCGCCGAAGGAAAGGCCGTAGCCCTGAACGTCCTGGGGGTGAATACCCGCGCATACCAGCTCTATCGCCGATTATCGCCGTTTCCATCTACACCGCGGTCATCGCCAGCAGGGCCGCCAGTGATGAGCACTTCGGCGATCAGCCACGGCAATGAGGATCGAAACTGTGGCGCACCGGCACATCTCGATTCAACTTGTCATGCTATGGGTTTTCGCGCGATGGGCGGCTCAACACGGATGCTCTGCGGCGCGATCATGCTGAATTCCGATGTAGCACCGTCGAGCTGAACTCCACGTACTCAAGCGTTTTCACAAAACGGTCATGTCCCTTGAGAGTTCAGCACTCTCCCCAGGCATGTTCTGGCTAGGAATGTTTCGTGCATGATTGCTAGCCAACCTGTTCTTCCAGCTGGTCTCCTCCCGCTACGAGCGAGCCAGCCTGATCGTCACCTCCAACAAACCCTTCGGCCGCTGGGGCGAAGTATTCGGCGACGACGTCGTAGCCGCCGCCATGATCGACCGACTCGTCCACCACGCCGAAGTCATCGCCCTCAAAGGCGACTCCTACCGCATCAAAGACCTCGACCTCGGGCGAGTCCCGGGATCAACCACCGACGAATGAACACCAAGGGGGTCAATTTTCAACCGTCGAAAAGGGGTCAATTTTCAGCCGCCGTTGACAATCGGAGGCGTTCTAGTCGGACGGTGAGTTTGCGGAAGAACTACGCAGGCAACATGACATCGCAATGCGGGATCTCTATTACGGTTCCGATCCGCCAACGTTCGACGACGTCATTGAACGAGTGCACTCCTGCGCCGGGTTGCTTACCCCATAACGCTGACCTCGCCACCTGGGTGCAGAACGCAACAGCGGCTCACGAAGAGTGGCAGCAGTGATCCTCGGTGAGTCGAAGGGACTTCCTACCGGTGCGATCTCGTGAGCGCCAGTACGCCTCAGCTATCGCGGGCAAGCACTGCAACGACAACACGACGAGCCTTCAGTCGGAATGACACCGGCACACCGCCGACCTGTTCATGGCCATTGACCCGGCCCGGCCGGTGTCTGGCGAAATCATCGGTCATGCGGCGCAACTCAGTAACCTGAGGCATCGTCTGGCCGTTCGAAGAATTCAGAAAGTCCAGTTGCCCGCGGGCTGTATGACGAAGCCATGCACGCCGTAGCGGCTGTTCTCTGGTCGACTCAGGTCGATTCCCTTGTTGGGGGCGACCCGGCATGCAATGGAGTCATCGGAAATCACCGCACAGGCGACCCCGTTGGTGTTGTCAAGCCGTGTCCCGACCGACAACAGCGTCGCGTCGGGATTCCAGTCCGGGTCGCTGGCGCTGTATTTACCGGGTTGCAACGACGATGCGTTGACTTCCGATTGGGGCGGGGGTCCAACCGCCGCGCCCCAACAGGTTGCGCCGATGTCGTCGAGCATGCTGACAGCGCAAGTTATGCCGTTGGGCGCCTTGAAGAACCAGCCAGAGTTGCCGGGATGGGTGCCGCGATGTTCGTAGGCACTGAGATTGACGGCCGGATACGCGTCGATATTCGGAAATTGAGGCGGGGGTTGCCGTGGGTTGGCGTCAGCAACGGCCACCGAGACGACAGCGAGTGCCGCGGCGGCAGTCACCACCCCCATAGCGGCTACGGCGTGTGTTGCCGGCGCCGCACTTGCACGCCGCAGTCGAGCCGGGCGGGCGAACAACCCAGCTGGCCGGCAGTATTCGAGTCTTTTATGAAATTCGGCCATGCAACCCTTGCGCCCATATTCGCTTGCTCTGAGGCCATGACAGGGCCGTCTATGGAACGTTACGGTTGTCGTGGATCCTCTCGTCTTGAGTTTACTGGTGCTCTGAGCAGGGCTACGCACGGAATTTGTGCCCGGCGCCATCGGGTGATGCCCCGTGGAGTGTCCGTGACGTTTTACATTGAGTTGCGGCGCTTTTTCGGTGAACCTGCGAGACGCAGCCCTCTCAGGACACCGCGCTGAGCGCACGAGAAGCGGACAGCGACACAGCGACAGGGGCGGACGTCAGCCGGTCCAGGCCTGCTCCTGGCGGAACGCCACGATCGCCACATCCAATTGCCGTGTGGCAGTGGTGATCTGCACGGTGGACCGCGAAGTCTGTACGAACCGGATATCGGGGGCCGGACCTCCCCGGCCCGCGGCGCCCAAGGCGATCACCGTCGACGACAAGCCCGCCGATGGTGGCGCGGCCGGACGGTCGTTGACGATGATCGTCGGCACGAACTCCGGCCCGCGCCGGCGTTCCACCACCGCGATGTTGGGCTGCGCCAGCGAGATCCAGCGCCGCGGCTGGTTGGAGTAGATCGCGATGCGCTCTCCCACCGCGGCAGCGCGGATCAGCAGCTGGCGCACGTAAAACTCGGACGTGTCCATCGCGATCCGGGTGGCGCGCTGCGGGTCGGTCAACGCCCACATCACCATGTCGTCGCGGTGGATTTCGGGGTCAGCGGTCAGGTCGTCGCGCAGCGCGGCCCCGACCAGTATCCCGGTGGGTCCGATCGGGATCTGCAACTCGTCCGGGTCGTCCAGGTGGCGGGGCGGCAGCTTCAGGCGCGGGCGTGCGGTGGGTGCGGCCCGCAACGTGGCGGCGTACTGGTCGCCGGGCAGCGGGTTGAGATACAGCGTCGGTGGCTGCGGCGGCGGCTGCGGGTCGTTGGTGCGCACGATGGCCGACACCATCACCGGCCCCCCGCCGTCAGGCTCGGTGTTGCGGTGCTTGAAAATGCTTGTGGTTTGTGCGATCTCGTCGCTGCGCAGCGCCCACATCTGGTTGAGCGCCGCGGTGTTGATGTCTTCCGGCGAGAAGTAGTATGTCGTCAAGTAGCCCGGGTAGGCGCTGATCGTGCGCCACCCGACATCCGGGCTGCGCCGACTGCCGTTGGTGCCCGCGCGTCCGAGCGCCTTGACCGCCACCGGTTCCCGGGTGCGACTACCGGCATCGCTGTCGCCGTCGCTTTCCGGGTCGGGCGGACTGGGCGCGGTGGCCAGCCCTGCGCTCAGCTCCTGTAATGCGCTGTCGAGCTCGGCGGCGCTCAGCGCAGTGGCCCGGATGCCTTCCTGCAGAAGAGCATTGACGATGCGCTCGGTGGCCGCCGCGGCTGCCGAACCGATCGAGGTGCGATACCTCAGGCCCGGCACCGACTCGGTGATGTCGAGACGCACGATCAGCCGGGTGCTGCGCTGGCCGGCGGCGGGCCGGTCGGCCAACAGCGTGCTGTATAGCGGGGGGTATCCGGTGCCGCGGCGCACCCGATAGCCCGACGACACCACGTCGATGCCGGCCAGCCGCAGCGCGCCGGGTTGATCAAGCAGACCGACCAGCACGTGCAGCGGCAACACATTCGTGGTGCGCGACACCGTCGACCCGCGCAAAAACGTCGGCGCATACTGTTGCCCGGCAACCGAAATCATGGTGATCGCTTCGTATTCGTCGGCGCGCACCCCGCACACCAGGTCGCCGTGCGGTACGTCGATCGCCGCGGCCACCGCGGGTGGTTCGCGGCGCTCGGAACGCCAGCGCACCGCGGTCGCCGCCCACACCAGCGCGTTGCGCCGGTACACGGTCACCACCAGCAGCACCACCGCGACCCCTGTGATGGCCGCCGCCACCCACCAGCGGCCGTGGCGCAGCGGAAACAGCAGGAACGCACACAGCGCGATCAGCTCGGCGCCCACCACCGGACCCAGCGCCGGCCGCACACCGACGGTGCGGGCTTTCATTGGATTCTCCGGCGTATCCCGACGACGGCCGCGATGATCCCGGCCAGCAGTACCACCGCCGCGGCGCCGATCAGGGCGGTATTGCGGGGCCGCAGGTCCGGGCCCGGCGGCGGCGGGGGCGCATGCAGCGCGGTGTTGATGTGCTCCACCGGTTTGGGATCACCGGGGCTCACATCGTAGGTGAGCGCGGCGACCGGGTCGACCACCCCGTAGCCCACCTGGTTGTCGACACCGCGCGCCGGGTTGTGCGCGGTCGCGGTGATCCGCCGGATCACCTGGTGCGCAGTCAGATCCGGGTATTTCGCCCGCACCAAGGCCGCCACTCCCGCGGTGTAGGCGGAGGCGAAGCTGGTGCCCCAGAAGCCGTCGCCCATCCCCGGGTCGTGGTCGGGCAGCGCGTTGACGGCGGCCCCGTCGGTGCTGGACAGGCCCATGATCCGCCACCCGGGGGCGGCCACACTCACCCAGGGCCCGTTGATGCTGTCCGGCAGCGGCTGGCCGTCGGGGGTCACCGCGCCGACGGTCAGCACGTAGTCGGAGAACCACGCCGGGGTGACGATCGTGCGCACCCCGGCCCAGTCCCGCGGATCGTCGGGGTTGAGCGGGTTGAACGCGGGGTTCTGGCCGCATTCGGACTGCTCGCCTTTGTTGCCGGCGGCGGCCACGATCAGCACGTCCTTGTCGACCGCGGCGTAGCGCACCGCGGCGCCCAGCGCATCCTGGTTGACCGGGGTGGCGGCGTTGATGCAGGACGCCACCGACACGTTGATCACCTTCACACCCAGGTCGGCGGCATGGCGAATGGCGCGGGCCAGGGTCATGATGTCGCCGGCCTTGCGGTGCAATTCGGCGTCATTGGGGTCGGGGTGGGCGGGCCCGAATGCCCGCGAGGACTGGCGGATCGAGATCAGCGCGGCATCCGGGGCCACCCCGACGATCCCGTCCGGGGCGCCGACCGGGGGGCCCGGCACCAGTGGTTGCTTGCCGCCGGCGTCCCCGGGTCCGGCGGAGGGGGCGTCCTCGGGCGGCGCAGGCGGTGGCGGTGCGGGCTTGGTGACCGTCACCGTCGACGGCGGCGGCGGGGCCGGCGGTGGCGAGGTCGGGGCCGGATTCGCCGGCGGCGGTGGCGGCGGCTGCACCGATGGCGCACCGACTGGGCGGGGCGGCGGGCGGTCGGCGGGGTTCGACGGTGCCGCCCCGATGATCGACGCCACGATGGTGCCGTGGCTTTCGCAGTCGGTGAGCCCGCCGTTGGGTGAGCCCATCACGTAGTCGCCGCCGGGGAACAGCGCCGGAAACCGCGGGTTGGGGGTGACACCGGTGTCGATCAGCGCCACCTTCACCCCCGCCCCGGTGGAGTATTGCCAGGCCTGCGCCAGATTGAGCATCGCGTTGCCGGGCGCGGGCTGGGTGACGTCGGGATCGCCGATCACCACGGGGGGAGTGCAGGCCTGGGTTTGCTTCATCTCCTCGCTGGGGCCGGGCGGCCCATCCGGTGGCAGCGCCCCGGGGTCGATGACCGGCGGGGCGATCGCCAGCGCCGCCGGGGCGCCCATCACGTCGGCTGCCAGCAGGACCGCCGCCGCGAGTGCGGCCAGCGCGGGACGCGCCCGCATCAGTGGTACCTGACGTAGTGCAGCAGCCCGACCGCCCACGCGGCGAACGGGATCACCAGGGCGGCCAGCACGTATTCGAGGTACTCGACGACTTGGCGCACCGGCGGTGAGAAGAAGTGCGAGGGCACCGTGGCGCCGACGATCAGCCCGGACACGGCAACCGCCAGCACCCCGGCCGCCGATACCAGCGCGGCCACGGTCGCGCCAGGCGCCGCGCTCAGCCCGTAGTGGGCCGGGATCGCGATCATCGACAGCGACGCCGCGCCGACCACGGTGATTGCGTGGCGGCGGTCGCGGAATGCGCGCGCCCGCAACACCAGCACCAGCGCCACCACCGCGACCACCACGATCGGTGGCCACTGCGAGCCGGCGCCGGGGTTGATCGCCAGGATCGAGGACGCCAGGCACACCGCTCCCACCCCGAACAGTGTTCCGGTCAGCACCCGGTTGGATCGATGGGCCACCTCGGCCACCTGCTCGCCGCGCAGCGTGATGTCGTGCGGGGCCGATTCCACCGGGGACACCGTGTCCTCGGGTTGGCCGGGGGCGCGGGTGAACAGGTCGCGCCCGGTGATCGAGCCGAAGCTTTGCCGCGGCACCTTCGCCATCCACAAGCCCATCGTGGGTGCGGCGCGCGCGGCCACCAGCACCGCGATCAGCATCACGATGGCGATCCGCTGGCCGGGCACGGCGAAAAACATCCGCACCGCGCCCGCCGCGAATCCGGCGCAGGCGGCGGTGATCACGGCGGCGGCCGCCGTCCACTGCCGGCCCGTCAAGCGCGCCAGCATCAGGGCCCCCACGATCGCCACCAGCGACGCCAAAAACGCGTGCGGCGCACCGGGATGCGCGCCGTAGGGTGCGGTGGCGCCCAGCAGCACCGCGGCGCCCACACCCGCCCAGGCGGCACCGTCGACCACGACGCGCTGCGCGCCCGCCCGGGCGCACAGCATCGCAGCCACGATCAGGACCACGGCCCCGCCGGCGAACACCGCCGGGACCGCCCACACCGCTTCGGCGCCCCACCGGATCCGCCACACGATCAGCGCGGCCACCGCCAGCGCCGCCCCGGTCAGCGCCGCGGCCACCGTCACCGCGTCGCGCGCGGACACCATCGGGAAGTGCTCCTGGGCGTAGCGCGCCAGCGCCGTGGAGACGTTCTCGATGTTGGGCCCGTAGCGTTGCGCGGCGCCGACGGGCACCAGGGCCAACAGATCCGCGTCGGCGACCCCCTGCGCCGACAACGACATGTCGTCGGCGAGCGCGGTCATCCCGGCCACCCGCGCGAATTCGTAGACGCCGGGCGGTAATTCGTCCTCGCCGCGGGCTCGCAGTTCCCGGTTGATCGCATCACGAGTGGCGTCGGTGAGCGCCGAAAGCGGCACCGCCGCAGGCAGCACCAGATCCACCTGATGCGACTCCCCGGCCAGGATCGACACCCGGCACGACGACGGGACCAGTGGGGCTTCCGGAGGGGTGGGTGAGGGCGGAGGGCTTTCCCGGCGCACCGTCGTCATCGGCGCTCCCACTCTTCGTCGGTGGTGGCCGCGAAGTGCTCGGCGATCGCCGCGGCGATTTCGATCAGCCGCCGGCGGGTGGTCCGGCCGATCTCATGATCGATGTCGATCACCCCGCCCGGACGCAGATGCGGATCGAACGGCAACTCGACCACCGCCTGGCCCCGGCTGCTGAACTGGTCGACCAGCACCGAGCGGGTCCGCTTGTCGGAGTGACCGTCGGAGTCGTTGAGCACCACCACAGTTCGGTGCAGCAGCGCCGTGTAGCCGTTGTTGCCCAGCCACTCCATCGTCTGCGCGGCCGCCGACGCCCCGTCCACCCACGGCGAGGACACCACGATCAGCGCGTCAAGATCGGTGAGCACCTCCAGCGTGACCGGGTTGTCGATCGCGGTGCCGCAGTCGATGATCGAGATCGTGAAATGGTTGTCCAGCCGCGACGTGGCCTCCCGGTAGATCGCCGGGTCGAGTACGCGCCGGCGCGCGGTCGCCGACTCCCCGGCCAGCACGAACAGTCCGGAGGCGTTGTTGCCCACCCGGGACCGCATATCGGCGAACGTGTGCAGATGCTGATCGGCGGCAAGTTCCCAGTACGACCCGGCCGCATGCGGATCAATGCGGCTGGCCAGCTTGCCGAACGCGGTGTCGGCGTCGATGGCCACCACACGGTCGTCTTGGCGAAGCTCGGCGAAGATCGAACCGACACAGGCCGCCACGGTGGTTTTGCCGACACCGCCCTTACCCAGCACCCCGATCTTGTAGTGGCCGCGCAGCAGCGTGCGGATCTTGGCTTCCAGCTCGGCCAGGCGGCGCTCATCCGGGGACAGCCCGAGATTGATCAGCCCGAACGTGCCCAGATACACCGCGCGCCGCCAGCCCCGCCGCGGCGGGTGCTTGCGGGTAGGCACCAGCTCGCTTTGCCGGATCCGGTCCACATAGGAGTAGCTGGCCGACGCGGGCTCCCAGGGCGGCGGTTCGGCCTCGTGCGGGCGCACCGCCCAGCGGCCCTGCTCGGGCGGCCCTGCCGGCGCATCGGCGTTGGTGGGCCAGTGCGGCGGTGCCGGTGAGGGCGGCTGTGGGCGGTCACGGTTGGCCCACCCATTGGGGTCGGCGTGCGGCGCAGCCGGCATCGGGCCTGCGCGCCACGGCGGCTGATCTTCGCGCCGCGGCGCGGGACGCTGCTCGGGGCCGCCCCGCATGCCGGGTGGGCGGCCCGGTTCGTCACCGGGCGAGGGCGGGCGGCGCTCACCGGAGGGTGAGCGGGTCGGGGTGGTCCGCTCGGGATCTGCAGCCGGCGACCGGGTTGGGGTCGTCCGCTCCGGATCCGCAGGCGGTTTCGGCGGTCCCGGCGGCAGCACGATCTGGGTGGTCTCGTCGCTGACCACCGCCCGGGCGTTGTCGGCGGTCGCGGGGCGCGCCTCGCCGCCGCCGGTGTCGCCCGACGGCGCCGGCGCGTCCGTGTCGATGATTTTGGCCGCCCAGTCGGCCAGGTTGAGCTCTCCTGTCGTGCGCGCGCGGTGCGCGCCGGAGCCGCCGCCCTGGCTTGCGTCGTGCGCGTTGGCTTCGCCGCCCTGGCCCGGGTGCGGGCCCGCGGCCGGGCCGGCGGAGGGTTGCTGGCGTTCCCGCAGCATCGGTATCGGGGACGGCGGGGACGGCTTGGCTGCGTCGCCGCCGTCCTGCTCGGGGCCGAGGCCCGGGGTACCGGTGCTTTCCCGGTCGGTCACGATCCTGATCCTAACGGCGCCGATTCTCTATATCCGTACACAATTTCCTACCCTTGATTTCTTGCTCTACCGGCTAGTGGCCGCTCTGGGTCGGCAGCGCTTCCGCGCCGGTGACTGGAGCGAGCGTATCGTGCTGGGTCATCGCGGCCTGCTTGCTCAGCGCCGGCCCGGGCGCGAACACCCGGATCAGCGGCCACGGTGCCTGGCGCGCATTGGCGGTCGAGATTCCCAACGCGCGCAGCGAATCCTCTTCGAGCTCGATGCCGTAGCGCACACCCTGGTCGGAGATCCACCACATCGACTCGCGGCTATCGGCGGCGGGAGCGGCGCTGGTGGTCATCACCAGGTTGGTCGCCGCCTTGCCGATGAACGCCTGATCGGCCTCCACCGTCTCTCCACCGCGCACGTCTTTGACCAGATGCACCAACTGCGCCTCGGAGCCGACCGGTATCGGCAGGCCCTGCCCCGACAAGACGGTGATCTCCGCGGCCCGGTCGGTGGCACCCTTCGACCAGGCCACACACGTGGTGCCGTTGACCTTGGTGTCCACCAGGTGAAGCCGGGTTTCCGGGTAGTACGACACCGGCAGGCTTTGCACCACAGGCACTTTCGCCAACCGGTCGGGCGCCACCACCACCGGCGCCAGCCCGCCGAACGAGTTCGATGCCCGCACCAGCGACGCCACGAACGGCGAAATGCGTTGCACCCCATCAGGTAATACGACATATAGGGTGTCGGCCCCTGGCTGCTGCAGGCCGTGCACCGCCAGCACCGAGCCGATCACGACGCCCGGCGCGATGTCCCACGGGGACGGCTCACCGGCCGACGGGATCGCCGGGCTGGTCATCGGCTCGGTCGCCGGCAGCGCATCGAAGAGGGCCTGGGACAGCGGGATCGGCGCGGGCGCATCCGGATCGACACCCAAAGCCAGGGCCACCGCCTTGTTCGACAAGTCGATTTCGGAGCGGTGCCCCTCCCACACGACATACGTTTTGTCCCGGTAGCGGGCCAGGATCGCATTCGGCATGCGCAGCGGCGCGGAGCGCTGCCCGATCGTGACCGGCCCGGCGATCGCGGTCACCACCGGCTTGGCGGCCGCGGAGGTCGTCGGCGTGGCGGCCGGGGCCGTGTCGCACAGCGCCCACTGCGACGCGTCGGCGGTCCGGATCGGCATCGCCGCCGGTGCGCCCACGATGCCCACCGTGGGGCCCTGCGGGTATTTGGACAGCTCGCCCGCCTTCACGAAGGTTGGATTGGCGGCCTGCCCGGTGATCAGCCGGGCGCTGGTCAGATTCAGAGCCGGGTGCAGCCGGCCGTCGACCAGCACGTAGATCGCTCCGGTGGCCCGTTCGGCCAAGATGTTGGACCGACCCACCTGCCCGGCCGGTTTGAACCACGACAGCACGAACATCAGCGCGACCGCCAGCAGCGTGAAGGCGATCCCCAGGATCAGGGCTGCGCTGCGGCGTTGCTCGGGGTCATACTCCAGTCGCACCCCGTGATGGCTCAGCGCGGCGGCGTTGCGGCGGTTCCAGAAATAGTGCGCCGTCACTTGCAGCCGCGATGTCAGGTTCAGGGCCATGGCGGTAACCTTACCGGCGCCGACGGCGCTAAATCCGCAGTAATTTCCCGGGCCCGATATCGGCTCATCGTAGCGGTGTCGTCGCCGGTCAGGCGGCGCGCGGGACAGCCAGCAGGTCGGCCAGATCGTCGTGCAGACCGCCGATCGAGGCCGGCCAGATGCTCATCCACTTCGAGCCGTCGGCCGCCGGCGTGGTGGTGATGCTGATGCGCCCGTATTCGGTGTCGGCGACGGTCAGCACCCGCTGGTGCACGTGACGTTTGATGCCGTGGTCGACGACGGCCACCACCGCCATCGCCGACTCGTCCAGGCGGGCGGCCGCGGTCAGCACCTGCGCCTGTTGGGGAGCCAAGCCGAGCCGGCCCAGTGCGGCCGCCACGGCGTCGCGGCCCAACGGCACGGCGCGCTCGAGCGTCGACTGCACCAGGTCGGCGGGCAGGTTCACGCCCTCGATGTCGGCGGGCGGGGCCTCCCCGAGCGCCGGCAGCAGCGTTTGACAGATCAGCTCGATCTGCTTGTGCGGGTCTTCGGCCTCGCCTACCGCGTCGATCACCATCTCGTCTCCGTCGCGTGCGGCCATCGCCATCCAGCGCCGATGCCGGCACACCACCAGCACCCGCTCGGTCACCGTCGGCGCGGCATCGGCCGCGTCGACGTCGGCGGGCCGGCGGATGACCAGCATGACCTCCCGCTCCGGGCGGCCCAGCACCGTCATCCAGTCGCGCACCACGTCATCGACGCGCCCGCTGGAATCGATCACCCCGGCCTGCATCAAGCTGGCGTATTCGGCGGTCTGGGACAGCGGCAGCCGCCCCGCGGTGGTTTGCACCATCAGCGACTCATGTACCGAGGGCACAAACGGTTTGAGCCGCAGCGAGGCCGGCATGGTTTCCACCCCGAGCAGGGCCTGCAGCACCCACACGCCGCCGACGGTGGTCGTCAATGCCATTTCGCCGATCTCTCTAATGGTCGGGTTTGCAGCAAAAGGGGACCCAACCTGGCGCTGGGCCCCCTTTTTCGGTAACGAGACCCTGCTAGATGCTCATGAACGAGTTGCCCGCCGAGTGGTCTTGCGAGACGAAGTTGGCGAGCGAGGTGTCCACGGCGTTGCCGTGGCGCTGGATGACATCCCGGCCTTCTTGGATGCCGTCGTTGATCATCTGCTGCACCTGCGTGTACGCGGTCGAGCCGTGCTGGGTGTCGAAGTATTCGTGCAGCCCGGCCAGGATGTTTTGCGCCTGGCTGGCGATGTTGTCCAGCTCGGAGCTGTAGGTCATCAGGCTGTGGGTGTAGTCGCCGATCATGCCGGGGTGGTACTTGAGCATGCCGTCTTCCATGGTGGTCTCCTTCTATGCGGTGTAGTCGGTGGGAATGTCAGGTCCAGCGCAGGTCGCTGGCCACAGCGGCGATCGATGCGGCGTTGTGCTCGTCCTGCTGGCCGTAGTTGTGGGTGTTGCTGCGCACCAGATCGATCACGTGGCCCCAGCGGGTCTGGATCTTCATCTGGGCGTGCTGGATCTCCTCGGCAGTCACCACGTTGGTCTGACCGGCGCCGCCTTCCAGGCCGCCGCTCTGCAGTTCCGTCGAGTGGTTGTAGTAGCGGTTGAGCACGTCGACCGCCTGGTGCATCAGGTCCTCCAGATTGTTGGCGGTCTGGAGAAGTGTGTTCTGTCCTACCAGCATTGTTGGAATGCTCCCCTCATTGTCGGGTTGGTCGATTCGTTGATTCTATGGGCCACCGCAGGCCCCCCATTGCACTAATTTCGCTGCCTGTCCCCCCTGTCCACGGCCGGGCGTGCGGTGATCTGCATCGTCCGGGTTGGTGGTTTTTCCGAACTGGCCCCGCCTTCGCGACCCATCGCGGCCGGCGCCCCGTACAGGCCGCCGCCGCCCATCCCCGACGGTTGTGCGCCCGCAGCCACCGGCTCGGGTGCGGTGGGGCCACCGGTCCAACCGCCGGGCAGTTTGGGTTGAGCGGGGGTGGAAAAGCTGCTCACCGGCCGGGTGAAGGTCGACGCCAGCGAGGCGCCGCCGAACCCCGCACCGCCGCCGCCGGCACCGGCGCCGGTTCCCGCGCCCGCCGATGCCAGCGCGGCCTCACTGGACAGCGCGGCTGCCGGCTCGGCGACATTCTGGGCGCCGAGCCCGGCGCCCATGGTCTGCAGCGGGCCCAGCAGCCCGCTGGCCATCTGCGGCAGCGAGCCGGCCAGCTGCGGCAATTGGCCCAGCGTCTGCGGGATCTGCCCGGCCGCCTGCGGCAGCTCACCGATCATCGACATCCCCTGGCCCAGAAATGATGTCATCTCGGTCGCCGAGGAAGCGGGTGTGCCCGCCGCTTCGCTGGCGGGCCCGACAGCAGTGGCGCTTTGGGTCATGGCCTGGGTGCTGGCCTGCATTCCCGCGCTGGCGCCGGCCTGCGCGGCCGCGGCACCAACCCCGGCGGCCGGAGCGGCCGGATTCGACGCCGTCGGCAGGAACGGCGCCGGAGTTGCCAGCACGGGCAGGGCAGCGCTGACCACCGCCTCGAAAGAGGCCATCCACGAGGCGTTCGTCGGCCAGTGGTGACCGTAGTAGTCGCCGTCCAGGGCGACGATCGCGGGCGTGTTCTGCCCGATGAAGTTGGTCTGCACCAAGGCGAACTGCGTGGCCCGGTTGGTGTCGGATACCGGCCCGGGAACCATCCCTTCGAACGCCGCCTGATAGGCCTCCACGATCTCGCCGGCGGTCATGGATGCCTCCTGCAGCCACGCCACCGCCAGGCCCATCACCTCGACGAATTGGGCGGCCGACATCACCATCGCCGCCCCGCCGATGCCCTGCCAGCCGCCCGCCGCGGTCGATGCCGCGTTCACACCCATCATCGCCATCTCGCTGGTCAGCATGTCGGCCAGCGCCTGATGGCCCGCCGCCGCGGCGGCCGCGCTCACCGCGTGATCACCGGCGGTGAGCGTGTAGTAGTTCACCTCCGGGGGGTTGGCGGCGGAATCCCCGTAAAGTGTCATCGGCTAGAGGGTGCTCAAATCGACAGGAACGCCTGGTTGATGCCATCCACCGCGGCATAGCTGACGCCGTTCACGCCAACGGTGTCGGCGAACAGCGACCGCATCGTGGTCAACTCGGTCATCATGGCTATCGTCTCGGCTCCCCGGGCGTTGAGCCCGGCTGCGGCGGCCGCCGAGGCGCCGTCGGCGCCCATCGGCAACACCGCGGTGATCGTCGGTGCGGCGGCCCCCAGCGCCCCGGCCATGGTGCCCGCGCCCGCGGTTTCGATCCCTGCCGACAAACCCAGCAGAGCCGGGTTCACCCCGATCGGTAAAGTCATCGCGTTGCCTTCCCCTGAATATTGAAGAACTGTGCGGATAGTGTAAGCACGGTTCGTGAGGGCTCGCCGCACGAATTTCGGCGGCTGCCCACAGGCTGCGCCAGCCTACCGGGGTGCGCTCGGCGCCCCCACGTTCGGCGGCGGTGACCAGCCGATCAGCACTCCTTCGGTGCTGGTCGGGGTGACATAGATGGCCTTGCCGGGCCGCTGCGGCTCCGCGTACACCCCGCTGATGATGGGCCCGTTGTCGCGGCGGCCGTCCAGGATCAGCACCGGCGGCAACGAGCCGACTGTCCTGCCCAGCACGGAGGGCCCACTCGACTGGAAGCTCCAGTTGCGGATGTCCGCGGCCGCCACGATGTGCAGCCCCAGCTGATCGGCCTGCTCCACGTAGGGCGCCAGCCTGACCAACGGCGAATCGGCGGTCTGCCACGACGTGATGTCGTCGATGACCAGGAAGATCCGCCTGCCCGTCCAGAACCGGCGGGTCAGCATTTCCTGCTGGCTGGTTCCTGGCGGCGGCTGGCGCTCTTCGAGCAGCTGGCACAGGCTGTCGACCACCTTGCGCATGTCCCCGGCCGCATAGCTGTAGCGCGACAGCCACTCCTCGGGCACGACCCCCACCAGTTTGCGGCGCGGATCGAACAGCACGATCGTGGCCTCCTCGGAGCTGTAGCGCGACATGATGGAGCGCATCATCACCCGCAGGAAGTTGGTGCGCCCCGACTGGGCGCGCCCCACCGCCACCACATGCGGATGCTCGGCGAAGTCCACAAACGCCGGGCCCAGCGTGGTTTCCGACAGCCCGAACGGCACCCGCTCGCGCGGCACCCGCGGGTCGACGAGAGCGGCCACCTCGGCCATCGGCACCGACTCCGGCAGCCGCAGCACCTCGCTGACCTTTTCCACGCCGGCCACTGCGCGCACCACCGCGCCCAGGCCGCGGACCTCGACGCGTCCCGAGGGCTGATTGGCCAGCTCGGGCACCCCGATCATCAAATGGTGCCCGGTCGGGCTCAGCCCGCGCCCGGGCGTGTCGGGCACCTCGCGGGCCCGGTTGACGCCGTCGACCCGCTCGACCTCTGATTCGCGCGGGTCGGTCAGCCGCAGCTCCAGTTTCTGGGCGGTCTCGGCGCGCATCCCGGTGCGCATCCCGGACAGGTGGCTGGTGTGGGTGACCACCACCCGCACCCCGTAGTTGCGGGCCCGCATCAGGCTCATCACCGTGTCCACATGCTTGGGCATCGCCTCGGCGAAATTCGCCCAGCCGTCGATGACCACCACCACGTCGCCACCGGCCACACCGATGTCGCTGGGGTGAGGCCCGAACTTGGCCTGGCGCACCGTCATCATGTCCAGCCCGCGGGACGCGAAGGTTCGTTCGCGCTCGTCGATGATGCCCTGCACCGTCGCCAGCAGACGGTTCACACCCTCGGTGTCGAACACCGGCACCACGGTGGCCACGTGCGGCAAGTCGCCCACCGCGGCCAGCTGTGGGCCGCTGGCGGCCACGCAGTAGAACTGCACCCGCTCGGGGCGATACATCAGCGCACCCGTGGCTACCATCGTCATCACCGCATTGGTGGCGCCGCGCTTGGGGGCCGCCACGATCATCGCGTTATCCGACAGCAGGTCCAGGCAGAAGACGTCCTGCCGGTGCTCACGGGGCCGGTCCTCCAGCGCGATGGGGAACACCAAACCGGGGTTGTCGCCGTAGTCGACGTCCCACGGTTTGCCCCGCAGCCGGCCCACCAGGTCGTCGGCCGGCGGCGGCACCCCCAGCGGCGGCAACCACAACTGCCGGGGCGGGCCCACCCCGGTGGCCTGCAGTGATTCGATCACCGCGTCCACCACCTTGGGGGCGTCGTCGGTGCCGGCCGCGTGGCGCATCAGGTTGTCGATGCGGGCCGCGGGTGCCCGCGCCGGTTCTGGCCGCTGCGGGGCGGCCAGCCGGCCGTCGGGGTCGGTGGCCTCGACCACGGTGAATGGCCGCGGGTTGAACCAGGTGCCGGCCCGCACCGGGCCCACCGTTTCCTCGACCTCGCTGGGCGGCACGTAGGGCGCAGAGGAGAAGAAGAAGCGGTATTCGCGGGGCTGCCGCTGGGCCACCCGCAGATACGCGGTGCCCTCGGCGCCCTTCTCGGGCAGGTGCGCGGCCACCGCGGTGCCGATCGCCTCGCGTGAGTCCTCTTCCCGCCCGGTGCGGGCGGCGATCGTGAAGCCCAGCAGCTTGCGGATCTCGCGCAGCTTCTGGGTGTCCACCGTCTGGCCCACAAGCTGCAAGAACATGTGGTAGGCCCGGCCGAGTCGCACGATGCGCCAAAACAGTTTCTGGAACTGCGGGCCCCAGTCCTTGTCGCCGAGCATCTCCTGGTACTCGTCGCAGATGATGAACAGGGCGGGCACCGGCGGCAGCGACGGGTCGGTCAACCGGCGCTGGTTGTAGGCGTTGAGGTCCGGCACACCGTCCAGCGCCGCACACAGCTGCCCGCGGCGGTCCAACTCGCCGTCGAGGGCCTCATACATGCGGCCCACCAGGTGCCGCTCATCGGCCAGGTTGCTCACGCTGGCCACCACATGCGGGAAGCGTTCGAGTACACCGGCGGCCGACTTCAGCTTGAAGTCGGAGAACACCACGTTGACGACCTCGGGCGAATGGGTGAGCGCCAGCGAGGTCACCTCGGTGATGATGCCCTCCGACTTGCCGGCCCCGGTGGTGCCGATGAACAGCGAGTGCATCCCCATGCCCTGCTGGCTGCCCTCTTTGAGGTCCAGCTCCACCACCTGGCCGTTGTCGTCCAGGCCGATCGGGAAACGCATCCACTCGCGGCCCTGGATACGCCGCGGCGCCCACAGCCGGTCCACATCCAGCTCGCGCGGATCCCGCACACCCACGACATCGAGCAGCGTGCGCTTCTGCTCGTCCTCGCTGGACACCGCGGCCGTAGCGCCGGTGGCCCGATAGCGCGCCAATGCCCGCGCGAAGCGCTCCACGGCCACCACGCTCATCTGGTCGGCGGTGGCGTAAAACACCTCCTCGAGCTCGTCGGACTTCGTCGGTCCCGCAGCGAACAGTGTCGGGTCGTCGGCCGGCAGCCGTTTGCGCAGCACCCCGTCGACCAGCCGGTACGTCGTCGACGGGTCGAAGCCGACCCAATGCCTGCCGCCGAAACTGTCCGGGGGCGGCACGGGCATGGCCGCCGCCAGCCGGATAAAGCAGGTGCCGCCGTAGCCGGCGCTGCCGGTCAGCCCGGCCCAGTCCTCCGGGGTGCCGCAGCCGTCGTCGACGATCACCCGCAGCGGCAACACCGTGCTGGTGTCGGCGGCGTGCAGGCCGCTGGCCGGCGGGCTCCACTGCGGGCGCGGCGTCTCGGCCTCATCCAAGAAGCTTTCCAGTTTGGCCGGCGACGAGAACAGCAGGCGGCGCTCCCCGCACCCGTCGCGTTGGCTGCGGTGCTGCATGTGCGGCAGCCACTTGGTCCACTCCCACTGGGTCGGCGCGGCGCTGACGACGATGATCTGCACGTCGGCCGGGGAGTGAAACGCCGCCAGCTGGCAGATCATCGCGCGCGCCAACGCCCGCACCTGGCTCATGTCGCCGACGACCGAAAGGCCCGGGAAGCGCTGAAGCCAAATGGCTTTCGCGGTGTTGTCGATGTATTCCTGCTCGATCAGGAACTTGCGCAGCGCGTGCGCGGTCGCCGGCTCCAGGTCGGCGGACTCGGCGATCTTCGGCTTGTCGATCTGCATCGCCAAGGCCACCTTGCCCACCCCGACCCGCACCACGGCGAATTCGTCGCTGCCCGGGATCCGCTCCCACATCCGCGCCGAACCGACCGCACCCACCAATTGTTGTGGCTCCCAATGGAAGTGCGCCCGATGCTGCCACTGCGCGCGCCGCTGAACATCCACCTCGTCGCGCACCTCGTCAAGGCGGGCAAAGTATTTGCGGCGATACAGGGTCAGCTCGCCCCACGACATCTTCTGCGCCGCACCACGGCCACGGAACAGCATGCCGCCCATGCCGATCAGCATCATGAAGCCGAAAATGCCGAAACCCGATGCGAATGTGCGCATCCCGGTCACGTACATGGAGATGATGAAGCCGACCACCCCCACCACCAGGGCGATCGGCAACACGATGCCCCACACGCTGCGCGGGGGCGGGATCGGCGCCACCAACGGCGGCTCCACTGCGATCTTGCCCCCACCGGTGGCCGGGGGACGCTCCAGTTCACCGGGACGCACAAACGGCTGAGTCGTCACCGGACCACCCTAACCCGCGTCTGAGGCGATTTCGGCACCAAATTCGGGCCCCCCGACATCGCCACATCGACGCCCCGTCACCTATGGGCCGAGCGCACTGAGCTAGCCGCTCGGCTCCGCGGCGAAGTCGGGCCGGGGGCTGTCTTCGCTGCGCCCGCCGAGGTGCTCGGCCAGGAACGCCTCAGCCGCGGCGTAGAACTTCTCCCGGTTCTGCGGCCTGGCCAGTCCGTGTCCCTCGTCGGGAAACTGCGGGTATTGGTGCGCGATCCCCTTATCGGTCAGGGCCGCCACCAAGGCCCGACCACAGTCAACGTCCATGTATACGACTAGCAGGCCGAGGATCCGCGGGCCCGCGTCCTGCACTCGATCAGATACCGCAGCTGAGTTGCTAAATTTTTGTCTACACCTCTAGACTAGAAATTGTCTAGCGCGCTAGACTACACTTATGATCGCACCGGCGCCCACTCGAGAGGTCGTCAAGCAGCTCAAAAAGGCTGGCTTCACCAAACGCGACGGAAAAGGCAGCCACACCATCTGGACCTGCAAGCACGGCCGCTACAGCGTCTCAGTGGACACCGGCCACCGAACTATCAGCCCAGGCGTACGCCGCCAAATCGACACTGCGATCAACGAATGCGATACCAACTGCAAGAAGGAGGGATGATGATGCACACCTACCAGGTCAACGTCACCCGCGACGGCAAATGGTGGATGATCACCGTTCCCGAACTCCGCCGGTACGTCACGCCGGACGGTTCGATCAACCTCAGCGATACCACCCAAGCGCGCCGACTCTCCGAAGTACCTGCCCAGGCCCGCGACTTCATCTGCACAGTCACCGACAAAGCACCCTCCGAAGTCGCCCTGAACATCACCATCGAAGTCGACGGAATCGACGTCACCGCACGCGCCAACAAAATGCGCCACGACCGAGAACTGGCCGACCGCTACGCGGCAATCGCCCAAGCCGAAGCCAAAGAGCTCGCTCGCGACCTCGCCGCGCACGGCGTCGCGGTCCGCGATGTCGGCGAGGTACTCGAGATGTCATTCCAACGCGCACAACAGCTGATATCCGCTACTCGATAGCAGCCGGCGTGTCACACACAACCAGCGCACTAGACCAAGGCTCGGGAATTTCCAGCCGTTGACCATCAGTTGCGGCCGGAGGGGACCGGCGGCTTTAGCCGTTGGGGGAATCCGGTCAGACGAACAGCGTCGCATCCGGTAGTTGTCGGTGTCGTTGCATAACGTGCGTGGTGTGTCGCAGCGCCGGTTTCGCCGTACTCCGGGTGGGGTGTGGTCGCTGGGGCTGCATCTGGTGTGGTCTCTGAAGTATCGGCGCGCGATTTTGGGTGGCCGGGTAGCGGCCCGCTGCGGGGAACTGCTGGTGGGGATCGCCGACGAGCACGGCTGGCAGATCGTGGCCAAAGACGTGATGCCCGATCACGTGGACCTGTTGGTGCGGGTCGGCCCGGCTGACGCGCCAGCGTCGGTGGTGCGTGCGTTCAAGGGCCACACCGCAAGGGTGCTGCGGCACGAGTTTCCGTAGCTACGGAGGCGTGACAGCCCGGGATTTTCCCGATTTCAGATCGAGCACATACAGCCGCCAGTTCTCGTCGCCGCCGGTGTCTTGCAGGTAGAGCTGGCTGCGGTCGTCGTAGGCGAAGGCGTAGACATACACGCCGCGATCACACCGCCAGACTCATACACCCGTTCCTACAGCACCCCACCGACAACTGACGACCACTCAGAACGCAACAGTTGACAGCCCTTCATGCCCGGCGGGCCCGCCAGCTACGTCGTCTCGGTTGCGTCGGCACCCTTCACTGCCAGCAACGCGTCCCCAAGGGTGTCGTGCAGTGACAGGAACTCGTCGAGCTGGACCAGCCGGATAATCCGACTGGTCATCGCGCCTTGCGCCGCCACGGCGAAGCGAACTGATCCATCCATCTTCTCGCGCGCGTCCACGAGAACCTGCAGTCCCGCTGAGGCCAGAAATCGGACCTGCGACAAGTCGATCACAAGCGCGCATGGGTGCTCGGCCAAAACGGCTTCCACCGCCCTTTTGAGCATCGGCGCGCTGGCTCGGTCGATTTCGCCGCCGACCGCGAGCACCGTGACACCGCCAAGATGCTCAACGGAGTAGCTGATCGGATCCTCCACCAACACTGGTCAACCCTTAGTCCTCCCCTATATCTGGCCTGAGCTTAGACCGGCCGGCACCGCGCGACTGCAGATCGCCCATCTGCTCTTGGGGCCGATTTCGGCGGAGCTGACCGGCAATCGGTGCCGGCCGCCCGTTTCGAGCGGACTTAGGATTGCCTGAACCGCCACGACGGCGCCGGACTGAAAGACTCAAACTGCAGGCATGATTGAGCGGATGACAGCTCGGGCGTTGAGCGCACTGGCAATGGTGTGTGCTGCGGTGGCAGCGGGCTGTACCGAAATCGCGACCGGCACCGCGGTGAAGGCGCCCGGCGGCGCGGGCGACGCGAGCGTCGCACAGATGGACACCGGAAGCTATCCGACCACGGCGGGCCCGCCGATCGGCAGTGCAGCCGACGATCCGCAGGCCGCCGCTGCCGAGGCACGGCGGATGGCCGGCTACGTGGTCGGGCCGTGGCAGGTCGAGGCGTCACTGCGCGACCTCGATTTCTACGCCACCGCGCCCATACCGGATACCGCCAAAGTGATGATGACGTTGAGCTTGCCTTTCACACCCATCTCGTGGGGGAATGCGTTCGGCGACATCGCCAAAGCCCACTCGTTCATCGCGGGATTCGAAAGCGGCCGCGCGGGCACCGGTGAGGTCCAGAAGTTGTACAACGTGGTGATGCGGTTTGCCGACGCCGACGCCGCGGCCGCGGCCGCCCGCGAAATGGTGGCCGTCAATCCGCCGCCCGCGCTGCTGAAGATGACCTGGAACTTTCCCAGGCCGACTACCTCCACCGAACCATTCGATTCGTGGCAAACCGGCGCGTGCACGGGATATGACTCCGAACCGGTCAAACCCGACTTTGCCGCATCGGCTTCTGCCGGGGGGCGGATCGCCATCCGCAGTTTCACCAACCACGGGCTATATGTGTTGTACCAGTTCGTGATTGCGATGACCACCAATCCCGGCTGCGATGCGATCATCGACGTTTTGAAAGAACAGGCCCGCCTGATCGACCGCTTCCCGCCCACCGACCGCGAGGAAATGGCTGATCTGCCACTGGACCCGACCGGGCGCCTCTGGGCGCGCACGATCCCGGCTCCCGACGGCGGCGAGCCGTTCAGCGCCGGTGTGTGGCAACCGAATTCGTGGCTGCACTTTGAAGACAATCCCGTCGAAGCCGCCACCCTGTTCCAGGATGCCGGTGTCGACTGGGTGGTGCAGCGCTCGACACGGGTGTATCAGGCTCGTAACTCCGCGGGATCAGCCCGTCTGGTAGACCGGTTCCTTGCCGACACCCGTGCTTTGCCCGACGTCAAGCCCACCCAGACTGGGGTCCCAGGTTTTCCTGGCGCCACCTGTTTCGAGCGGACGAAGCCGATACCGCTGCCGGTTGCGCGCACGGCTATGACGCTCAGGCAGGCGCTGTGGCATTTCAAGTGCATCGCTCAGACAGACCGCTACGCATTCATCTCCTTCTCCGGCGACGAGAAGGACGCCAAGCAGCAGATCTCGGCCCAATACAGGGTCCTGGCTGGCAAGTAGCGCTGACGAGCCCGATCGCGTTGGAGCCCGGACCTTTCTCGGCCTACTACGAAGGCGATCTTACGCTGTGCGGTGCGCTGGCGTGCGGGACCTCTGGCGCTCAGATAGCTGACGTTTCCCTGCGTTGCGGCAGCGGCATACTTCGCGCGGCCGTCGCCACTTTCCATCAGTACCGACTCGCCAGGCGTTTCATGTTGCAGAGCTCCGCCAGGATTGCAGAGTTGAGCCAGGTTCAGCCCCTGCGAGGTCGGCCTGTCCATGCAGTCCCTGCGCGCCAACGTAATTGGAGTCAGGAAGACCCGAGGCGACCAAAGCATCGTGCATCACGGTGGCCAACTGCACGGCGGGCCCCGGCCTGCATGTCGTTGAGCGGCGGGGCTGGAGCCCGGCTACAGGCCAAAGCAGTCCGGACAATGACGACATACCACTCCTCGGCCACGGCCGCGGTCAACTCATTCGGACACGTCATCGTCGCCCCACCGCTGATCGACGGCCAGGCGGTTCCTACCCAAAGAAGACGCCAAGGCCCCTTTAACCCGACCTTCGGTCTGGCACAGTCGATCCCGTCCCAGCTGGACCGCCAATACGAGGCGGCTGTAGCCGCCGGAGGCATCCCAGTGGAGTGGCGAGTTGCCGAGCCGCGGGTGGCAGCGGCCATAGAAGCCATTATCGAGCAACGCGGTTACGGCGATCTGATCAACGTCGTCGTGGTCCCACCCGCAAGTTAAGACGAACATGATAGGACAAACGGTGTGCTGAAGCTGATCGGCGGCTGGGGCGATCGGGCAGAGACCCCACGCTCGTGCGCGGAGCGTGTGCAGCTGTCGTGGCAGCTGATGCCGTCTCAACCCGACACGTACGGGCCGTGGGGCGTTTGGGTTTCCGGTGAAGATCGCCAACGCCGAGTTTTGGTGCCCATCAACGACGCCGACCCCGAAGCCATCGAGGCGGCCATCGTCGCCGAAACCGAACGCGTCAACGAAGGGCCCCGCACGGCGCCAGGCCACTACATCGAGTTCACCCGAGAAGTGCTTGGCGAGCGGCCCGAAACCAGCCCTCGCTACTTCCAGTATTACGCGCGCGCCGGCTTCGTCGAAAGCGCCCGCCCGATGAACCATCTGCTAATGGAGCTCGACGCCGATACCCAGCCCGACCAGGCGCGCACTTACCTGATCGCACTCGTTCGTGCCTGGCGCCCAGAGCATTTGGCGGTTGTCGGCGACACCACTTTGAAGGAGCAGCGCCACAAACCGCCCCAGGTGCGAGTCGGCTGGCTCACCTATATCCGCGACGCCACCACATTGGACACAATGATGCTCGGTGAGCAGATCACCGTCACTGAGGCCGACGATGGCCGCTACCTCACCCTGTCCGGCAGCCCGACCGACCCGGAGCTCTACAGCGTCCTGCTCGTCCGCCGCGCACTCGGCTACCCCGATGCCTGAAGTCGCCGCAAATGAGCGTGGTTGCGTCCACACCGCCAGCAGCATAATCGTGACATGAGCCGGAAACGGGTGAGCGCCAACGTATGAACTCGGCTTTCGTCAAGAGGTCGGTCGCGACCGCCACCATGACTGCGTTCGGCGTCATGGTCGGACTTTTGCTGTGGGTAGCGACAATGTACGTCTTGATCCCGTTCCTTTTGTTCGCAGCAATGGGCGCTGCGCCGTTTGTCGCGCTGCTCATTGCCGGCACCACGGCAGCGCTCACGGCTTCTCGCCCCTGTAGGGCTCCCGCGTGGGCCGAGCGACACCGGTTGGCGTTCTGGGTGGGAACGTTCGCCACGCTCGTCTTTGTGTGCATCGGGATTGCCGCGACGACTCCGCAGATGATTCCATTCTGGCCGACATGATCGGGGCTCCCGGACCCCGAGCGCTCCCGTCGGCCGCGGAGGCTCAGCTATCGATCGCGGCGGCTGAAAGTTGTTCGGAAACAAGTAGATACGTGTGCCCCGTGCCCACCCTCGTCGTCGCGAATCTGCACGTGGTGGTGTGCTGTGTGCCGTGCTCGCTCACCTGTGCGCGGTGCTGGGCTGCACTGTGAAAAAGGGAGTCGAACCCCTGCGCTGCCCTTCGCGCGCCAGAGACCGGCGTTTTACCCCGCCGGGGGCTTTGTGCACGCCTCCGCGACAACTACCTGCACAACTCTGTCGGTCAGTCCAGCAGCTCTACCTCCCAGTTGGCGCGCTGGATTCGCACGTCGAGGTCGCGCCACTCGCGGGCGAGCTCGTCGGCGCGGGCGCGTAACTCGGACACCGGCAAGGCGGGAAGCATCTTCAGCTCGGACCGCAGTTGGCGCGCATACCCGGGCTGGTTATTTCCGACCGCCGCGTCTGCCGCAGCCGTTACCACAGAGTGACGCAGCCGCAACGCATCCCGGCGGGCCAGGGCGTCGGTCAGGGTGCCGTCCGCACCGATAGCAGTGGCAGCGTTGGTGCGATTGATCCGCCGGATGAGCGTTTCGTACACATCGAGCACCTCGTTGGCCTCGACCAGCAAAGCTGCGGCGTCCTCGGCAGGGTCCTCGCCCTCCTGAAAACGCGCATTGGCCACGATGCGACTGCGCAGCTGCTCGATCCGGCGCACCGAATCTGCCCGCATAGCTAATGCCTCCGCGAGTTTCACCGCCCCCGCACCATCGCAAACATCATGTCCTGCCTCCTCGAAACCGCCCGCGCACCACGGGCGCAGTCGATACGATCGTAACCGAGGTCGATCCACCCCAGCCGCACCAAATTCAGCCGCCAGGGTCTATTAGTCGGCGCTCAGACGGCGCAGCGCGCGATAGAAGAGGCTCAGGGTCTGATGGTGGACAGCAGAATCTGGCCCAGCAAGAAACAAGTTTGGATGCCTTGCATAGCAGGCTTATTCGCTTCTGGCCTTACTACGATTGTCCCCGACAACCCGTGTGGACAGGATACGCATGGCGTCAGCGGGGTCGATGAATCAGCGACGGCGGTATTCCCGGGCCGACGTTAGGTCCGGGTCCGGCGCCCGACGGGCCAACGGGCTTGGGCTCGAAGCTGCCCTCGCTGAAGTTTTCCCAGTCATCGTCTTCCCAGCCGGCCGACGACATCGTCGCAACACCGCGACCACCCGCATCCGATGTGTGCTCCTGCAAATCCGCCGGTACCGCCTGGATCCGCGATGCATTTTCTGCATCCTTGGCCTTCATCGCGGCCACCGCGGCCTGCGCTGTCGCCTCAATCTGCGCGCTTTTCGGCGCCAGATCCGCTGACGCGGCGGCCACGTTCGTGGACACCGCAGCCGCTACACCTGCGGCGGCGCCATCGACGGGCGAGCCTGCGCCGGCGGTCGGCACCGGCCCAGGCTGGGCCGCGCGGGCCAGCGATGCCCCTACCTGCCTAGCCACCTGCATAACGTGTGCCGCGGGTATGTCAATCGGCTTAGCCAATCTCGGACGCTCCTACTCTGCCCCACTGGGCCACAACTGCGCTTCGACACTGATCTGCCTTGCTACATAGGCGATTTCAGCGTACTCCGGTTCCGAGCCACGCCACATCAGCAATAGCTCCGCCGCGCGGGCCAGGCTGTAATAGGCCCGCGCGTACGGTGAAGCCATATCGTTGTTCACCCTTCCGGGCCGTTGACTGGCGCTGTCGAATGTTGCGTCGCGGCCGGCGACTTCCAATTCGTCCCACTGCTCATCGGTGATCGGCTGGCTCTCGCTCAGTGCTGTCGCAACTTGTCTGATCACCGGCGGCACCGACAGACCCAGTAGACCGGATGCGCGCACCAGCACCGAACGCACCACCGATTCGGTCAATGGCCACACCATTGATCGATCCGGACGGCTCACGCTCGTAAGGCGCACGTACTCAGCACGATCCAGCGTCTCCAGCCGATGCATCCGGGATTCATCCAACGACGGCGGTGAGGAATCGGCGTCAATCGGCGAAACGGCTAATGAGCAATCCTCGTAATGGCGGATACCCGCCTCACGCGCGGGGATCGCCGACCCGCCATGATCCGTCGACACCGCCAGCGCATATAGCTCGATGTTGGGATTGCTTTCGGCGCACAGCTCCGCGTACGCCAGCATCGTCTGCGCCGGATTCACCCACGCGAACCAGCGCGCCCGGAAAGAGCTGGGAAGTCCGGCATCTGAGAACAGCATCTGAGCTGAGCGCGGAACGAACACCCCGGGCGGGATGTAGCCGACTCCTTCGTTGCTCACGATCACCTTCTGGGTGCCCGAAGGAGTCTTGAACACACCGACACACCAGTCGATGCATCCGTACACACGGGATGCGTGCATCAACTCATACACGAGGCTAGAAGCCTCCTCCAACAACGGATCCGGCGCGTTGGATCGCAAACCCACGCCCGCCCCGGCTGCGGTGGCACCCACGCCTGAAGCCACCACGCCCGGCGGCAGCGGGGCGGCAGGTGCAGCCGCCGGAGTCGCAGGCGCCGAAGGAGGCGGGCCTGCAGCCGGTGGTGGTGGACCAGCCGCTGGCGAAACCACCTGGCGCGCAGGCACATCCGAGCCCAGCGGCGGCAACGGGCCGCCACCGCCAACCGCCGGCGGAATCATCGCACCGCCCATACCGCCGCCTCCAGTGGGCGTGGGCGTAGACACGGGTGCCGCTGCAGGCGGGGCAGCCGCCGTCGGTGGACCAGCCGCAGGCGTCACCGGCGGCGGAGCCCCCGCCGCGCCAGCCGTGGAGGCCACCGGAGGTGGAGCCGACGACACCGGAGGCGGAAGCGCCGACGCCGCAGACGGTCCCGCGCCGCCCGCGGCACCCAGCCCGGCATCAAATCCCCGAGAGAAATCGGCGGGCGTCGCCGACGGCATACCCGGTGTCGCGGGCGGCGTCAAACCAGATGCGTTCGGCAAGCCGCCCGCATTCAGCGGTGGTGTTGCTCCCGATCCAAGCCCTCCAGGCATTCCGCCCGACAGCTTCCCCAGGCCGCCGAGACCACCCATCGGACTACCACCGCCACCGCCACCACCGGCACCACCGGGCGTTGGTAGTTGTGGCATCTGCGGCACCGAGGGAATACCAGGCTCTTGGCCGCCACGCGTGGACCCAGGCCGAACGTTGGACTCCCGACCCCCCGGCACTTCACTCGGATTCGTGCCGTTCACGCTTGGCTCTTGTCCGCCTCTGTTGCTCATTGGGTCTTGGCCGTACACGCTTGGCTCTTGTCCACCCCTACTACTGCCGGGACTAGCTGGCAGTGGCCCGTCTGGTGGGGTTTGCGGAATTTCCCCCAGGCGACCTCGCGGCATATTCCCGATTCCACGACCGCCGCCGGGACCGGCCTGGGCGTTGACCATTGCTTGCAGTTCCGGATCGACGGGTGGGTCATCTGAGCCAGCCCCGTTGTTCGCCGCCCCCTGGCCATTCCCGGCGCCGCCACCGATTTGTGCGCTGCACTTTGCGATTTCGCCCGCGGCGGTGGCAGCTTTCGCTTGGGCTTCGGCGCGCGCTTGGGCCACGATTTCTGCGATGGCGTTGAGCAGCATGCTCATACCCGCCGCGCTCAGACCGCGCCCTTTGTTGGCCTCTTTGAGGCGCTTGATCTCCTCGTTCGCCTTCTCATCAATCGCATCCAGGGCGCTGCGGGTGCTGTAGATCACCCGCGCGGTCTCGTTGACGGACTTAGCCATCGAGGCGTACGAGTCGTGCATGTCCATCACAGTGTGCGACTGGCGGATGCACGCGCCATGCATCCCGTCGATCATCTCGCCGGATCCGTCTGTGTAGAGGCCTTCCGCGGACCGCCTGATCGTCGCGGCGTCGTCTTCTAGTTCATTGGCCTTGTGCTGCAAGCCCTCCCCTGCATCAGACCAAGCATCAGGGTCAGTCGTCGGCCACAGCCCACCCAAGATCGCCGATGAATACGGCCGCGAAGGCATTGTCGAAGGCGCGCCAACAGCTACCACCATCGCACCCCTAGCTGGCCGCAGACGGCCATCGGGCCACCTAGCGCGACGGTTCCGTCGTTCCATGCGGCGTTGTCAGCGTCGGTTGCTGGCCCGGGCCGAAAATTTGCCGCGTAGAGCCGAAAGTCATCGATGTAGCGTTGAAGTGTCCGTGTCAGGAACCGCGGCGGATCAGCATGGGCGTCCGCTACTGGCTGGATGCGACCGGCCCAATTCTCCACTGCCGCCTGGAATCCCGGGACACCCGCGTCCCGCTCAGGTGTGCCGCTATGGCCGAGGTTTACAAAACTCTTACCGATATCGATGCTTTCTTTCATCAATGGGCTAATCGCTTCGCATAATGCCCGGTCAGCGGCTTCTGTGTTGGTCGCTGCGGACGATGTAGGGCTCACAGAGGTCGACGGCTTGCCTGGCGCCGCGTCCGGCTCATGCTTAGTGACAAGGCTTATCACCGCAACCACCAGTGCGGCAGTTGCCATCAGGATCGCGACAGCGGTCAAGACTCCGTGGATCGGGCGACGACCAGGGGGATAGCGCGGGTCCGCCCCGTAGAGCGGAGGCGGGGCAGGCATCGGCGGGCCGGACCCCAGCGGGGCAGCGGCGCCGCCGTTGGGCAAATTGCCTTGTGGGATCCCACCCGTGCTCATTAGCCCAGCTTAAAGGGTGTTGTTGCATGGAAGTGCACCAATTCCGGGCGGTAACGCAGGACTGGCCACTGCACCAGCGCGGAAGCATTTGATTCCGCCGCCGTCGTAACCGAATGGACCTACCTGAGCCTCCGACTAAAACGACAGCGGTTTACAACATCTCGGTTGTAGAGCGGTGGCCGTGGGCTGGACGGCCAACGTCGACTACGTCACTGACTGGCTGGTCCGGCTCGACGACCGCATCACGAGCTTGTGGTCGCGGCCCTCGGCTGCTCGCCGAACGTGGGCCACTTTCGGGGCGGTGTCGGTGACGGAACCGAGCACTTCGATCGGGGCGCGATCGTCCAGTCGCGTGTTGGTGCCGAACAGCCGGTGGTCAAGCGCGATGGTTCGCAGTCGAGCCTTGGTCGCGATTCTGGCCGCGGCGGGTTGCTGCCCATCGCGGCAAATGGGACGCCGTCGCGAACCCTTCGCTGCACACAAGGGATTGCAGCGTGAAAGAGTACCGACCATGCCTTGGTATCCGGGATCGGAGGGGTTCGTCACCAGGTTTTGGGACGCACGGCAATGGCAGATCGGGCTCACCAGCGATTACCTGGTCATCGAGGGCAAATGGATCGCGCTCAATGACATCGCCGGAGTCAGTTATTGGCACCGGACAACGCTTCATTTCCCTACCGCAACCATGCTTGATAAAGGGCCGTCATATGTTTATCGGGGATTTACGGTTACGGACTTCCGGGGATACACCGCCACGCTCGAGTTTAACAACAAGCTGCTCAGAGATGTGCCCGAGAACGAGATAGCCTGGCGAGGCCTGGTCGATATTTCCCGAAGGACCATCGAGCCCCGGATTTCGCAGAGGATCTTCGCGTCGATACGTGCCGGAGCGGAATACTCGGTCAAGGACGGGCGCTGCTTTGTCACCCTGTCCCCGAGCGGATTCACTGGTAGAACGTTCCGCACGACGACGTATCCCTGGTCCGACTTCTATCACGTCGAGGTCAACCCCTTCCAGGGTGTCAATGTATCGACGAACCACGGCCAGGCACGGATCTGGGCGCAGTCCGGAGAAAAGCGCAAGACACGCCTCGTCACCGGGCTGGACACCAGGGTTCCGAACGCCGTCGTGTTGGCGTCACTGATGCCGATGTGTGCCGCGGCGTTTGCCACAAGGATTTATTAGCCGCCGCATGCGGCCAGCAGATTACCCAAGATTGCTGCGCGTGCTGCCGGCGAGGCCTTGGACGTATCGCCGCGTAGCCCGCCAAGACGCGGTCTCCGACGAGCGACGGCGCCGGCGGCAAACCCGGCTCCCCGTCGACGGAAGTGGAATCGCCTGGCGGCGAGACGATGTCGACGGCCGCACCCCCGACAGCCAGAACGAGCAGGTTTGGCACGTCGGGCCATTCCCGCCCCATAAGAATTCAATGAGAAGAGCCGTTTCGGGCAAACCTGTATGCCAACCTAGAGATACCAACGCTCAGTCGTGACAGCTGCGCCGACGCGGACATAGCGACGAGTTTGGCCTCCCAGACCACCGGCCCCGGGGCAACCTGTTTCCACTCCTTTACAGGTGCGCCGGGGCCGGCCAGCCACGGCCCTGCGCCACCCGTTTCTTATTCCTCTCTGCGGGCAGGCGCGGGGCCGGGCACCTACTACGCTCGGCGCCCGCCAGGGTGCCCGCCCCGATCGCGACATCAGCCATCGGTGCAGCTGCTGACTACGATCGGCAGATGGCTCAAGGCCCGGAAGGGGGCCGTCTTTGGCGGCGCCGTCGGCAGTCTTCGGCTCCCGGATCGCTGTCCGACAAGGTTTATCCGTATCTGGTGACCGATGAATACCCCGACGTGCTGTCCACCCCGGCGCAGGCCCAACGGCGGATTGGTCACGGCTTGTCGGTGGCGCTGGTCTCGCCGATGGGACCACCCTCCGCCCAGGTTGTCGGTGCAATCGGGGCCGCGGACCTCAAAGCCGCGGGCATTGATTTGGTCACCGCGTACACCCACGCAGACCGCAATCTTTCTTTGGCGCTGTCAAATCGGCAGATCACCTTGGAATTCTTCGAGCGCGGGCCGGCAGGAGCTCCCGCAGTAGTTATCAGTGGACATTGGCTTGCTGCAACCACTTTGGTGGCATCAGGTCTGCGTGATCGCATGAGCACATTGCTTGGCGATGAGATTGTCGCGGCAGCCCCGCACCGAGAATTACTTTTTCTGTTTGGCACCGAGACCACCACCGCTATGACGGATGTCATCGACGAGGAATTCCGCCGCGCCGCTAAGCCACTGACCGCGGGTCTCTTCACTCTCGGCAACGACGGTCCTGCACCGCTTGCGGGGTGGGACTGACCCAGGACGTACCCGTCCACATCGTCTCCGACAGCCCCACCCCACCTCTTGGGTAACAGCACGACGCAACAGTGCCGACCGTTGGAAATTCTGACAAGGCGCGCCGATGCTTTATGCCTTATCTTGTTACCAACGGGTAGGCCCTCCGTTTCCCTGGCCGCCGATCCCGCCCCGGAGCGCGCAACGCCGCTGGGCCGCTAACCACCGGGGCGCAGGCGCGAGTCGTGACGCAACTTTCGGCTGGGGAGATCCAATGCACGATGTATGTCACCCGTCGGGCAACCGAGGCGATTATCCGCAGGTCGAGCGCAGGCGCCCCAGGTGTGCCGGCGAGTCGCCTGCTGACATGCTCCGCGAATTACCCGCCCTGGTGATACTTGAGCGGATGCCCATTCCGCTGCTGGCCATCGGCCCGGACGGCGCAATCTTGTTCGCCAATCCGGCGTTTGCCGCCATGTTGGGTCACACCCAACAAACGATTGTCCACCTCACGTTCCAGAGCATTTTCCGCAATCTCCCCCTTGATGAGCCGGTAGTGACGATGCGTGCTTACGCAGATGAGCTTGTCGAGCTGGCACACCGTGACGGCTCCATCGTGCACGCTCGCATGAGCAAGTCGGCAATGATTCGCGCCGACGACACCGTCGCGCTGGCGGCTTTTCACGACCTGACCGAGCAGTTGTGGCACGACGAGAAGCGCTAAGCCCTGCCGACTAGCCAAAGGTTCGACGGGGGTGCCGCAACGGTCAATAGCCCGCCACGGTCCACTGGTCGTCGGCGAATACAGAGGTCGCCGCGGCACGCAGCGCCGCAATTTTGCGCTCAAGGCCCGCCGCCGCGCTCCTTAGACTCATCGCATGGCGTCGACCATGCAGCCGATCAGGGTTGATTCGGGTGCGGTGGAGCAAACCGCGCAGACGGTGGCTGCGGCGCTCACCCGGGCGGCGCGGCCCGGACCGATACCGGCCGCAGGGGGCGGATCGCCGATCGATGCCGCGGCGACTGCGCTGGCCGAGGCGGTGGGGGCGAAGGTGGCAACGCTGTCGGCCCAAGTCGGGCCGAAAAGTGCTGAGCTGCTGGGGATTTCGGCTGCTGCGGTGCGCCAGTTACAGGCCCAGGACAAGGCCAATGCGGACCAGATCCGCGCCGTGGCGGGCACCCAGCCGCTCGACAACGGATGGAAGACCGGCCCGCCCTCGGCTCCGGGCGACATGTCCTCGGGCGACATCGATGCCATCGACAAGGCCAACCGCGCGCTGCTGGACAGCATGGAGCAGGAGTACCGGGCGCTGCCGGACGGGCAGGTCAAGACGGACCGGCTGGCCGATATCGCCGGGATCCGGGAAGCGCTGAAGGTCCCCGAGTCACATCTGGTCTATTTGGCCAGGCCGGACAATCCCGCCGACATGATCCCGGCGGCTACCGCGATCGGAGATCCGTTCAACGCCGACCACGTGTCGGTGACGGTTCCCGGGGTGTCCGGGGCCACCCGCCACAGCATCGCCACGATGACCCGGGAGGCCTACGGATTGCGAAGAGAGGCACAGGAAATCGCCCGTGTCACCGGCGACAGCCAAAATGTCTCGACGATCGCGTGGGTGGGATATCAGCCCCCGCCCAACCTCGGGTCGCTGCAGACGCCATTCGACGATTTGGCGAAGGCCGGCGCGCCGAAGCTGGAGTCGTTCCTGCAGAACCTGAACAGCGCCTCGCACAACCCGGGCCACACCACCGCACTGTTCGGCCACTCCTACGGCTCGCTGGTATCCGGGATCGCATTGAAGGACGGGGCTAGTTCGGTGGTCGACAACGCGGTGATGTACGGCTCGCCGGGCTTCGAGGCGACCTCACCGGCCAAGCTGGGCATGAACGATCACAACTTCTTCGTCATGACGGCGCCCGATGACCCGATCCGCTACGTCGCCAACCTCGCGCCGCTGCACGGCTGGGGATCAGACCCCAACGAGGTCATTTTTGGTCCCGGGCCGCGCTACCGGTTCACCCATCTGGACACCGACGCCGGCTGGGTAGACCTCGGCGGCCAGCAGATTTACAAGACCGGCTCCCACGGGCATTCGGGATATCCGCATGATCCGATGCAGCAAATGACCGGTTTCAACCTGGCGACCATCCTGCTCAACCGGCCCGACCTGGCGGTGCGGGTCGGCCCCTACCACTGATGAGACCACACCGAGGCCCGCGAGCCGTCACGATCGGTCGGCGTATCGTCGCGCTGGCGGTGATCGGGGTGTTCACCGTATTGATGGGTGGCTGCGCCATGTTCGACAAAATCGGAAACATGCACCGGGAATTGGACAACCCGCATCAATCGCAGACTCTGCACGGCGAGCAGGAGATCCAGCTCATCGACAGCATGCGCGCCAAGGGGTCCTATGAGGCCGCGCGCGAGCGCCTCACCGACACTGCCCGGGTGATCGGCGAGCGGGTCAGCGACGCCGTGCCGGGCCAAACCTGGACATTCGACGATGATCCCTACGCGCAGGAGGCCTACCGGGATGGGTCGCTGTGCGAGAAGCTCGACGCCGATGTCGCGCGGCGACCGGAGGCCAAACGGGTGGGATTCGGGGCCACCTTCTCGGCGGAGGGTTTCCGCACCGCGGCGGCCATTGTGCGCGAAGAGGCCGCCAAATACGGTGCGACCGACGAGTCTTCGCTGTTCGACGAGCCGGCTAAACGCGAATACCGGGTGCAGGGCAAGGGCTATGAGTTCCGGTTCATGCAGATGAAATTCGCGGCGCTGTTCATCACCGGCGACTGTTTTTTGCTGCAGAAGGTGATTGATTCGCCACCCGGGCAACTGCCGCCCGGCTCGACCACCGCGCCGCCGATACCGCCGGGCCGCTGAGCCGCACGCCTGCCGCCGGCCCCGACCACGGGGCCGGGAAAAATTGCGCATTAGCCCCCAGTGGCGACGCGGTAGGCTGATTCCGCCCGCAAACATGATCGACCGGGGAGGTTCCGCGATGGTAGAAGTCGATCCCGAACTGCTGCACTCCGGCGCCAAGATGACGCACGGGGCCGCCAAACATGTCGCGTCGGGGGCCGACCAGCTGGCCGGCACATCGGTTCCGTCCGGCATCTTCGGCGATTTCCCCGCCGCGGAAAATTTTCACGCACGGCTCACCGTGCACCACCAGGAGCACGTCGCGCTGATGCGCCAGCACCATGCGGTTCTGGCTAACGTCGGCGACAAGGCGCACGCGGCCGCCACCGGCTTCGTGCGCACCGACGACGAAAACGCGGCGTCGATCAGATCCGTCGGCCGCGACGCGGTGTAGGCGGTGTCGAAGGCAGAAGGCCCCCCGTCGCTGCGATACCTCAGTGTCGGGGAACTTGTCGCCGGCGCGGGCGGTGACCCGTGGCAGGTCAACGCGAGTTTGCAGAGCGGCGACCCCGGCCAGATCGCCAGTCTGGCGGAGGCTTTCTACCTGGCCGGGGTGTGCACCGAGCAAACCGATGACCAATTCACCTCGGCGAAGCTGCGCTTCCAGCATGCCTGGAATCACGAGCAGCCGGAGCACCCGATCAACGATTCCCGCGAAGTGCAGCGCGCCACCGACCAGATGCACCTACAGAAGACTCAGCTCTCCGCCGTCGGTGCCGACATGGAACAGATCGCGGCGTCGCTGGCCGAGGCGCAAGCCGTCGCCGCACCGGTGATCACCGGGTTGAACACCGCGCTGACCTCCATCGACAACCAGATCGGGGTGGCCATCGCCAACCACGCCAACCAGGCCAACATCGATTCGCTGCGCAACTCGGCCGTTGCGACCACCCGCCAGGCCTTGGGCGAGCTGCAGTCCATCCGCGAGGGCTACGAGAGCACGCTCACCGACGCGATGACGCGGATGCGGGGTCTGGACGGTTATGACCCGATGATTCTTCAGGGCTACGACGCCGACGGCAAACCCACCGTCGGTGACCAGACGCTGCAGGCCGCCGACCGGTACAACTCGACTCGGCGTGCCGCCGACGAGGCCCTGGTCAACAGCGGCGGCCCGATGACCCCCGAAAAGCAGCAGGCGCTGGCGCGGCTGCGCGACTTGGCCACGGTCAACGACCCGAAGGCCAGTCCGCAGGCGCGATTTCTGGCCGGTGAGCGCCTCGACGACTTCAACAAAGCCGGGCTCAACGGTCCCTGGTCGGCGGCGCAGCGCGATCCGGTGCTGGGTACCGATCCGGCTAGCCGCGCCCGTACCCGGCTGGAATTGCAGAGCAAACTCGAGCAGGGCCTGCTGGGTGGGGGCCCGATGACGCCGGATCAGGCGACGGCGATGCTGGACCAATCCGAGGAGCAGGCCCGTGTCATGGTCACGCAGAAGGCTATCGGTGCCCTGGAAAGGCAGGGTATGTCACCCCAGGGCGCGATCGCCGCAGTCGACGGTCTCTCACGCGGCATCAGCTGGGAGGACCTGACCAAGATGGGCCAAAAGGGCATCGGCCCCGTCGGGGCCGGCCTCGAAGGCGCGGCCAAGTCCTTGCCCACCGGTGCGCACGACTGGGTGCGGTTCAGCGAAGGTGACGTCCGGGCGCTGGAGACCATCGGCAAGCGGGTCAGCCGTGCCGGCGACGCACTCGAGGTGTGGACGGCGCTGCAGGAATGGAGCAACGGCGCGCCGGCCGGAAAAACCTTCGGTGGCGCCGGCGGTTCCATCGCGGGCGGCTTGGGCGGCGGCTGGGTCGGCGGTGCGGCACTTGGGTCATTCGCCGGGCCCGAAGGCGCGCTTCTCGGCGGCATCCTGTTTGCGGCAGCCGGCAGTGCCGGCGGAAAATGGGTTGGCGAGCACGTCGGCGAGCTGATCGATGAGCTGGCGCATTAACTCCACGCACAACCAGCCGGCGGCCAGGTTCGGGAGAATGAGGACGTGCTACCACCGATCGATCTGGTGATCATGCAAGCCGCCGGCTCGGCTCAGGCTCACCCCAAGCCTTCGTGGACTGAACCGCTGCTGATCGCCGGCATGGCGGTGATCGGTGTGGGGTTCGTCGCGACCGATCGTGTCGAGGACCGGCGGGCGCAGCGCCGCATCTACTGGGCGGCGTGGACGCTGGCCGGCGTGTTGTTCGCGGTGGCGCTGGCCTTTCGCGGCTGGGCTGTCATGGTCGCGGCGTTCGCCCTGGCAGTGTTCGCCGCCCTCGTGTATGCCTATTTCCTCACCGGATACCTCAAAATCGGCCGGCGCATTGTCGCGTTTTCCAACCGCAACACCCGCCCCGACCCGCCGCGCGATGGCAGTACTGCCCAGCCACCGCGGATCCGCGATCGCGACGCGTACCCCGGCGATATTCCGGCATCGAGGGTGTGGTGGGTGATTGCCCTGCTGATGGCCGGCCTGGCCGTGGGGGTTGTGCTTGGCGGTTGGACAGCCTGGCAGCCGTTCGCGTTTGCCGCTTTCCTGGTCGTACTGGGGGCGATCTGCGGTATCGACGACGCGACTCGCCGGCTGCCGGTGGTGCGGGGCCAGTACGTGCAGGGGTTCATCGCGATGGTGTGCTCGATCCCGGCGTTCGGGCTGCCTGCGCTCGCCTACGGACTGGGGTATCTGATCGGCCGGCGCCGCCCGATGGGCCGCGGACGCCACGACGCGGCGGCCCGCCACTACTGCGACCTCGATGGGCGCCGCCGCGATAGTGAAGCAACCAACCGTGACGACCGCTAACCGCCACCGCCGCAAGGTATTTGGGCGGGCGGCGGCAACCGCGTCGGCTGCCGTTCTGATCGGGGGCTGCGCGGCCAGCGTTCCGGGAACGCCCCGGGCCGGCCAGACGGCGTCGCCGACCAGCTCGGCCACCAGTGCGCCGCCACACTCCTCGCTGAACGCGATTCTTCCGGATGCCGATGAGCTCAAGCGCCTGCTCGGGTATCGCCCGCCCGACTACGCACCGCCGCCGGTCGGCGGCGTCGAGCAACTGGGCTTGCAGGATCAGTTGGGCGAGTGGACCGAGCGGCAATGCCTGGGCGTCGTGTTGCCGGCGCTGAAATCGGTGTACACCGGCGCGCCGGTGCGCGGCGTCGTCGGTGTATGGCAGGGCGACATGCAGTACGGGGCGGTGCAGCTTGCCTCAAGCGCCGACGCGCAAGCCTTGTTCGGCAGATTCGCCGACCAATGGCAGCAGTGCCGCGGCAAAACCGTGGAGCACCACGTAGGCGGCGACACCATCACCGACGAGATCACGGACGTGGACGCCACCGACACCTTGCTGACTGCCGACGTCACCACCACCTCGCCGCCGAACCCGCCGGTGCCGGAGCAGCGGGCCCTGGCACTGGCCGGCAGCTGCGTCATCGACGTCGGTGTGACGGGTGATCAAAGGGCAGGCAATTACCTGGCCGGAGAGAAACTGGGTGTGAGCATTGCCAAATTGATGCAGTCCAAAGCGCCCAACGCGAAATGCTAAGCACAGCCACGATTTTCGGGACCGACCAAGGGACGCCGTCCAGGTAGTCGTCTCCAACGCCACACATGCCAAGCTCGAGGAGCTCGCCCGCCGCTGCAAGGTGAGCTTGTCCACGCTGCTGCGCCCCGTACTCGACGGGTTCGTGGAGCGCGAGACACGCACCGGTTTCGCCACCACCGGGGCGACGGCTGAGTCCGACAACCGGACCTAAGTACACGTAATCGTACGTTAGTTCACTAAATCGCTGCGGGCAGGAGCGCCGCCGGGCTACGCTCTGCTGGCTCCCGGATCGGCGCCGGGCAGTTGAATACCGGCCATACGGATAACAGGAAAAATGCGCACAGCCATAGCCACTCGCGCATCGGCCACAAGGCCTTGCCGCAGCCTGACTCTGCCCCCAGCAGCATGAGCGGCCCCTTCGCCACTGTGACGGAATTCGGTAAGAAGCGGCCGGTTCTAACCGCCGCAGCCGTCATCGGCGCGCTGTTATTGATCAGCGGGCTGGCTCATACCGACCACGCGGATTCGGTGTCCACCGCGTCGTCCACGTCCCGCACGACGGCCTACCCTTCCTCGACACCCGCGTGGACGATGCCGCCGGAGGCGGTCTCTGCATCGCCTCCCGCGCCGTTATCGGTCGCGTCCAGCCCCCCGGCACAGCCAGAGTTCGCGGTTGACGCCGGGTCCGCATCGGCGAAGCTCGCCGCGCTGCCCATCAAGGGACGCGCGCCGAAAACCGGGTATGAGCGCAGCCTGTTCGGGCAGCCGTGGAGCGACGACGTGACGGTGCCCGACGGGCATAACGGCTGCGACACACGCAACGACATCCTGCGGCGTGACCTTGTCGAGGTCGAACTCAAACCCGGATCGCACGGATGCACCGTGCTCACCGGGGTACTAAACGATCCCTACACCGGTACCACGGTCGAGTTCCACCGCGGGCAGGGCACGTCCTCGCAGGTGCAGATCGACCATGTGGTCGCGTTGTCGGATGCGTGGCAGAAGGGGGCGCAGCAGTGGGACGCCGACAAACGCCGCAACTTCGCCAACGACCCGGCCAACCTGCAAGCCACCACCGGGGCCATCAACGAGCAGAAGGGTGACGGCGACGCCGCAACGTGGTTGCCGCCCAACAAGTCCTACCGGTGCACCTATGTTTCCCGCATCGTCGATGTGAAGGCCACCTATGGGCTGTGGGTGACGCAGGCCGAGCACGATGCGATCGCCCGGATCCTCAGCAATTGCGGAGCACCCGCCGCCGCCCCGGCGCCGCTCCCCTTGGCGCCACCGCCGCCGGAAACCAGTTCCGAATACGTTCCGCCGCCTCCTGCCCCGCTGCCCGATGCCGGATCGTCGGTCTACTACCCGAATTGCAAAGCAGCCCGGGCTGCCGGCGCGACGCCGATCTACGCCGGGCAGCCCGGATACCGGCCCGGGTTAGACCGCGACGGCGACGGCGTTGCCTGCGAATAGGGATCGCCGGGCGGGCGAGTCGACAAGCGTGTACAACGGGGCGGTCAAGATGGTGAATCGGCTACCTGCGCCGGCCCCTCAGGCACAGGCGCTGGCGCGATCCCGCCCGGAAAATACGCGCGGGAGCGCGTCGGAAACCTGTGCAATCATGGCCAGACTGGCCCTGTCAAGCAAAGGTGGAGCACGTGGTCGTCGCCGTAATCGTCATCGTCGTAGTGCTGGCACTCCTCGTGGTATTGCTGGTGAGCCTGTACAACTCGCTCGTCCGTGCGCGCAACGGCTACAAGAATGCTTTCGCGCAGATCGACGTCCAGCTGACCCGCCGGCACGACCTGATCCCCAACCTGGTCGAAACCGTCAGGGCCTATCTGGCCCATGAGCGCGGCACCCTCGAAGCGGTCATCCAGGCGCGCAACTCCGCCATCAGCGCACAGGCCGCAGCCAGCGCCAGCCCCGGCGACCCGCGCGCAATGGGACAGTTGGCGGCCACCGAAGGTGCCCTGACCGGGGCGCTGGGAAGGCTGTTTGCGCTCAGCGAGGCGTACCCGGACCTCAAGGCCAACCAGAACATGATGCAGCTCTCCGAGGAGCTGACCTCCACCGAGAACCGCGTTGCTTTTGCCCGCCAGGCCTACAACGACGCGGTGATGTCCTACAACAACAAGCGCGAAGTATTCCCGGCCGCAATGGTTGCGGGAATGTTCGGCTTCACCCCTGCGGCCCCGCTGGAGGCGGCGGGCCCGGAGGCGCGTGAAGTGCCGCGTATTCAGTTCTGACCTAGGTCATGGATTTCTTCGAGCGCCAGCGCCAGGTACGTGCGGCGTCGAAAAGGCTCGTGTTCCTTTTCGTTTTGGCGGTACTCGGCATCACCGCGATGGTGAACGTCGCCGTCATCGGCGCAACAACGTTGCGCGAACCGGCCACACCGGCGCAGTTGATCGCGGAATCGGTGCTCGTCAGCGGCGCGGTGCTGCTGATGATCGCCGCGGTGTCGACCGTCAAGACGCTGATGCTGCGCCAGGGCGGCGGTGTCAAGGTCGCCGAGAGTCTCGGCGCGATCCGGGTACCGGATATGCCGACAGACCCGCGGCTCAAGCGGTACCGCAACGTCGTCGAAGAGATCGCCATCGCATCGAGCACCCCGGTGCCGGTGCTGTACTACCTGCCCGACGAGAGCGGCATCAACGCGTTCGCAGCCGGGTACACCCCGGCCGACGCGGCCGTGTGCGTCACCGGCGGCTCCCTCGAGCGGCTCAACCGCGACGAACTGCAGGGCGTGATCGCCCACGAGTTCAGCCACATCGTCAATGGCGATATGCGGTTGAGCCTCAAGCTGATCGGCGTGCTGGCCGGGATCACGGCATTGTCGGTCATCGGCCGGATGCTGTGGTACTCGGGTGGTGGACGCGGTCGCGACCGCGGCAACAGCCTGCCGTTGTGGGCCCTGGGGCTGGTTGTTTTGGCGGCGGGCTGGATCGGGGTCTTCTTCGGGCGGTTGATCAAGGCAGCGGTCTCCCGGCAGCGGGAGTATCTCGCGGATGCGTCGGCCGTGCAATTTACCCGGCAGACGAGCGGGCTGGCCGGCGCACTGAAGAAGATCGGCGGCCTCGAGGCGGGCTCTCGGCTGCATACCCCCAAGGCCGAAAACGTCAGCCACATGCTCTTCGGCGAAGGCATGAAATTGTCTGCGCTGTATGCCACTCACCCGCCGCTGATCGATCGCATCCGGGCGCTCGAACCCGGTTTCACACCCACCAATCTCGAGGAGCTGCGGCACCGCTGGTCCTATCAGCCGCCGGACGGTTTGGCCGAAGATTCCCGGTTGGGTTTTGCCGAAGCTCGAGGGCCACACGTCGCCCCGCGCCGCTTCGATCCACGCGAATACACCGCGGCTGTTGGCAATCCGAGTGTCGCTTCGTATCAGGCCGGGGTGCGGATGCGCGAAGCGATCCCGCCTGAGGTGGCCCGTCGTGCCCACGATCCCGCCGCCGCGGTACCGCTGATCTATGGTCTCGTTTTCGACCGCAAGCAGAACATCCGGCAAATCCAGCACGGAATCGTCGCCCGGTGTCACGGCCCGCAAATCGCAGATGAGGCGTGGCGGTGCGGCGCGGAGCTCGCGCGCCTCGACCCGAGTTTGCGTTTGCCCGTAGCATCTATCGCATTTCCCGCGCTGCGTGCCCTGCCCGAGCCGCCAAAGCGGCTGATGATGTCGGTTCTCGGCCAGCTGATCAACGCCGACGGTCAGATCGAGGTGTTCGAATATTGCCTTGGCACACTCGTTTTCGTCGGCCTGAACGAGACACTGACCTCGGCGGCGCCGTGGAAAAGCCGACGCCAGACCCTTACCAGCGCCCAAAATGCCATCTGCTGCCTTCTTGCGGTGCTGGCGCAAGCGGGTAACAGTGATCCCCGGCAAGCGGCTGCGGCATTCCAGGCGGGCATCCGCGTGGCCTACCCGCAGGCGCGGATCCCGTTCCTGCCAGTCGATGGCGTATTGGCGCTCGAGCAGGTGTGGCCGGTGATCGACGGGCTGGAGGGCACCGACAAGGCCACTGTTGTCGCGGCTGTGATGACCACGGTAACCGCCGACAGAGTTGTCACCGTCGAAGAGTCGGAGCTGGCCCGAACCGTGTGCGCTGTGCTGCACTGTCCCGTGCCACCTGCGCTCTAAAAGCCAAAGCCCGTCCGGGATCACTGCAGGTGGTGTCAGTGCGGGTGGGAGTCGAATCCCCAATCACCCGACCGCTCAAACGTTTCCGCTGCCGGGCACTTTCGGGCCATCAAATTCCACCCCGCTCCGATTAGCTGGACGGTTCGCGAAATCAAGAGCAGCAGAAGGGATTCCGATATCGCCGCGCGAGACATTTTGTGCAGATACCCCTCAGCGCACCCCCTTACGCTAGACGGATGGATTCGACCACTGGAGATGATCAGGCACGGTTTCGAATTTTCTTATCCGGCAATCGAGTAGGAGGTCAATACTGTCGACCGGCAGTGGGTGCCCATCGGATGGCCCCGCGGTTTTCGGCCGGTGCGTTGCGAACAGGCTGCAATGGTATGCGAATTCATGTGGCAAGCGCTCAACTCGGCGCACATGCCCCCGCAAGGACGGATAGCGAGGTGACTTACGTTGCCCCGTCAGCGATTTGCCAGGAATTCGGGGCCACATGGTAGCGGGCGGCGCAGGCTGGGAGATGCCGGCGCGGCTGTATTCATCGCAAATCCTCAGCGAGTTGTGGCCGCAAACCGATCCCGATACCTGGTCGGAGCTGGCACAGCACCTCCGTGACCAATCCCGGCAGCTGGAAAACGAGGCGGCTGAGATCCGGTCCTCCCGCGACGATCTCCCCCCGCACGGCGCAGTTCAGGGGACCGCCGCTGACGCCGCGTGCAGGCGACAAGCGCAGATCATGTTGGACCAATCCGTGCAGTATCGGAGCATGGCTGACACGGCCGACGAAGTGGCGCACCTGATTTCGCACACATGCGCACGGCTCGATGACATCGATCGGGCAGCGAATGAGCAAATTGAGTTGCTGTACGCGGCCAACGCCGGTTGCGGTCTGCGCGCTTTGGGCGCAAGCATTCTCATGGACCTCATCACCGGGATTGTTGCTCGCGCTCGCGCCCGCGCAAATACTGTGGCCAGCTGCACGGCAGCGAAAATCATGCGCCACGCGCAACGCATCGCCACCATGCAGGACGGCATGTGAAAGTCGGCTCCGTGCCAAGGTGATTAAGACGGGTGGCGCAAACTCACCAAGGTGCCGTGGCTTCCGGCCGGTGCAGGCCGACACCGGTTGCGGCCTGCGCGCTTTGGGCGGAAAAGGCTGAACCGTGCGACTGCCGTCGAGGGGCGGTGGGCACGGCGCTGACACGGATCAGCCTCTCGCCAGTCTACGCATTCGACGAGGGCCTTTCCCCATTTCGCCGACCAGACAGTCGTGAAGTGGTTTGAATCGGCCCGATGCGTCGGCGCGCCGGCTCCGGCACCGACCCGTGTTCAGGTTTCAGGTCCATCGTCAACGAAATCGCCTATGTTTTCCCAGAATTCGCGGCGCGACAGGCGCATGGCCCGGTTGCCTGCCTCGAAGAGGTCGTTGAGTTTCTTCTCCAGTGCGAGGTTGGTCAGCCTCGTGCCGACCGAGTCGTCGATGAACAGGCTCAGCAGCCGCCCGTCCTCGCCGAGGGTGAATCGCACCAGGCCGTCGGGGTCTTCGACCTCTGTTCGCAGCGCTGCCAGCCGCGCGATCATGTCGTCGAGTTTTCCCAGTGTGGCGGAGAGCTCGGCCTCGCAGAATTTGACTTTGTCGCTGTCATCGAGGTCGTCGAACCCGAAATCGCTTGTCATTCCTCGTCCCTGGGCCGCGCTGTGGTGATGCGGCGGACGATGGGGGCCGGCCCGCGCGGGGCCTGATCGTCGCCCGGCGGATCGGGCGGCTTGGGTGAGGTCGTCGACACCGCGATGCGGTCGGGGCTCATCTTGCCGGTCACCGACTCGGTATGCGGGGTGGGGGGCACCACAAGCGTCTTCGGCCGTGTCGGCCCGTCTTTGGCGCCGGTGCCACGCCCGCCGGGCATCATGCCGCCCAGTGGCATGCCCATCGGCACGACCCCTGACGCCGCGCCCGCCGGCTGCGCCGGGTCGGGCGGTCCGCCCGGCGGGACGGTCGGCGGGGTGGGCGACCCGCCGGTCGACGGCATGACCGGTAAAAGCGGCGACGTCGGCCCACCCGCCGCCGGGGTCGTGTCAGCTCCGCCGGTGTCGCCCTCCCCGGCCTCGCCGGGCACGTCACCGACCGGCTGTCCCTTCCCGGGGTCACCTGAGCCGTCGTGCGGCTTCGGCGAGCTCAACCCCGACAACCCCTGGGTGGCCGCGCTGGCCGCCTGCGAACCGGCCTGCATGAGCGCCGCCGGAACCCGGCCGACCGTCGCCAGCGCGCCGCCCACCAGCCCGCCCGCAGCACCGAGCACCGAAGGAAGCATGCCCGGCAGTTGACCCGCGAGCTCGCCCGCCGCTTCCGGCGGCACGGCCGCGCCCGGCGCATCGGCGCCGGCAAGGTCAGGGTCTGCTCCGGCCGGATCACTGCCCGCATCGCCGGCGGACCCATCCGCTGGGTCGGCATCGCCGGCGGTGGTGGCATCGGTGGCCATGTGATAGGCGCCGTAGCCCTGCGCCGCCCGCGCATCCAGCTCGGCCTTGCGGGCGTTCAACTCCGCCAACCGGACCGCGTAGGCGCCCCCGGACTGGGCGTTGGCCACCCCCAGCACCCGCAACTGGTTGTTGACGGCGGTAAATGTCTGCGGCGTGGGGATGTCGGAGCGGGCCTGCACCGCCTGCTCGACGTGGCGGTTGGCTTGTTCGACCAGCGTGTTGGCCCGGGCCGCCGACGTGTCCAGCGCAGCGGCATAGCGCATCAGGTGGGCCCGCACGACCGGTGTCGATATCGGGCTGTCCCAGGTGGCCGGCAGGTGGGCGGCGATCGTGCGCACCACCCCGGCGGCCTCCTCGGCGGCGGCCGCGACCCGCGCCCATGTGGTGATGAACGGCTCGCCCACATTCGGATCCCCGGAGTGCACCGCGGCCGCGATCGCCTCCCCCGGCAGCGTCGGCGGCGGCCCCAGCGGCGGGCGGACATCCGGCGGGGGCGGCACCGAGGGCGGCGCCCAGCCCGTGACCTGCGGTGTGCCGCCGAGCGGGTTGAGGGAGGAGATTTTCGCCGCGTTGGCTTCGTCGGTGGCGGCGAATCCCGTTGCCACGGTTTGGAGTTGCTCGGCGGTGGCGGCCAGGCCGGCCGCTTGCTGCGCGAGCGCGGCCGCCAGTGTCGAGCCCGCGGCCGACAACCGGGCGGCGCCACCGACGGAGGCGGGGTCGGCGCCCAGCGGCGGATGCACCGGGTCACCGCCGGCGAGGTCGGCCAGGGCCGCGGTGATCCGCTGCGCGGCCGACACCAGCCCCGACGGATCGACTTTCATTGCTTTACAACCGCCTCAATCGTTCCCGTGCTGCGGCCAGGTCTTGCTCGGTGGGCATGTCCTCGAAGCTTTCCGGCGAGAGGTTGGCGCGCTCCCACTCGGATCGCACCGCCACTTGCCCTTGAAGGTATGCGACGTCGGCGCAGGCCATGATCCGCTCGGCGATCTGATGGCCGGGTCGGCGCATCACCACGGGCTCGAGCTGAACCCCCAGCACATGCCCGCGCACGGCGACCCGCACGAACACCGATCCGTCCGGGGTGGAGGCGGTGAACGACTGCTCGCTGAGCGGAACGGTGGGGTCGGTGCTCAAAACCGCAGCCGCTCGGCGTTGATCTCATCCGCGGTGGCGTAGTTGGTGGCCTCCCGGCGGAGCGCCGCCGCCGCGGCACGGTGGGTTTCGCCGTGCTCGAGCAGCGCTTGCTCGCGTTGCGCCAGCAGATCGGACACCGCGGCCTTGACCTGGTGCATGATCGCCCCGTAGGTGCTGACCGCGGCGTGGATGACCTCGCCGGCCAGCCGGGCCTGGGTGATCATCTCGGCGACGTCGTCGTGCTGGTCGGCGACCTCCCGCAGCACCTGGGGGCTGATCTGGATCGGCTCGCTCATCACATCTCTCCTCCGGATTTAGGGCAATTGTGCACGCAGGCGCGGTTTGCGTCAGCGCAATAGTTAGCCGGTCGGGGCGGGCGCCGGTTGTTGTGCGGGCGGTAGGGGCGTACCCGGTGGTGGCTGTGCGGTGCTCTGCTGTGCGGTCGGATCGACCCAGCCCAGAAAGTCCGGGCTGGAGGCCACCGACGACAGCGGCACGACCTGGCCGTCCTGTAGTGCTTTCACCGAGCTCAACGCCACCACGTAGTGGTCTTTGAACATGCCGATCAGCCCGCACGACAGCTGCGAGGGATTGACCGGATTGGTCACCGGGGTGCCCGGCGGGGGCAGTTCGATGCCGGCCTGCCGGTAGGCGGCATCCACCGGGTTGCCGGCCAGGTAGGCCTTGACGGCCTGGGCCAGCGTCGGGGTCCGCGCATTGGCCGTCGAACCGTCGGGCAACGCCACGGTCGTGTGCGCAGGTGCCGGCACCGGCGCGGCCTCCGGGACGCCGTCGCCGGGGTTGCCGCCGGGCTGCGGTGCACCGGGAGGCTGCGACGGCGGGTCGGTGTCGGGTTTGTGTTGGTGCTGTTCGTCTTTCGTGGCGTGGTCTGGCTCGTCGTTGTTCTTGTCGGCGGGCTTGTCCGTGCTGTCCTGGGGTTCGTCGTGGCGGGCGGAATCGCCCAGCGGGCCGCCCAGGCCGGCCAGCGATGCGGGCAGACCCGCCATACCGGGCAGCGAATCCAGTGGGGCCGAACCCAATCCGCTCATCGCGGGAACCGCCCCCATTGCCGCCGGCAGCGCCGACGCCAGCGTCCCCAACGGGTCGGCGCCCACCGGCACGCCGGAGCCGCCGAGTCCCGGATCTGATAGTGCGGGATCGGGCAGCTGCTCCCCCGGCCAGGACCCGGCGTCGTCCACCGGTGCAGCCGCGGCGGGCTCGAGCGGTGCCGGGCCGGATTGTTGCGAGGGCTGAGCCGGCCCCGCCGCGGCCGGGTTGTCGGGGGCCATTGCGTACAGGCCGGCAAGTGCCGCAATCGTTTTGGACTGATCGTCGGCCGCCAGTGACCCGGACTGCACCACGTCGGCGATCGCAGCGACCTGGCCACGCAGGAACTTCAGGAACGCTTGCTCCCCGGGCGGGCTGTCCAGCGATAGCGACGGATTGTTGATCGCCTCGATGATCTTTTGCTGAATCGCGTTGAGTTTTTGCTGTCCGTCGGTGGTGGTGGCGTGCGCATTCAGCAAGGCCTCGGACAGTTTTTCTTCGGCCTCGCTGAGCTGGCTGTAGCGGTTCTGCAGTTCCCCGTGCAGCTTTTTCACCGCGTCGGCTGCGCGCCCGGATTGCTGCTCATCGGTCGGCAAGGCTTGCCCGCCGGGCGGTTTCGGCGAGCGAGAGCTCTCGGCGTTGTTGAATTGCTGTTCGCTGATCGGCTGCCCGTCGGAGCGGAAGTATTGTTTGGTGCCGGTCGCCGGGTCGAACGTGTAATAGTCGCCCGCAGCGTTTTTCGGTGTCAGGATCCCGGTTTTCGGGTCGGTGTAAAAGCCATGGTCGCTGGTTGGCATGCCGCCGGTGAGCGGGGCGACCTGGTTGCCGTGGGCGTCGAGCGGGGCGTAGCTGCCCTGCGAGGTCGGCCGGTAGCCTGCTGGCTTGATTGCGGGACCCGCTGTGCCGTCGAAGTTTTGCCGCGATACCGTGCCGTCGACGTTTTGGATCCAGTTCGTGTGGTTGACCGAATCGTGGTAGACGATCGTGCCGTTGCTCGGCAGCGGGGTGCCGTCACCGAAGACCAGGCTGCGCTGCTGGCCGACGTTGGTGTCGGTGTTGTAGTGGATGTTGGGATCGCCGTAGGCCGTGCGTGCCTTGTCGAGCACGTGATTCCAGTAGGTGTCATCGCGGCTGATGTATTTGGAGTTGTCGGAGGGCAATGCCCACCCCGGTTGTGACCAGCCCTCCGTGCCGTGGCGGCGGTCCCAGACGTCCCAGTGGGTGAGTTCGTCGAATGTGCGCGCCTTGCCCGTCATCGTGCCCGCGCTGCGTCAGAACCGGCCCAGGCCCAGGTTGTGTTCGAGATCGGGGGGCGGCGCAAACGCCGGCGGGTCCGCGGGCGCAGTATCGCCGCCGAAAACCTTCTGTGCCCGCGAGAGAACGTTGAGCACTTCGCTTGCCTGCCGTTGCAGCGCGCTGTCCACAATCGCAGCCCCTTCCTGGGATCGGATTCGAGCCTAACGCCGCCCGAATAGCGGTTTTTGCACGATTTTTCGGCGGCTCACCGAAGCGGCACCGGGCGGAGCGCCACATACGAGGACGGCATCGGCGCCACGCGCACCACATCACCGGATTGGGGGGCGTGCACCACCTCGGTGGGTGATATCGCCAGCTGCACATGGCCCGGTCCGCGCCCGTCGAACGAGTATTTCGGGAAGATCAGGTCCCCTGCGCGGATCTGGCCCGGCGGCACCGGAATCCCTTGGCGGAACTGCGTGTAGGTGTCCGGGCCGAGCTGCACACCGGCTTGGCGCCACGCCCATTCGGTCAATCCGGAGCAGTCAAATCGGTTGGGGCCCTTCGCTCCCCACACATACGGGGCCCCTTGGCGGCTCAGCGCTGCGTGTGCCGCCATCCCGCCGGGCCCGGCCGGCAGTGCCGCGGCGCGCTGGTGCGCATAGCCCCGACTGGTGAGAGTGGTGGGCGGACGGTGTGTCGGCCGGCTAAGGGCAGGCAAGCCGGGTAGGCCCGGCGGCGAGAGCGAAAATCCCCTGCCGTGCGCTGTCGACACGCCGCTGTGGCCCGGGTAGGTCATGGTGCGCAGCAGCGCCGCCAACCGGGCATCGCGGGCCCGGTAGGCGGCCACCACCTTGTGCTGCTGGGCCACCCGGGCCCGCAACGCCACCAACAACGCCCGCTGCCCGGCCGGGGTATTGGCCAGCGGTGCCAACCCCGCTGCATCGCCGGCTGCCGCATCCACCACCGCCCCCGACGCCGACCGCCCACCACGATCGGCACCCGCCGCCTCCCCCAGGCGCGCACCCAGACCCTCATCGGCACCGGCCCAGCGATCCAACGCCTGCCCCGACCCCGCCGCGAACACCCCATACTCGCCGGCCAGCCGCCCCGAGGATCCCGCCATCCGCACCCGCCCCGAACCCACCACGTCTCCCGCGTCGGCCAGCCGTGCACCGGAGCCTGACGCCGCCGAGGCCCCCGATGACGGCGGATCACCAAACAACGCATGCGCGCGCCCCAACACCCGGCCCACCCGCGCCACCACCACACCCACCGACACCCACCCAGTATCAGGGCAGCCGGAACGCTGCTTGACCGCAGATTTCGGCGCCAACGCCGGTTAGTAGCCGTGTGGTGGGCGCCCTGGGTCGGTCTGCTGCACCTTGGCCTGAAGATCCGAGGCGTCCGGGCTAACGCCGTAGTGGGTCAGCATGCGGTTCATGGATGCGGCGATGTTGGCCACCTGGTCATAGATGTTGGTCGACGTGCCCGACTGATGATTTTCGGCGAACGCCCCGGGGGTCATCTGGGTCCAGCCGCGCGAACACCCCAGCCTGGCACCGTCGGCGACAACCGGGCCGCGATTATTGATGTCGTCTGTGTTGACCGCGTTCGGGTCGAACCCCGATTCGCGTCGCATCAAGGTCAGATAGCCCCGCATCCAATTGCGCCGTGCCGCGGGCTCGTTGACTCCACGCACATCCAGCGCCGCACCGATCGCGCCTTTTGCGGCGCGTGGACCTCGTTGGGCCGCAGTCTTATCGAACCGCACGTCACGGAGGTCGATGGCGGATACGTTCGACACTGGGGCGCGGCCGTGGTGCGCGGTGAGCATGGTGTGCGGGTGGCCCGGATGAGTCAGTCCCGCCAGGCCACCCGATGACGGTAGGAATCCGCGAGCGGTGCCGCCGGGCGGTGTCGGCGCACCCACTTGGGCGGGGTAGGTCATGGTGCGCAGCAGCGCCGCCAACCGGGCATCGCGGGCCCGGTAGGCGGCCACCACCTTGTGCTGCTGGGCCACCCGGGCCCGCAACGCCACCAACAACGCCCGCTGCCCGGCCGGGGTATTGGCCAGCGGTGCCAACCCCGCTGCATCGCCGGCTGCCGCATCCACCACCGCCCCCGACGCCGACCGCCCACCACGATCGGCACCCGCCGCCTCCCCCAGGCGCGCACCCAGACCCTCATCGGCACCGGCCCAGCGATCCAACGCCTGCCCCGACCCCGCCGCGAACACCCCATACTCGCCGGCCAGCCGCCCCGAGGATCCCGCCATCCGCACCCGCCCCGAACCCACCACGTCTCCCGCGTCGGCCAGCCGTGCACCGGAGCCTGACGCCGCCGAGGCCCCCGATGACGGCGGATCACCAAACAACGCATGCGCGCGCCCCAACACCCGGCCCACCCGCGCCACCACCACACCCACCGACACCCACCCAGTATCAAGGTGCTGCAAGGCCGTTCGGGCCGCTAAATTTCGCCGGCGCCGGCTGTGTGACGGCTATTGCCCGTAGCCCAGGCTGCGGATCTGGCTCGCGGTGCGCACCGCCTCCTGCCGGTGCTGGGCCAGGAGTTGCTGCATGCGGGCCACCCGGTCGCGTAAGGCCTTCAGGCCGGTGATTTCGCTGGCCGGCAGCCCGGCCCAGGCATCGAGCCGCGGGCCCACCTCGGCGGCCTCGGCGCGCAGCGCGCTGGCCTGCGATCGCGCCTCGGCATGAGTTTGGCCCGCCCGCGCCACCTGCTCGGCGAGGTGCGCGTCGGTGTCGGCGGCGTGTTCGAGGCGCTGGGTGGCGGACGTCGCCAGGTCTCGATGTGCGGTGATGGCGGCACCGGATAATTCCGCGCTGCGCGCGGCGAGCCCACGGCTGGCCTCGGCGGCTGCATCCAGCTGCGCGGTGGTCGCCGCCTCGGCCGGAGTGGTGAACAGCGACTCGGCGCGCGCGAGCACCTCCACCACACGGGCCCTCACCAGCGCCACCGACATAGCTGCATTATCCGCCACGGTGCAGGCGCCGATGATCACTGATCGGCCCGCGGATCACCACAGCTCGTCGTTGGTCCGCCACCGCGATGTCCTTACTTGAGAGCGGCTGAGTAGTGATCACGGCCGCGGCCACCACGGTCGCCGTGTTCTGTTCATCAGCGCTGGTGTGCGCGGATGTAGTCGATGGCCTCGGGCGGAAGTAGCGCCGATGGCAGCACGCTCAGCACCTTCTTCTGTTTGGTGTTGCGTGTTTTGAGCACAACGGCGTCGCCTCGAGGTATGACCGCGGCGATATTGCTGTAGGGCCAAAAGGTGGGCTCTCCCGTTGGACCCACGGTCAATCCGTGCTCGTTGAGACCGCTGACCCACATCGCGCCGTCACCCATCTTGGCGTGGAGCACGAAATAGGCCATGCCGTAGACCATCGCCAGCACGGTGAGCAATGTGATGACACCAATGAGCACCAAATAGATTTTGCCCATCACGATCCCCGCCGCGGCGGCTGCCACGGGCATCACGGCGTACAGCAGGATCGTCGTGGAGAGGATCGTTTGGAGTGCCAGTACCCGGGCGAAATGGTGAGCGTCACCTTTGCGCGCGGTCCAGCGATGCTGTACCGGCGGCACTGCAGCGGGAGGCTGGTCAGCCTGTGTCATCGGCTCTCCTAAAGGGCAGCGGACCGCATCGGCAGCCGCAGAGTACTTGGGCCACAAGCAGTTTCTAATCGAGGCCGTCGGGCGGTTCGATGTTTTCCTCTGCGACGATGGCGGGAGGCTGCTCTATCGGCGGCGTCCAGTTGCCCGCCATGACGCGGCCGTACCTGGCATCGAACGGCTCGTGGAAATCGGGGCTTCTGCGAGTGACATACCAGCGCCGAGCGCCGGTCAGCACGACCGTTGCGAGACCGCCCACGATGAAGAGGATCAGCCCGGCTTGCCACCAAGTCATTTTCTCACTGTAAAGCGTGTTGAACCGCTCGCAGGGCAGGAAAAGTTGGGCCCCTGCGGATATGAGTGCCGCGTCGAGCCGTCGTCGGCGCCTCACCCGAGTTCGTCGATCAGCGCCTCGATCCGGTGCGCGGTGGCGGGATCGAGTGCTTGGTCCGCCTCGACGGCCTCGACGAATTCGGTTGTCATACCCAGCGCGGCGGCAATGTCGGCCAGCGTCAGGTTGGCCGCGCGGCGCGCGGCATACAGCCGCTGCCCGAGCGTGGCGCCCGGGGCGCTCGCGGCGCGCCGCATCAACTCGTCATAGCGGCTGCGTACCACACCGAGCGCTTTGACCACCGGCGTCGACCCGCCGCTGTGGCGCACCGCCCGCGCGGTGATCCCTTCCAGCCGTCGCAGATCCGCCAACACGATTGCGATGCGTCGCGGCCAGGCGGCATCCGCCGGGGGCGGCAGTTCCTCGATCGCGTCATCGACGCGGGCCAGCGCCAATTCGACAGCGTCGGCCACCACGGACGCGTCAGCGCCGTCGCCCCCCGGGGTGGGCGGCTCCCCCACCTCGGCGCCTGCCCGGATCCGCGCTATAGTTCCGGCCGGCCACTGCAAAAGTTCCTCGAGGGTGTGCCGGGTGCGCTCCCGCGGCCAGGCACGCCCCTTCTCGAACGCGATCAGGGCCGCGGCCGTGATCACCTTGCGTCGGGCGAGCTCACGCTGCGAGATGCCCAATTCATTGCGGCGAGCAGCCACGGCGGCTCCCGCCCGGGCTATCCCGGGGTCGACCGCGCCCTCGCCCACCGCGTCAGTGTAGCCAGCAACGCCGCGCCTACAGCTTCGTTCAAGGCGGTGTCTGGTGCGCCGGCGGGCGCAATAGCAACGTAAGTGCCGCAGTCGGCGGAATTTATCGCTAACTATTGCGGTGCTAAAGAATGGTGCTATTGTTTGGTGCGTTGGTAGCACCGGCTCAGTGGGAGGAGCGGCACGTGGCAGTGACACTGGATGCGCCCCGGGGGCTGACCAGCCCGCCATGCTTGTCCGATCCCGACCGGTGGGCCGCCGGCGGAGACGACCCCGAACTCAAGGCGCTGTGCCGGGCCTGCCCGAGGCGCTGGCTGTGCGCCAGAGAGGCCCTGAAGACACCGGGCGCTCAGGGCATGTGGTCGGCGGTGCACATCCCCAAAGCCGGCCGCGGGCGCACTTTCGCGCTGCGACAGCTGCGCTCCCTGGCCGCCCACGGCGGATACCAACTCGACGACAGCGCCTAGCCCCGCCCGGCGTGGCTTACCCGAATTGGCAGCCGATGACGGCGCCACCGCTGGGCGCTCACCCCGCGCCCAACCATTCACCATGCCCAGCGCACAGGCGTTTAGTCACTGATAGCGGTTGTGCTGAGGCCCGGGACGTCAGGCCCGGGCGCGGCCGGACGAGCGCGGCGTCCGGGCTTCGCGCTTGTGCGCCGCCGAGCACTCATCCGCCATCGCCCTGGAGCATGACCCAACGATGCCGCACAAGTTCACGCCCCGGTCCGGCGCTCACCCCGCGGTGGCGCAGCGAACCATCCCGTGTATCAGCCGAATTGACCGTCCACGGTGTTCCGGGCCGCCGACCACGATTGCGGGCACGGCTGCACCATGCACCACCACCACGTGCGCGCGGTGGTGCGTCCGGTTCCGAAGGCTGCGCTTTGCCGGCATCGGTTGACGACCAACCGGACGCGATTCGGTGCGGCAGGCGGCCGGCAGCGCGTTGCCGGCGCACCAAAACCCCAGCATTGGTACGGAATTTGGCCCCGGGTGAGCATGACGTCACCGGCGGTTCTGCGCCGGCATGGCGTTTCGGGCGCGAAGACCGCCCGCGATGCTCTGCGGCGTGTCATCAACGAAAAGTGCTGCCGCTAAGGCATGCTCCCCCACAGGGTGACGGATATCCGTCCCCGGCCGGACATGACGGATATCCGTCTGATGGCACGCAGCGCCACGAAAGGAGGTCCACCACAACAGCCCACCGGAGCGGCTGCATACCGAAACCCACTCCAGAGGTTCATCTGACAACGCGGCGTTAGCGCCCTTAAGAACGGCAAAACCCTCGGCCATTGACCGAGGGTCCACCGTGTCGAGTTGCAGCTCGACGACAGGTGCTTTCGCGGACACCCCCCACGCCTGAAGGGAATCGCATGAAAGGCAGATTCCACGGTAGCGCACGCCCTGCACCGGGTCTAGTCACCACACACCGTGAATCCACGCCCACCACGATCATCCACCCCTACCGGGGCTCGAGCCGGCACACCCGGCGCCGCGGTACCGCCCACACCGCACCGGTGTGGATCCGGCGAATCAGCGCGAGCTGTGCCGATCGGGTTCCGGCGATCACGCTCGACACCGAGGCGCCCTGGGCGGCGATCCCGTGCTGGAGCGGCGGCGCTGACGAGTGGGCGCGCACCACCGTCACGCATGCCTATCTGCAGCACTACGACACGCTCGTGCGGCCCCAGATGCCGGGTAACCCCATCAGTCTGGAAACGCTGGTCAAAGTCGCGGCGGCGCGCGCACGATTCGCCGATCATCGCACCGGGCGGCAATGCCGGCCCACCAATGCCACATTGGCCGAAATCACCGGGGTTTCGGTCCGCACCGTTCAGCGAGCCTCCACGGCGCTGCGGCTGCTTGGCGTGGCCACGGAGGTGCTGCGGGGTCGTCAGCGGACGCGGGCGGAGCGCTACGCCAGCTGGCGGGTCGGTGATAGCGGGCGCGGCTGGGCGTCGGTGTGGGCGTTGCACGACTTGCGATTTCGGGTGCTGTCACCCCATCCCGGAGGGTCATCAGTTAAGAAAAAACCCTCTCGTAAAACAAAAATCACTACCGCACCCCGGCGCCCCGGCGCCGGTCGGGGCGCCGCCAAGCGGCGCCCTAACCCAGACGGCCCTGGCCTCGCCCTGGCAAACCGATGGGTCAACGACCAGCAAAGCCCGCCCTGGGCCCGGCGGTACCACACGGGCCGACCGTGGGCCCGGATCCTGGCTGGTCCGGCACGGCACGGCTGGTCGCCGCGGGACATCAATCAGCTGATCACGGACTGGATCGGTACCGGGCACTGGATGCCCGATAGCCCTCACAAGCCGATCGGCCTGTTGGGTGCGATCTTGGCCTGGCACGACAACCTCGATGAACGTCCGGCGGCGGCCGATGTGGCCCGCGAGCTGGCGGAATTGGCAGCGGCGCGTGCTCGCGTCGCCGAGCAGATCGCCCGGCGCGAGCAAGCCGAGCGAGCGCGTGAAGCGGGCCGCGAGGCGCTCAACGGGCCGGGGCATGCCGCCGCCCGCGAGGCGCTCGCCCAGATCGCACAGCGAGCCAAAAGGCGCCGATCCGGCGGTTGTGGACGGGAGCACACGCCGTGACCGCGGCGGACGAGACGGCTGCTGGTTCACTGCCGGGGCCGTCGTGGCGCGATGAGCCCGCGTGCCGGCGCGACCCCGATCGCTGGTTCGACAAGCGCAACCGACGCTACGCACTCGAACAGTGCCTGTATTGCCCGTGGCGAAGTTGGTGTGCCGGCCAGGCCCTCGCCGACAAACGCAATTGGGGCATGTGGGCCGGGATCTGGATCGACGTCGGCAAGCACCGCGCGGTGGCGGATCGCCTGCGCGCGATCGCCAATCCCGGCACCGACCCGCGCCATGCAGGTGATGCAGCGCACTCCCCCACTCCCCCACTCCTGGGGGTCAGTTCGCTGGAGATCGCCCCGCCGGTATCGGTGGCCGCCCTGGTCGAAATGCGTTGCGCCGGGCACTGCGAAGTCATGGCATCGCGCTGCCGCTACACCCACGACCGGATCCGTTCCCGGATAACGGATTGCGAGTGGCGGCAGGCAGGCGATGCGTCGCTGGCCTACGCGGTGTGCGTCGAATGCGACGCAGAGCTGGCCGGACTGGACCGCGCGCAGGCACGGCGACTGGGCTATCTGGTCGATTCGGGGTCCGATGCGGCCGACGTCCCGTTCTTTTGGCGGCAGACGCACTGGAGGCTGCTGAAGCCCAACGGCACCCTCGCGAAGACCGCGGCGGCGGCTTGATGCAGTTCGGCCCGACACAGCCAACGATGGGACTCGACGGCCCGTCAACGCGGAGAAGTTGTGCGGCCCAGCTCGGCGAATTGGTTACGCAACTTGTCGATTCGTGCCAGCAGGTGATGCACCGCATGCGGTCGCGGACCCTGCAGTGCGATGACAGCCGGCGCCGTGCGCAATTCAGCGGCCGCCAGGCCGAGAATCACCATGGTGGCCGGCGTCAGCTCGCCGTCGCGAGCGTCGACCGCCAGCTCGTCGAGCCACTCCCGGCCCTCCCCCTCCAGTTCGTAGCGGTCGGCGGCGGCGGTCAGGCTGCTGATCGCCTCGCTCAGCTCCGCCCGGTTGTGATCTATCCACGCATGCTCGGCGGCGGCGCGCTCCTGGCCGTCGCGATTCGCATGTCGCGCTGCGCGCGTGATCTTCTCGTCGGGGCGGTCGTAGCGCAGCAGCGCCTCGAGCCGGTCGATGCGGTCCAGGACTCCCTGCTTGCCGACGCCGATCTGAGCGCCGAGCTGGGCAAGGGGCAGGCCCCGCGCGCGGCCCGCCTTCAGCAGTTGCAATTCGCGCCGCCGGTCCTCCCACCAAAGCCAGGTGAGCAGGATCAGCGCATCGCACACCTCGGCCTGCAGTACCCATGTCGGGATCTGCGGTCCGCTGTAAGTGCGCAGGTAGTCCAGGATTTCGCGGGGATCGGAATCGGGCGCGTCGGGAAGCATTTCCCGGTGCGGGTCGTCGATTTTCGTGCGCCGGCCGGCGATCCTGGCGATCGTTCGCTCGACCTCGCAGCGATGGATCCTGGGTCGCGTTGCCACGCCGTCAGTATTTCACTGACGGATAGAAACCTCCGTCAATTGCGCCGGAATGCGTTGGGCGCCGCCACAAATGGGGCTCTCAGGGCGGCCGGCATCGGCTTGGTGGGCGCATAGAACGTGCCTGAATGCCCTTGCCGCTCCCCTTCTTTCGTCACGTGACGCATTGTTTGCGCTGGTGACGCCCTGCCGCACCGCTCTGAAGTTACCATGGGTGACATCCGTAGAGCCATACCGACCACCGGTTCGGTGCGGGTTTACGGGGTTGCGCGGCAGACGATTGCGTCGCGTGCTCTCACCGCAATTTCGGCGCGGGTCCGGGGCCAGACAGTGACCATTGCAACAGCGCCTATGGACTACAGTGCCGATGCGCGACCACTCGCTGCAATGGCCTACCCTGCATGCGAGCACATTCCGGCCACCGCCGCTAACGCAACAGAGTGGCCGACTCCGGTGTGTACTTGGGTCGCAACCGATCCCAGCATGGCATGCGCGGCTACGTACTGTGTGGCGAGGATTACGGAGCCGACGGTGGCGGCCGCGATGGTGGTTGTTACGTGGGCCCAAAGTCGACACGCTGTAACTGCCATCGCACGCGATTGGGTTGTCGGGAAAATGGTGCCGCCAATCGGGCTGGCAGCATGCGTGCAAGTGCGGCGCAACGCCGACAAGCGGATGTCCAATGCAGTTTGCTCTGTCATGATGGTGCAGGTCTGCTCCATGGTTGCATACCTGGCATCGGCCGCCATTGCAGCCATGGTATCGGATCAGGTATTCGATCAGGTATCGGACCAGGTGTGTATCGCAGTGATGGCTAAGGCGTTGGATGCCATTGAGTCCGAGGTCATACCGCAGATTAACGCCGCCGGGCGGGACGGGGTGGACACCTCCACAACCGGCGAAACGCGGTGCGCAGCTGCCTTCACAGCCGGCTACCACGCACCGGGGAGCACTCGGCACGGAGCCCGTAATGCCACTTTGCGGGAGGTGTGGAGCCGTACGTAGGGGAGTAGCCAGGCCGCGCCAGACCCAGGAATGGGTGCGCGAACCTGCGTCGCCATTGCGTGTCTCAGTTTGGTGAACGTTGCGGCAACAGTGTGTCGCCGAATTGCGCACCGCGCGTGGCCCGCTACGCTGGGGTGGCCATGAACGACTATGTAGCAGAACGCCATACGGCGTATTGCCTGCCATGGCTTAGTCCGTTCTCATTCCAGCTGGTGGAGGGCCTAGTATGTCGGACAGCATAGCCGCATGGGCCCCCACCGAGCCCGCTATCGATTGGTCGCGTCTCGGCCATGTTTATGTGGTGGGCAATGGAAAGGGCGGAGTGGGCAAGACGACGACGAGTGCTCACCTGGGGGCGCTCGTGGCGTCGGACGGCGTGCGCACACTGATCATCGACCTCAACGGGCAGGGCAACATCGCCCGGCTCCTGGGATTTGCCAACACAGACGACGACGACAAGGGCCGCAACCTGTTCAGCGCGGTGACGGCCGGCGCCCCGCTGACCCCGGTGCGCAACGTACGCCCGAATCTCGATGTCGTTCCCGGCGGCCAGTATGTGCGCAGGATCGGCTCGGTACTGTCTGCCGAGATGGGCAGCCGAGAGGACGCAAGAAGGGTCTTGCTGTCGCTGGCCGATTGCCTTCAGGCGGTCGCCAGTCAGTACCAGCTGATCATCGTCGACTCTCCGCCGGAGAACCCGTTGTTGCTGCAAATCGCGCTATGCGCAGCTCGATTCGTCATCGTACCGATGCGAACTGACGGGACGTCGCGCGATGGATTGCGTGAACTGGCAATCGACATCCGTGCGATGCGCGAACACAATCCGTATCTGATGCTGCTCGCGGTGTTCGTGTTCGCCTCTGGTACAGGAGCGAGGAATATCCGGCGTGAGCTAGGCGAGGCCGTCTCGCAAGACCTCGGCCGTAACAGCGATCTCATGTTGAAGAGCTTCATCAGACAGTCCGAAGCTGTCGCGAAAGACATCGTCAAGTACGGCCGGCTTGCGCATGAGTTGGAGCAGGAAATCCAGAACAATCCCAGGCACTGGGAGCTGCGTCGCGGCACCGCAAGCACCGCCACTGTTGTCAGCAGCACATCGCGCCCTGTGGCCGAGGATTTCGCGAAATTGGCGACCGAAATCTTCACGCGTGCCGGAAAACGACGGGCCGAAATGATTGAGCGAGGAGACTGGCCGTGACCAATCTGAAGCAACAAGACGTGCCGGCCGAGGACCTTTCGGACCTCGGCGCACCCGCCCCGCGAGGCGCCGGTCTGGCGGGACTTCTGAGCGGGCCACCGCCCGCGACGGAGCGCACCGACGCGCCGGCCGCCAACCGGGTGCCGGTCAACAGCATGGAAACCGCGCCGCCGCCGGCGCCCCCCGAGTCGGCGCGCGCGGAGGAATCTGCCCCGCGCCGGGGCCGCAAACCGGGCCGGCCCCGTACCCGGATGCGGCCGACATCTGCCGTCTACGTCAGTCCCGGCGTCAAACAGCGGTTCGAGGCCTACCGCCACAAGCAGAAGGCCACCAACCTTCAGGTGGTGCTGGAAGCGATCAGCAGCAAGCACGACCAGCTGGCCGAGATCATCCGCGACGCCACTTTCAACACCGCCCCGGTCAATCCACTTTTTCCGGCGGACCCTGCGGCGGTGCGCTACGTCGGCGGCGGCAGCGTGCAAATCGGCTTTTCGCCGACCCCCGAGCAAGAGGAAGTGATCGACCGGATCGGACGTGAGTTGGGTTTCGACACCCGGTCCACCTGGATAGCGCCGGTCCTCAACGCATTCCTGCCCGGCCGCAAGGACTCGCACCCGCAGCGTCCGTAGCGGCGGGCGAACCGCCGCTCGCGCACAGGCGACCGGCCGGGGGAGAGGCGCGCAATCAGCACCGCCGCAGCATGCACCCGCCCCCGCAAATTGCGGATTGTGGGGCCCGCTTATGACGATTAGTGCAAGTGAAGCCCGGAAGCGCCTCTTTCCGCTCCTCGAACAGGTCAACACCGACCATGAGCCCGTGCGCATCACATCCAGAGCTGGAGATGCGGTGCTTATGTCGGCCGCCGACTACGACGCGTGGCAAGAGACGGTCTACTTACTGCGTTCACCTGAAAATGCACGCCGCCTCATGGAGGCTGTAGCCCGGGACAAGACCGGCCGCGCCGGCCCGACGGGCTATACGAAGTCGATCGACGAACTCAAGGAGTTGGCCGGCGGCCAGGAGTGCGGGGTATCAACTTCGATCCTGATGCCTGGGACGATTTCCTGTTTTGGTTAGCCTCCGACCGCAAGATGGCGCGTCGCATCACCCGACTCATCGGCGAAATCCAGCGCGAACCGTTCATGGGGATTGGAAAACCGGAACCGCTCAGGGGGGAACTGTCCGGGTACTGGTCCCGGCGGATTGACGACGAGCATCGGCTTGCGTACCGAGCAGACGACAACGAAGTCAAGATCTCAAAGCCCGATACCGCTACTAATGGGTGCCGCCACGTTGCCGCTGCCCCAGATTCGATGAGAACAGACAAGTGAACCCGCATTGGCCGGATGGGCAGATGCCCGGTTAGCTCAAACCCAGGTCTCCCAGGTGTCCGGGCGTGACGAACTGCGATAACGCATCCAGGTATTGCTGGGCGGCGGCACGGTACCGTTCGGCGGCACCACGGGTGTTCTCGTCGGCTGCCAGCAATTCCTGCTGCGCAGCGATCAGCAGACGGTTGGCTTCCATCTGACTGACGAGCTGGGCGCGAAGGTCATCGACGAGCGCGTCCGAGACCGGGGGAGGGGTGGGCGCCGGGCGGCCCGGCAGCTCGTCTTCATAGACATACCAGCGCAGGCGCTCGGGACGCGGTAGCGCGCCGCCGCGGATCCGGCCCGTCGTGATCGCCCGGATTACCGTGCGCGGGTCTTTGTTGAGTCGGGCCGCAGCCTCGGACAACGGCACCACACGACCCTGCGGGGTCGTCTCAACCCCGGGGGGCGGCCGCTTCGGCTCCGAGGACATATGGCTCCGCCCAGCTCACGCGCATAACATCACACTAGGGACATATTAGCGACATCACGACAAACGCATTGGCCCAGATGCCGCAAATTAACGGCATTCATGTCGTAAACTAGCGGCAAGCACCAATCGGGATAGGCCAGATCAACGCGGCGAAGGAGCGAATGTGGGGCGATCGAAGTCCGAGGCTGTCAGCCGGCGCAAGTCCGAGACCCGTCGGCTGACCGAACTGATTGCCGTGCGCTTCACCCCGGCGGACAAGCTCGAACTCGAACAAGTCGCTGGCCAACGCGGCATCACCGTGCAACAGCTGCTGCGCGAAAGCGTCCTGACCAGTGCCCGCGCGGCATCGTGACGGCCGTGCCGGTCAGCCGGTGAGGCGCCGGGCTGCGGTCAAGATCCGCCCGACTGTGCTGTGATGGACTTCCAGTCGCCGGCCGATGGTGCTGGGCGGTGTCCCGGCGGCGTGTGCGGCCAGCACCGCGGCGACGATCGCTGGATCCTTCGACGTGACCCCGCTGCGGACCAGCTCGTCGGCGGCGGGCCTCCACCGCACCACCGCCGCTGAATCCACCGAATCCCCGGCCGTGTCCGGAACCGGGGCCAGCAGCCGTTCAGCCGGCTTCGACGATGCGGGCTGCTCGGTGCGCGCAACCTCGCGCCCGGCGCTGCGGGATTGCGGGCCCGCGGATGGAGCGGCGTCCGCATCTTTCGACATCGTCGACCTGCGGTCGCCGCCCGCGCCACTGCGCTGCCTGCCGGCCGGCTTCGCGCGGCGCGCGTCGACAGATGCTTTTCGCGGGGGAGTGAGCGACAACAATCCCAACGTCGCGTTGGCGATCGACACATCGATCGCAACCGGCCCCAGCCATGCCCGATCCGGCAGCATCCCTAACGCCACCGCAAGGTCGCGCAGCGCGTCAAACGACAACACGAATGCACAACCCGTCAAGGCGATCGTCATCGCGAGCGCACACCAATAGATGACGCCGGCTCGCCGAGTCTTGACCAGCAGAGCCACCGAATGGGTCGAGGCCAGCAGCACCGCCGGCGGGAACCACGCGGAATTGCATCAGATGCATGATGTGCTTGGGATGCGAAGTCGATGTTCGACATAGGGAGCGTACTCCAGCGTGATGTGCACGGGGGCTTCCGAACTGCGGGTTTCTGACGTAGATTGCATGTGATGCACGTTTAGTGCATTGGAAGGTTGGGGGTGGTGGGCAGGAAACGCGAATTGCCGGCGCCCGGTTCGGCGCATCTGGAGTTGGCGCCTGGTGTGCGGCATCTTCATCCCGAGGACGACATGGTGCGGGCGATGTTGTCGGGGTGGGCCAAGCAGCAGTTGGGTGGGCGGTTGTGTGCGGAAAACACGGTGAAGGTACGGGCCTCGTGCGTCGGTGAGTTCATCGAGTTTTCGGGAGCGTATCCGTGGGAGTGGACGGCCCGGATGATGGATGAGTGGAGCGCGCATCTGGTGGGGTCGCTTTCTCGGGCGAAGTCCACGATCCGTCAGAAGCAGGGCGCGGTCCGGCTGTTCTGTAGCTTCATCACCTCGCCCTATTACGACTGGCCGACGCAGTGTGAACTGTGGTTCGGCGATCATCCGACGCAGATCTGTCACGAGTGGAACACCTCGGCGCATCTTGTCGATTACGAGGGTGATCCGGGCCGTCGGCCGTTCACCCGCAAGGAGCTTCAGGATTTCCTTGATTGCGCCGACGCGCAGGTCGAGAAGGCTCGCCGGTCGCGGCGTAAGGGCACGTTGGCCGCCTATCGGGACACGACGATGTTCAAGGTGATGTACGGCTGGGGTTTGCGGATCAACGAGCTGTGTCGGCTCGATCTGGCCGACATGTATCGCAATCCGCACGCTCCCGAATTGGGGCAGTGTGGGTTTCTGCATGTCCGGTACGGGAAGGCCTCGCGAGGGTCGCCGCCCAAGAGGCGGACGGTGCCGACGTTGATGCCGTGGGCGGCGGAGGCACTGTTGGACTATGTCAACAACATTCGACCGTTGTATGAGCCTGGGCAGAAGCAGGCGCTGTGGCTGACCGAACGGCGCTCGCAGGTGAAGGTGCGGACGTTGACCGGCACCTTCGACGACATCCGGGATGAGGTGGGCTTGGATCGCAAGCTCACCCCGCACTGTTTTCGGCATTCGTTCATCAGCCACATGACCGAGGACGGCGTGGATCCACGGTTCCTGCAGGAAATTTCCGGTCACCGGTTCGCCAGTACCACCGGCATCTATACCCATGTCACCGGCGAGTTCATGAACAAGATGCTCACCGACGCGCTGGGGCGGGTGTCCAGCTTTGGAGAGGGACACCAATGACCGCCGATTACCACTGGCATCTGCGCAGGCTGATGGCCGAACGCGGACTGTTCAACACGACAGCGTTGCGGCCACTGCTGGCCGAACGCGGGGTGCAGCTGTCGGCCAGCCAGGTCTACCGGCTCGTGACCGAGAAACCGGAACGGTTGAGCCTGCCCACCCTGGTGGCCCTCGTGGACATTCTGGGGTGTGCGATGGACGAGTTGATCGAGATCGTGCCCGCCACAGCTGCCTCGGCGAAGAAGGCCGCGGGCGCAGCGGAGCGCAGCAAACCGGTCAGGACGCGGGAACTTGGTGGCCACCGCCCCGTCCGGGCCAAGATCGTCGACGCGGATTCCTAGGCCGGCGGATGCGCGGAAACCGCAGCGAGTTCGTGACGGTGATCGTCACGGCAGTGGGCGCGATCGAGCCGCACCTGAGCCACGACGATGTCCGCACCGCGATCGAGGGGATGGGCCTGTCGGCCGCGCAGTTGCAGAGGCTGTCTAGAACGCTGCGGCGCGACGGTAGCGTGCTCACCGGGCCCGGCGGCAGCGACTGCGCCGCCGACATCGAGCCGCTGATCCTGTGTCTGCGCCAACTCGGCGCCATGCGTGTTCGAGCGCCGCGGTGTGCCCTGTGCGGCAATGATTCGGAAATCTATTCGCGCAAGCTCAAGAAGCGCATCTGCCGAGCCTGTTCGATGCAGGGTTGGCAACCGGCTGTCGGTGAATGCCCGGGCTGCGGCGCGGTGGACAAGTTGATCTACCGGCCGCGGCACGGCGATGGCCTGTTGTGTCGGAGGTGCAAGCCCGAACCCGACGTCGATCACGCCGCCAAGGTTCGTGACGGTATCGCGCAACTGCGGACCGGGCTGTCGGCCACTGAGGTTGACCGGGTGGCGTCGGTGTTCGGCACGGCGGTCGCGCAGCGCGAGCTTAACTGGATCTTGCAGGACACCCCCGGAGTGTTTCGCGGTGAGATCGCCCACCGCTCGGCGGTCTCGGTGCGGCTCGCCGAACTACTTGTCGCTGCCGGTGCCGACAATGTGCGCCTTCCGCAGTGCCCGTTGTGTTTTCGCACCGTGAAGCTCGGCAGCCAGATTGACGGGTTGCGCTGCTGCCATACCTGTTGGGGTCACCACTTCAGCCGCGGCACCTGCGCTCGTTGCGGTCGCCAGCGTCACCTCATCAATTATCACGGTGCCGGCGAGCGCCTCTGTCACCGTTGTTTCGAGCATGATCCGGTCAATCATGAGCCGTGTACACGGTGCGGTCGGGTGGACTTCATCAACCACCATGACGGCCAAGCGAAGCTCTGCCGGCGCTGCTACCCGGCACCCACCGCGGTCTGCAGCTCGTGCGGACGTACTCGCCCATGCACCCGCACCCGGACGGGAAAGCCCATCTGCGGCACCTGCTCCGCCAAACAACGCCCACCCCAACCCTGTTCGGTATGCGGCAACATCCGCTCCGTGCACACCCGGACTGACGCCGGTGAGCCGGTGTGTAACCCGTGCGCACGAAGTCGGGAACCGTGCGCGCGGTGCGGCAAAACCCTGGCGGTCTCGGCGCGGCTTGCCGGGGTCGGGCCGCTGTGCTCGGCCTGCCTACTACGTGAACCCGCCTACTTCACCGACTGTGCGCAATGCGGCGCCCATGGACGCACGTACCACCGTGGGCTGTGCCCGGCCTGCGCCTGTCCCGGTGAGCTCCGCGAATTGTTCGCCAAGAACGGCGAATTGAGCGGCGCCGCCAGCCGCATCGTCGAGGCGTTGCTGCAATGTGACGCCATGCCGGTGCTGCGATGGGTCAGGCGCATGCGATCGAACAGTGAACTGCCCGCGCAGCTCGCCGAACTCGGCGACACCCTCAGCCACCACGACCTCGATGACCTACCGGCCAGCAAATCCGTGGAATGGCTGCGCAACATCCTGGTGAACGCCGAGGTGCTGCCACCCCGCGACCCCTATCTGCACCGCACCGAGCAGTACATCGCCGCCCGGCTGGCCACTATCAGCAACCGCGACGATCGTGCAGCCGTCCGCGCATTCACCGAATGGAATCACCTGCGTAAACTGCGGGCCCGCGCCGACCAAGGACCACTCAAACGCAACCACGGGCTGGCCGCCCAAGCCATGACTGCCGCCATCGTCGACTTCGTGTCCGAACTCAACGCGCACGGACTGGCGTTGGCCTCATGCCAGCAAGAGTTTGTCGACGACTGGTTGGTGCGCAACCCCACGCGCCGCCAGATCCACCAATTCCTCGCCTGGGCGGTCCACCGTGGCTACGCCCACGACGTCGCGGCTCCCGTACCGCAAACCCGCCGCACCCGCCACACCCTGCCCGGCGACGACGAACGATGGCGCCTGATCCAATACCTGATCGAACACCCCGATTTGGAGACGCGCGATCGGGTCGCCGGGCTGCTCGTGCTGCTCTACAGCCAACCCGCAGCCCGCCTGGTCACCCTCAAGGTTGCCGACGTCACCATCACCGACGACGCGGTCCAACTCACCCTCGGCGCGGTCCCGCTCACCGTGCCCAGCCCCGTCGACCGCCTGCTCGCCGATCTCGTGCAGCAGCGCCGCGGATACGCCGCGGTCACCGTGGGCACCAATCCATGGCTGTTTCCCGGAGGACGCTCCGGTGGGCACCTGTCCGCCAACCAAGTGGGGTTGCGGCTCAAACGAATTGGCATCTCCCCCCGGATCGCCCGCAACACCGCGCTGATCGACCTCGCCGGTGAACTGCCCGCTGTCGTGCTCGCGAAACTCCTCGGGTTCAGCGTCAAACGCGCCGTCACCTGGAGCGAAGAAGCTGGCAACACTCGCCCCCGCTACGCCGCCGAGGTCGCCCGCCGCAACTCGTGATGACGCGATGTCAAGGCCGCCACGGACTGGGCCTCGTCCCCGGGAATGGAACCCTTGCGCAAGGCAGGCGCCGATTATCAGCCACCTCCTCCTAAGCGGATGGCTCTGTTCCGACAGTCCCGACGAAGTGCAGCCTCGGGATCGTCGTCTCTGGCCGCACCGCTCCGAGGAGCGCGCAGGGTACTGTGGAGGGTGTTGAGCGGCATCTCGGTTGAGTGAACACGCTTGACGGAATGGGAAAATCATGAACGGCCCCACGACGTTTCGCACGCCCTACGAAAAGCGCGTTGAACTCGTCAAACAAACACTGATCACATCGGCGATATTCGACGACGATAGTGCTGGCAAGCTCGCCGTCCAGGTGCTACGTGCGCTGGACTCAATTCCTGAGAAGATCCGCTAGGCGATTCGTCGACATGCCAGGGGAATCCGACGCGGTGCGATGCTGAGCGCTGTCCGCAGCGTCCGGCCCTGACCCGCCTGTGTAGGGCATGAGCACGACCGACACGACGGATTGGTTTGGGGCCGGTGTCGGCGGGAACCCGTGGTGCAGCGGCGGATGAGTGGTCGTAATCGAAGTTCGCCGTTAGGCGTCACAGAAAAAAGCGACCTCGGGTTAAGCAGTCAGCGCGGTTCTGTGGCGTCGCACTTGAATGTCGCGGTCGCGGTCGCACAACGTGTCAGTCAACCGGGGCCGGTGCCAGAAGAGTCGGCCCCGGTGGGCCGGACCGTTGGTTGACTGGTTGCGCCTGGCTGGGCCCGGGGATAGTACCGGCGATGACTGGGAATCGTTGCTTCGCAATACATCTTGGAGAACAGGACACTGCGCGCGATGTCGCACTGTTTCACGTTGGGCTGCCGGGATTGTTCGACGAGTAGGTCCAGGAGTTTGCTGGGCGTCTAGATTTGGGGTGTTGGCTGACGGCAGCAACAACTGAACAGTGTGTTCAACGTGCAGTCGGAGCTGTTTGCTCGCCTATCATCGAGTGATGCATTTATCGGCGCGGTTCGCAGGCGGCGGCACCAGAGGCCACCATTACTGCGGAGCAGGTGCTCGGATCGATGATTTGCATCAATTTGCGGGGCAACTCAAAACGGGTCGAGGGCCAGGAGACCGATCCGCCGGCGGTGTGGATGCGCCTGGTCGTTCTCGGAGTGAAGTTTCGTGAGGCCTACGGTGTTGATGCCCGGGTGACCGATCCCGACGTTGAGGGGACGGGCAGCGGCGACGCCAGTCCGGCGCCCGTGTCCTGAACCGGTGATCCGCCGCCGGCTGTTCTGGATGTGTTAACGGAAGGTGTTCTCCGACACCGTATTCATCGGACTCTCCCTGTGTGGATGGGTGATCTGAATTCCCTGGGCACTTGCGGCGACGCACTCAGGGTGGGCCGTTGTCGAGGAGTCGGCAGGGCGGCGTCGGCGTAGTGTGGCCTTTGATGGGTGAGCTGCCGTGCGCCAAAGTGGATGTCGGCTGGTCGGTCGGTGTGCACCGCGGCCGGCACCAGCGCGACGCGGTGTTGAGGGGGGTGGCTACGGTGGCGGCGTCGCGGTAGTCGAAGGGTCAAGCCCGCCTGACGCCAACAGCTATTTGTAAGGCGCCCTTCGTGGTTCCTTCGCACAATCCGTCATATGCGTCCTCGCCTATCGCTATTTTGTGTGACTGCGAGTATCGTTAAACATGTTGGTGTTCGGTCGTGCAGATTGCCCATGGGGTTTGGAGCATCGATTCATAGATCGATTGGCTCGGCCATAGACGGGAGCGTTCATATGACGCTACGAGCGGTCGAGAATCCGCAACGGAAGCAGGGCCCGTTCCGTACTCCGAGATTTCGGTTGAAACCCACGGAACCCCAAAGCGGTTATGTTGATGGGGCCTGGTGGCCCCGCAGCGATGACCTCAGCGCAGAGCTGCCAGACCTGTTGGCAGTGCTCTCGGTGCGCCTGGGCCGCATCGAACGGGTACTCTATCGATTGTCGGACTGGCGGTCTGCGCCGCGAAAACTCGACGCTGGTGGCGGTCCGGTCAAGTTGGATGGATATGAGCGCCAACCTATCTCAACCGTCAGCCTGCTAGGATCAGGATTCCGTCGACTCGATCTGCTGGTCGTGGCTGTGTGCGCGGATGCCTCCGATGCGCATGCGACGATGATGAGGGCCGCACATCCCAGCGACGAGACGTGTGTAGATCGGCTTCTGGGGATCCAACCGCGCGTCCGAATCAGCTTGGATCGGGCTGGCGTTGCCCAGCAGCGCTGGGCTTCAGGGATCTCCAAACCACGCAGTGCTTTCCCGAATTCCCATCCGGCGAAGGCTTCTGAAGAATGGGATGCTGGCGATATCGCCAGGGATCGGATTTGACCATGACTGTGCAAGTAACCCGCAACGATGGGCTCACTGATGAGTTTGCGCGCTTCGGTGACCGCTACGTCAAGCACGCCGACGGGTCGTTGGAGGTTGTCCGTGCTGGAACAATGCAGCCCGTGACCTATCCGGTGGGCGGCTGGACTGAGGTGGCCGGTGACGAGAAGCGGAAGCGGCACGGGCTGTTTCGTCACCGCTCATAGTGCCCGGCATGTCCTCCCTCGGATGCGGGGCCGCGGGCGAGGTTCCGGCGTCAGCCGGGGAGCTGCGCCAGCCGTGGGGAAGCTGTAGTTCCGCCTTCTGATTCCCAGCGTTCTTGTGCGGTGGAGGCCTGGGTGCGGCTGTCCCGGTCTCGCTGGCTGATCGTGAGCAATCCGTCGACGGTCGCGGCGTTGCGAGGTTGTGCCGCGGTCATCATGGTGCGGTGGGCGTCGTTCGCGTCGGTGTCGGGCGGAATCACCAATAGCGTGAGTCGGTCACCCTCGAGCCCGAGAACTTCGATGGTGTTGATCGGCTGAAGCCGGTACCCGTCTAGGCGTACCGCCCGTCCTCCGGTGGCGAGCTTTCGTGGCGCGTCCGCCCAGGCGTTCAGGTGGTATAGCACTCGGTCGATGCGGCCCAGGCGCACCGAGAGCACTGCCAACAGGTCTGGCAGCTCTGCGCTGAGGTCATCGCTGCGGGGCCACCAGGCGCCATCGACATAGCCGCTTTGGGGTGCTTTGGGTTTTAACCGGAGGCGCGGCGTGCGCGCCGGCACGATGGTGTTCTGATCGTTTCTGCGTGTCTGCTGTGGCGTCATGGCGACGCTCCCATCTGGACCGCGTGATGCGGCCATATCACTTCGAATCAGCGATGCCACACTCGAACTGGCTGTGTGTACGAAATACCACCGATGGTGTTGATCCTACGCCGGTCCAGCTCCGAATGGAGGCCGCGGTCTAGCGATTTGTTTGCGCCGTGCCGACGGTGGCTCTCAGCCCCCGTCAGATCCATTACGACGGGTTGCCAACGTACCGTGGGCGCCGGGCGCGACGGCGGCGGTCTCGGCGATGAGGTGATCCACGACGTCGAACAGGTCATTGCGCGTGCGCATGGCGCGACGCTGCCTGGCCGCCGAGCTGCCCTGCGTAAGAGCCTTGCGCGCCAGGCCCTCAACGGCCTGCCAATCCCCGGATGCCTCCAGCTGTGGGCGGAGCATCTGGACCAAGTCGGTAACCACATCGCCGGCGGGGCGACTCGCCGGATGTATCAAGTCCACCAGGTCACCTTCCAGTCCTGACCGGACGGCTCGCCACAGCGCGGCACGGCCGAGCGGGGGCACCACTATGGCGGCAGGCACTCCGGTGCGTAGTCCCTGGATCTCGCGTTCGACGAGCGCGCGGAATAGCGCCGTGATGAGCACAATGGTGTCGGCGCGTGGACAGCTATCGCACACGCGCAGTTCCAAGGTGGGAGTTCGCAGGGCGGGGCGAACGTCGAAATACGACATCCCCGCATCGGTGATCACTCCGGTCGCAATGAGATTGGAGATCAACGTGTCGTACTCCGCGGCTGACGTGGCCGGAGGCGCTAATCCGGTGGTCGGCCATCGCTGCCATACCAATGTTCGGACGCTGCTGTAGCCGGTGTCAGATCCGTCGGACCAGAACGGCGAACTCGCGCTCAAGGCAAGCAGAGTGGGAACATAGGCGGCTACCCGACCGGCCACCAGGACAGATTCATCACGGTCGTCGATTCCCACGTGTATCTGGGTTCCACAGATCAGTTGTTCGCGTGCCAACAGCTGATAGTCGGCAAGCATCTGCTGATAACGGGAAGTCTGGGTCACGTGCATCTCGCTGGGCACCGACAACGGAACCGCCCCAGCGGCAACCACGCCCAACCCGAGCGTAGCGGCGGTATCGACGAGGACTCGACGCCGCTCAGTCAGATCGGCCCGCAGTTCCGCAAGCGTACTGACCACACTGCCGTTGGTCTCCACGACACAGCTCTGCAATTCGGCCACATAACCGTCAGACAGCAGTCCAAGCAGCTCTGGTGCCCGCGGTGCCAGCCGCCGGGTGGTGAGGTCGACAAGGTGGAACTCTTCCTCTATGCCGACCGTCCGGGGCATCGTGGATAATGTCAATTGTCTTGGCTTTCCTTGTGATCGGCATTCACATGCTCATGGGGCGCATGTCGGAAAGTATCCATCGTGTCCGCTCGGTCCCATTGGGTCGTCGAGCTGCTCAGGGAGGTTCGGCGACGCGTTGTGGCGGACGCCGTCCCGTTGAGGCAGGCCCCATGCTGGGGTCGCTCAGATGTCGGCTTCTGACCGCGCGCAGTGCTGAGGTCGGCGGCCTCGTCAGCCCACGCCTCGCGCTGTCGAAATCGCGGTGGGTCTCCCTGTTTGACGGATTGGTGGGTGTTGTCGGGCGCCGCAGGGGCGAACTTTGCGGTGTTTGTTGCCCGCTACCCATGCGAAGATTGCGATGGGCACGGTCGTGGCGAACACGACGAGTACGACGAAAACGGCACTGCTGGTGGACATATCGGCTCCTTGCGAGTTGGTGAGGCATGAGTTCTGCACGCAGCGTGGCGGTTTGGTCGGTGCCATCTGCGGCTGTGCAGTCTCGAAGTGGTAGTGCTCGACTGTCGGGTCACGGGGCCGATCGTGGCCGTCGACTCGATGCCGTCGGCCACCGACCCACGGGCCGGTCAGTAGTAGTGACGCCGGCCGCCGATGGCGTGACCGGTGCGCCCCATCAGCATGAGTAGCAGGCCCACGACCAGCAGGATGACCCCGATGACCAGGACAACATGGGCGAACGCGAATGTGGGGGCAAGGCTCGGGAGGAGCAGCCCCAAAACAATAAGGACAATTCCGAAGATGATCATGATAGTTACCTAAGTCTCGTGGAGATGATCGGGGCGGATGTGCCCGGGATCAGTGTTTGAAAGCGTCATTGAGCTTGTCGCCTGCCTGTTTGGCGTTGCCTTTGACATGGCCGGCGCGTCCCTCGGCCCGCATGCCGGTGTTGCCGGTGGCGCGGCCGAAGACCTTCTTCGCGCTGCCCTTGGCGGCTTCGAACTTGTGGGCAATCTTTGCAGCCACTCTCATTGCGGACTCCTTGGGTTCTCGGTGTTCATAACCCGCGAACGCGGGATGAAGACATGGGCGAGACTGGTTGCCGGGCGAGCCAGCGACATCTCCAGATCGTGGCGGGCGGCTCGCCCTGTCCCGCGGAACGCCGTACACCGGCTGGCTGCACGCTCAAGCCGAGCGTCGAAATGCGCCAACGAAGACCCCGAGGACGGAGGGGTGCGCGTCGGCGCGGTGATGTCATCGCCGAATGCGGCGCCATTCGCGGCCGATAGGCCAGCGAGCCCGTGTTGGTCAGCACCCCGGTGAACCCCACGACCACCGGCGAGCAAGGCAACCGGTCCAACGATGTCGATCATGGCGGCGCCTCTACTGATGCTTAGAAGTCCAGTACACGCCACATCGTCGAGCTTGTCAACGGTGTATATCTACGGCATAGACATACTGTGTCAACAGCCTGGAGGTGACTCGGCATTGCGATGTCTACAGTGTAGGCCTACGGTGGAGATCAACACTGGAGATACGCCCGGAAGGCGGCAGCATCCATGACCCAACCACCAGCAGGCCTTGCAAGTTCCGCGCCCGAATCCCGCAACAACGAGGCCGACGGTGAGAGCAGGCCGATCACCCGTGCGGCGGTCCTGGCCAGCGCCCTGGAGATCATTGACCGCGACGGCGTCGACGGGCTCTCGATGCGGCGGCTCGGCGAGGCCGTCGGGCGCGACCCGATGGCACTGTATCGGCATGTGCCGAACAAGGCCGCGGTGCTCGACGGCGTCGTCGAGATGGTCTTCGAACGGCTTTCGCTGGACACCACAACGCCGGACTGGGCCGCTGCACTACGCAAGCTCGGCCACGAATTCCGAGATCTGGCACGTGCGCACCCCAACGTGGTGCCGTTGTTGGTCACCCGGCCGCTGGCCACACCGCTTGGGATGCGCCCACCGGGAATCCTGCGGCATCTCGAAGAGGTTCTGACCCTGCTCATCGGGGCCGGGTTCACCGGGGAGGACGCGTTGCACGTCTACCGGGCGTTGTTCGGGTTCCTGTACGGGCACGTACTTACCGAACTGCAGGAAATCGTCGAGCGGCCGGAGGAAACCGACCACGTCTTGCGGCTGGGTCTACACCGGCTTCCGATCGACCAGTTTGGGCACCTACGCGAACTCGCACCGGTCTGGGCTTCCTACGACCCACTGGCTGAACTCGACCGCGGACTCGACATTCTGCTCAGCGGACTGGCCGTGCGCCTCACGATCCCCGGCGCCGCTCCCGCGGACACCACCGAGCCTCAACAAGGCGACCACGAACGGACGTGACCTCGATGACACGCAGCAAGCTTTCCAAACTCACCGTCGTTCTGTGCGAATAGGTATGACCCCCAAACTATTTGCAGACTTGGGCAAGACGACGATGGCGATAACAGACGCAGCCGAATACGCTCACCTGCGGGAGGTGGACCTCGAGGCGCTTGGTGTCGCACTGGAGGCAATCCGTCGCGACATCGAGAATTCGCGCGGTGAACAAGATCGGACATACATTCAGCGGGCCATCGCGTTTCAGCGCGGCCTCGACCTCGCGGCACGGCTTGTGATCGCCGCCAGCCGAAGCGGGCCCGGCTGGGCACTGGGAACCGCCGCGCTGGCCACCGCGAAGAGCATCGAGAACATGGAGCTCGGTCACAACATCTGCCACGGTCAATGGGATTGGATGAACGACCCGGAAATCCACTCCAGCACCTGGGAGTGGGACATGGTCGGCGTCTCCTCACAGTGGCGCTATGCCCACAACTACCGCCACCACGTGTTTACGAACGTCATCGGCGAGGACGACGACCTCGGATACGGCATCATGCGGGTCACCCGTGATCAGCAGTGGCGGTGCAGCAATCTATTGCAGCCGCTACGAAGCGTATTGCTGGCCATCATGTTCGAGTGGGGCATCGCGCTGCAGGGTTGGGAGTCGCAGCAGAAGCGCGCCGCCAAGTCCGCGCTCACCCGAGCCTTGGTGCAGAAAGTGGCGTGCCAGGCCGGCAAGGACTATCTGATCTTTCCCGCGCTGAGTCTTCGACGATGGCGCCGCACGCTCACCGCGAACGCGGCCGCCAACCTGCTGCGAAATGTGTGGGCCTACGTGGTGATCTGCTGCGGACACCTCGGCGAGGACACACAGAAGTTCGCGCCCGACGCACTGAACGATGAGTCCAAATCCGAATGGTATCTGCGACAAATGCTTGGCACTGCGAACTTCCGCGCCGGGCCGGTGTTGGCATTCCTCAGCGGAAACCTCTGCTACCAGATTGAGCATCACCTCTTTCCGGATCTCCCGAGCAACCGCTACGCGCAGATCGCACCACAAGTGCGGTCCATATGCGCACGCTTCGACCTGCCGTACACGACCGGTCCGCTCGCACGCCAATACCTAGGGACCGTGCGCACCATCTTCAAGCTCGCACTCCCGGATCGGCTTCCCGCCCCCGATGCTGACGGAATGGACGCCCACAAACCTGACCACCTCGATGACGCACACCAGACAATGAAGGTCGGATCCACCGCTATTTAGACAGTCCCAGCCTCTCGGATTCGGGTGCGTACTGATGTTCCCGCTCGTCGAGGTGATGCGGCAGGGCTGTTTCGAGGAACGCCGTTTGATGACACGGCCTAGTCTGGGTCTCAGGTTCATGTGGACGTGGCCAAGCTCGGAGGCAGGCAGCGCAGCAGGCCCGGCGCACTCGAAGTCGGCCCGATCCCAGGAGGGCACAAATGTTTACATTCCTCAAACCCATCGCGGGTTTCCGCGTGACGTTTTCGGCGATGTTCAAGAAGCCAGTCACTGAGGGGTATCCGGAGAAGCCGGGCCCGGTGGCGCCGCGCTACCACGGCCGCCATCAGCTCAACCGATGGCCCGACGGGTTGGAGAAGTGCATCGGGTGTGAGCTGTGCGCGTGGGCCTGCCCGGCCGACGCGATTTTCGTGGAGGGCGCCGATAACACCGAGGCCGAACGTTTTTCGCCGGGCGAGCGCTACGGGCGGGTGTATCAGATCAATTACCTGCGCTGCATCGGCTGCGGGTTCTGCATCGAGGCTTGCCCGACGCGGGCCCTGACGATGATCAACGACTACGAAATGGCCGACGACAACCGCGCCGACCTGATCTACGGCAAGGACCAGCTGCTGGCGCCACTGCAGCCCGGTATGGCGGCCCCGCCGCACCCGATGGCGCCTGGCAGCACCGAACGCGACTACTACCTCGACAACATCGCCGCGGCGAACAGGGAAGCCCGGTGACCACGTCGTTGACCGCGGACACGCGGACCCGTACCTCCGCCAAACGAAGTGATGCTGTTGGCGTCGGGCGTTGCGCTCTGTTGGCCGTCGCTGAGTATGCAGATGATGCCGTCACTGTCGGTGCGGACGTGATATCGGGAGTTGGTCTGCAAAGTGACGGGTTGGTCGGCGCGGCGACGTGATGGTCGTCGTGGTGACGGGCGCCGGCGGGGTGCCGAACGGCGCTCCCGATGGCTCGCGGGGGCCATGATGAGGCTCAGGCCGGTGGCGACAAGAGGCGACCTCGGGTGTAGGCCCGATCAGGGTCCAGGGCGGGTCGTCGATGCCCTACCGGTGGCGTTCACAGTAGGCGGCTGCCGACAGGATCGACAACGCGTGATGCAGCAGGTTGCGGTGTTGCGCAGCGAACATCAGGGTCCAGTTCCAGTGGCTGTCGGGTGGCGCCTTGGTAGATGCGTTCCAGGTGTGCCGCTGGTAGGCGCCGCAGCCAGCGCCGCACCGTGGACACGGGCCGATCGACGGCGACCGCGATGCGCCGGGTGTCGAAGTCCATTTGGCTTGTGCAGCAATGCTGTTCCGATCGCCGCGGTGGTGTCGGCGTGACGTGGTTGCAGGGCTGCGGGTATCACGCTATGCGTTGATGAGCACGATCGCATCGGGTGCGAGGGGGTCGCACCGTCACCGTGGTGCTGTCGCGGTCGCGCACGGTGCGCCGCCGGCCCGTATCCCCAGGCGACCAGCTGGCCGGGGCGGCAGCGCGGGCAGCGTAGTTCGCCGTCGGCGAGTAGGTGCTCGGCGAGTTCGGCGGTGCGGGCAACGATCACCGTGCAGCCAGTCCATGACACATCAGCCTTGCCTATCGCCCGCGGGCGGGTACAGGGGTCAGTTCGTGTTGGACGACACCAGATTTGGATCAGCCGCCGTCACTGCCGCCGACGACCAGACGAATCTCCACTGCGCCGAGACCGAATCGGCAAGTTGGTGGCGCCGCCGGACAGCCGGGCCGATCGTGGGCACAGTGATGATGCAGACGACGGTCAGCCGGGCCGATCGTGGGCACAGTGATGATGCAGACGACGGTCAGCCCCGACATCGGTTATCGGCAAGACAAATGATAAATATCCCGCCGTGGTCGTCACACACAGGGACGGTCAACAATCGTGTCGGAGCTCACCGTCTCGGATCGCCACGATTGAGCGGACAGCAGCTGTCCGAACGTGTCCGCGAAGTCGCGGGAACCCAGGTCGAAATCGATATGGCTGGCCGACAATGCCATCCCCAGCAGCGCTGCCAACAGCATCTCCACAATCGTGGCAGGCTCGGTTTCGAGGACAGCTCACCGGTGTCGAGGGCATCGGTGAGCGCCCACGACAAGAACCGTCTGCGGCCGGCCACCAGGCCGTGCTCGGCGGCGACGAGTTCGGGGTGGCGCCGCGACTCGAGCGCCGAGGTCACAAGGAACGCCGCCCCGGACCGATCCTCGGACCGCGGGTGCCGCTACACACGCTCCACGCTCAGCTGTCGCGGATCCACGCCTTCAGGTAACCCGGCTGCCGAACGGTGCTCTGAATCCGTTGTGCAACAAGAACATCGATGGCCATAACCGCACGCCCCACCGTTAGCAGGTTGTACACGAAGGGCGGAGTCCGCCGACACGGCCATGCCAGTACCGGGATATCTGCCCGAACGCGCTATTCGGACGATTTCAATAACGCCAGTTACCAATTACCACCGCGGCGGCGGCCGCGAGCTTCACCATTCCGCTCGGCGCGTTCAAGATTGCATGCGCCACATTGCCCGCCACCGAGACACCCGCCGCCAGGATCAGCCACGCCCAGAAAAAGCGCGCCGCACCACGTGTCGTGGCGTCGATCCCCCGCGTGCCGTCGGTCGCCGTGCTCATCAGTCTCCTTCCCGCCTGCCGAATTCGCCTGCTGCAATACCGATCTGCACAGCCGGCCACTGCCATCGACCCGCGGCCCGTTAGCGCACCACACCCACACGAGCGGCCTTTCCTCAGCGTATTCACCCGCCCGGGATGCTTTGTGCACAAAATTGTCGTGCGCGCCGCCACGCCCGACCCGCGCCGAGCTGGTCGGTGTAGCCAATCAAGACCGTGGCACACCGGCGCCAAACGGTGAACAACGAGGGCGGGCGAAACAAGCGCTCTCACAACATCAACAAGCGGCGGACCGCCGAAATCGCCTGCGGCACTGAGACCTCAGCACTGCCAGACCCGGGCAGACTACGCCGCCGGAGGTATATCTGGAACGACTTACAATCCCAGGGCGGCCGCCCACCTGTCGTTGATGGCAACCAGCTCATCTATGCCTACATGTTCGCCCACCGGTCGCGGGGATGTCACGGTCGATCGGGTCGGCGGTGCGTGCGTGTCTGTGCGCGGCGCCGCCCGGCGCTGGACCCCGGCCTGGACACCGTCGCCGGTGCTGTCGGTGACCGGCGTCGCCGACGGCGCATTCTTGCGGTCCGCGTGCAGCCGGGCGTAAACCGTGCGAGCGATGCGCCGTTTGACCCTCTGCATCGCTGCACCGTGGGTGTCGTGCTCATCATCGCGCCGCCGTCGGTAATACGGTTCCGCCGGCCCGCCCTTTTTGATTTGGATCATGCCTATCTGATGCAGTGCGGCGTTGAGCGCTCTGTTGCCTGACTTATAGGACCGCAGCCGACGGGGGCCCGACCCGGACCAATGTGGGCTCGGTGCCAGACCACAATAGGCGGCGAATGCCGCCTCGCTCTTAAACCTGTTGAGGTCCGCCGCTTCTCCGATGATGCGGGCTGCCATCAGCGTGCTGCATCCATATAAGGCGATCAGTGACGGCGCCGTTTCCCGGATCGTCGCGGCCAGCCGCCGCTCGAGGGCGTTGATAGTCGGGGTCACGGCGATGATATCGGCCAGTTCGTCGCGGGCAATCTCGGCCACCAGTCCGGGCTGGTTGTCCAGCCACTGTGCCAGCGCGTCTTGCTGCGTGCGCCAAATCAACGCCCCCCGACGAAGTCGATGTGTTGGATCGAGTTCGTGTACCCGCCACAAAAGCCGCTGGATCATCCCGGTTCGGTAGTGCACGAGGTCGTCTCGTCGATCGGCGAGCAACCGTAGCTCACGCGACAACGGATCATGGGTGGCGACCGGAAGGTCGGGTTCCTGCAGCGCGGCGCGGGCCACCGCCAAAGCATCGATGGGATCAGATTTTCCGAAAGTGCGCGCCGACTTGCGGGTTCCGGCCATCAACTTCGTCGGCACCCGGATCACGCGTTGGCCACCGGCGGTCATCAGGTCCCGTTCCAGGCGGGCGGTCATGGCGCGAACATCCTCGACAGCCCACACGACATCGGTGCCAAAGTTGGTGTGCGCCCAGCGCATGGCGGCAAGGTGGCCTGCGGTCGTCGCATCGACAGTCTTCTCGCCAAGCTTGCGGCCACGATGGTCTATGGCGACCATCGTGTGGGTGCGTTTGTGCGCGTCGATCCCAATGACGATCACAAGCGCTGCTCCTCTTCGCCGGTGCGTCGATCACGACCGAGGCTCGTGATGGCGCGATCGGATGACCGTGAGTCCCTGCACCTGGGCCGGCACGATGATGATCTAGCCAGCCACTTGGCGGCACCGGAAAAGGTGCGCAGCCCAGGCGACACGGCACGGCGCTGCCTCGCGGTCGCACCAGTCCCGTCGAATCGCCAACGCCGACAAAATCTGCGGAGGGCTCCTGCATGAGCCAGATTGTTCAACAGCCAGGCGCGGCGACCAGGGCGCTATCAGCGTAATCCGCAAAGCGACTGCAGCGGAAGCCTTCGGAACATTTGTCCCGATCCGGCACGTCGTGCAGCGCATTCCGCGGCTCTCACCATGGCCGGGTATGGGCGGCACACACCCATTGCAAGGGGTGCACACATGCCGAACGCTGGCATCACACCGGGGACGGTTCACGGTCACCCACCGCTGCCGTGAGGTAAGGCCTGGACAAGGCGAGGGCGCAGCTCACCACGAGCACCAGCACATACACCGGCAGCAAGTGGACGAAATGGGTGTAACCAATGGCAAAGTGGATCGCCAGCGCGGGTGCGGTGCCGAACAAGCAGCCAATGAGCAGCGACCACCAGACCCAGCGTTGCCCGCGGCGCCACCCCCACAGGCTGATCAGCGACACGGCCAGCCCGGCGCCGATCAGGGCGCCGCCGAACCCGGCGCGATCGTGCGCGATGAACGGCAGCAGATGCGTGTCGACCGATCGCAGGCCGGCGGAACTGGTGGCGAGGAATTCCAGATCGGTGGGAACGAAAACAGTTGTCAGACCCACCGCCGAGATCACGATCCCGGCCACGGCTAACCCCGCACCGACACCGATCATCAGCAGCTGTCCCCACAACGCCCGGCGCCGTTGCAGCTCATGACCCTCCGCGATCGGTGGCCAGTGCGCACCCGACGGCGCCCGCCAGACAGCGCCCATGAACATCGGCAACAAGGCGGCGACAACCAGCGTGTGCAGCGGTTCGATGAAACCGGTGGCCAGGAAATAGAAAAACGTGAGAAACGTGATCAGACCGGAGACAAGGAACGCGTTGCGCGCCCAGCGGTGCCCCTGCCTGATGCCGCCCCACGACAGCCCGAGGTAGAGCACGCCGATGCCAATCATGTTGCCGGCCATGGTGAGCCGGTCATGCTGCAGGAATCCGATCAGATGCTCATTGATGTGATGCAGCTGCGCCACCGACCGCCCGAGGTAGTCGCGGTCATACCACAACAGCACCGGCCCCAGCGCGATCGCAGCTGCGCCCAGGCCAGCGACGATCATTCCCAGGCCCACCAGGATGCCCCACACCCATGCCGGCCACCGCCACGGTCTGACTGGGACGTCGCGCCACCGCGGCGGCGGCGACGTTGGGATGGCTGCTTCGATCACCCGGTTAAACCAGCCGGGCCCCGCGGCGATCAACACTGACGGACGCGCCAGCACGATTACCGACTCGTCACTCAGCGCAGCCAGCGCGATGCGGATCTGCGGGGTCTCGAGACGGACAATGCCCGGGCCGGACCCATCCGTCACCGTGTCGACATAGGGCGCGATGGCCTCGCGCACCTGCGCCGTGGCTGCGGCCGCGATGACTCGGCATCGTCGATCAGCCGCCGCGGCGCGAACCGCTTCGACCTCGCCGGGTCCCACCGGGCCGATTTCGATCACGCTGGCGCCCTGCACGGGAAGCACCGCGATGGCTTCCCGCGCCACCGCCGCCGGCACGGACGCGCCGAACCGGCCGATGAACTGCGGCGGGACGGGGGGATGGTCAAACACCCGCGGGATCCAGCGCCGCCCGCCAAAACGAGTGACCAGCAAAGCCAAGAAACGCAACGCCAGTAACTGGGTGCGCCGTTCGCCCAGAACGGCATTGGAGATCGGGCGCAACGGATGGTAGGTCCAATCCGGCACCCCAGAAGTCTCGCACGGATTCCACTGCGCGTTCCGCGCCAAACTGCAACAGGCCATCGCGCGGTCGGCTCCGGACAGCGTCAGCAGCCATTTCACCCGGGAAGGTTGATCGCGACATGACCGGCGTTAGACTCAGCGCACAGCCAGCCACGTCCACGTTGGGGAAACTTATGAGCCGCCGGTACTTCAGTCGCAGGAACTGCCGCCACGCGGCGATACCCCTCGCCTTCGCCGCTGCAATCAGTGGAGTCGGGCTGCTGGTACCTGCACCGGCACATGCCGTTCCATCACCGGACGTGGATTACCTCTACAACGTGACGGTGCGGCGCGCGTACAACTTCCCGAATAACGACCCCATCGGTTACGGCCACACGATTTGCGACAAGGTCACCGGCGGCGAGGGTTTTGCCCAGGTGATGGGGGATGTGAAGAACGACGTCACCCCCAACGACGAGTATTCGGCCAACTACTTGGTCTCTTACGCGGTCAGTCAGTACTGTCCGGAGCAAATCTGGCAGCTGCGAAACTCCGCGGCCGGCTACCAACCGCCGCCGGGAACCGAGAGCCCGACCAGCGGGCTTCAAGGCGACGTAGCCGGAAAGTGACGTAGGCTCGGTTTGCGCTCGGCATTGACGCGTGCCGAGTGTCGGGCGGGTCTTGCTATCAGGGGCGCGTGCGTCACTGTGACGAATGCTCAGACGTGGATCCCGGAGCGAGCGGCACGAGTGCCGACGCGCCTGCTCACAGTTTTTTCGCCGCTCGGATCAACAGCGCCCCTTGGCACTCAGCGTCCGTCAAGCGGTCGGCGTGATCTCAACCGGGTGTTCACTCAACGGTTCAATTACAATTCCCACGTTTTTCATCAACTCAATTGAGCGATTCGTCTCCAGCACACTCTCTATGTCGCCCTCAAGTATCATGTACCCGGCGCGGTTCATTCGCTCGTAAAATTCGATCATCGACTCCCTGCTGCGAAAAACAGGAAAGAACTGCATACCGTCGCGCCCCAGCAGAAAAAGCTTTTGTTTGCCGTCTTTTGTATCGCCGAAAGGGGTGGAGTAGTAAACCTTAGTATCTCCGGCAGCTGGTTCGGTTTGCTTGTTTCTTTTGAATAGGCTCACGATGTCTCCCTTAATGGCGGTTGCTTCCGACGATCTGCGGCGCCCTGCGCTCCGGGAAGCTGGATGGCTCTATCTGTACTACGTGTGGAGGGCAATCGCATAGCCGACCGGAATCATTGCGAAATACACGGCCAAGCCGACCGGGATCCCGAGCAAAGGCGTCCAGCGGAAGCGTGCAGCGATGCCCGCGCCCGCGACGGCGCCACAAACGCCGGCGAACAGACACCCCCACGGAATCATGACCAGCACGTTCTGGCCGGTCGCTGATAGCTCGCACACCTTCTCGGTGCTGCCCTCATGGCATACGTCGGTGGCCATGGCCAGGGGAAACATCGCCACGACGGCGAACAGGAACCCGAGCAGCCCCAATGCGGCGAGGATGCCGATGAACCACATCCAATGCTTTTGGAACCGGTTCACCGACCGCGGCGTCGCGCCGGGCCGATCGGTGGGGGACTCCACAGAGACAAGGGTAAGCAGCTACCGGCCTCGGGTGCTGAGAATCGCGCGACCCCGGCGATTGCACGCGCCGAATCCTGAGCACCAACAACGAAAATCGTTGACACATCATCTATTCAGTAGTTGGCGTCCCGCCAAGCTCGGCGGTCCACACGTGATGCTTGTTGTTCCAGATCGCGGCATCGACAGGGTCGGTGATGCGGGTGTCGCCGGGACCGAAGGTGTCATAGACCTCGACGGCCAGCTTGAAACTGGCCACCATGCTTGGTAGCGCCGCCTCATACCAGTTGCGCTCGAACTCGTTGAACGCATCTATTACCTGTTGGGTCTCAGCCGGAGCGGCCGCGGCTACCTTCTTGGCGCTTTCGACGGTGCGGCGCATCGTGGCCAACGTTTGCTGGCCGCGGATCAGTGTGCGGGCCAGCTCCCACACCACCTCCTGAGGATTCATGAAAAAGACGCTCTCCGCGTCGCGGTCGGCCATGGCTTGATCCCCTCGGTGTCCGGTTTTGGCGCTGACGGAGGACCATAGCGGTGCAAGCCCGCAGCAAGGGGCGTTTCCTGTTGATTGGCCGGCTCGGGCAGGGGGTCAGTCAGCGGAGGATTTTGGAAGCGGCAATGCCTACTTGTTTATTCTGCCCGCGGCGCGTGCCCCGGAGTTCGGCGTCTGGCCAGTGGCAGGCAACCGTGTCCGGGGCGGCCCGCGGCCCGGCGGGCGAACAGGAAGGCATCGTGTCGTTGTGGCGGAGACGAAAAGGCCGTTCCGGCAACGAGGCGACGCCGGCGCCGCGCAGTCAACCCGCCGGCGGCGCACCACCGATCACCGTCACTGCCAACTCAGCTGATGGCCGCCGACTAAGCACCCGGCCGTGAAACCATGTGTCCGGGCCAGATCCACCGGGCCCGGCCGACTCGTTGGGGGAGGGACGATGACAGCACAGTGGGCTCAACGGTGCGTCGGTCACTAACGGCTCTGACACGCCTGCTCGTAGCCGTGCTGGCCGCCGGGTGCACCTCGACCGTCCAGGGCAGGGCCGTCCCCGCCGACACGTTAGGCCCGTTGCCGCCACCTCCGGTCGCGGCGAGCGCGCTCGATGGGCTGCTGCTGGGGGCCGACCAGATCAATGCCGCCATGCAAGCGACCGACATGACGGTCTGGATGGCTTTCGACAGCACCACCGAGGAAGATGTCGCTGATATTGATTGCCGGGCGGTGGCCATGCCGGGGGAGGGCAAGGTCTATGCAGGCACCGGATGGAGCGCCATCCGCGGCCGGCAACTCAATGAGCCGGGCGAGGTGGCCCAGTGGGATCACGTCGCCATCCAGGTGGTCGTCGCGTTCCGATCGGCTCGGCTGGCGACCGAGTTTTTTACCGCATCGACCGACAGTTGGCGTCGTTGCGCGAACCGGCGATTCTTCGATCCCAAGGAAAACCAACCCGATCTGGCATGGAGTGTGGGATCCGTCGCCACCACCCAGGGCGCCTTGACCACGTCGAAAACCCAAGAGCCCGGACCGGACTGGTTCTGCCAGCGGGCGATGATGGTGGCCAACAACGTCATTGCCGACGTCGAGACGTGCAGCGGCGACAAGACCGACCGGGCGGCGCCACAGATCGCCCACCAGATCGTTGCGAAAATCCCCACCCGGTAGGCCCCCGAATTTGGTGCTGCTGCACCCCTGAGCAGGGGCGCATGATGAGTGGATGTTCGAGCGGTTCACCGACCAGGCGCGGGCCGCGGTCGTGGCGGCCAGCGAAGCTGCGCGCGAACTGCGGCACGATTACATCGGCACCGAGCACATCCTTTTGGGTCTGCTGCGCCGGCCCGAGACGCAGGCCGCCCGGGCGCTGGCCGGCCTGGGTGTTTCGGAGGACACAGCACGCCGCGATGTCATCGAGCAGGTCGGCACAGGCCATAACGCGGTCACCGGGCACATCCCGTTCACACCCCGCGCCAAGAGCACGCTCGAGCAGTCGCTCAGCGAAGCCCTCGCCCTGCAGCACCCATACATCGGCACGGAGCACCTGCTGCTCGCCTTGGTCAGCCAGCCCGACGCCCGTGGCGCCCAAGTTCTTGCCGACCGGGTCGACGATCTGCTCGAGGTGCGTGCGGCGGTGCTCGACCGGTTAACGGCGGCGCCGCGAACCGAGGAAGATCGGGCAGTGCCGGAGGCGGAGGCGGGGCGGCGCACCATGCGCATCCGCGCCGCCGGCGACCTGTTGACGCTGGAGGTCACCGACCCCACGCTGGTCGAGCTTGCGCGCGCCGCCGCCACCGACCTTGGCGACCAGGTCGACGAGCCGGGCACCATACCCGGTGAGCTGCCTGCCGCCGCCAGCCTGGCCGCGGTGTGGCTTGCGCTGCGCGACAGCCTGGCCGACATCCGTCACCGCGCGGCAGGCCCGGCCTAGCGTGACCGCTTTGGATGTGGAGGATCAGCCTTGCCTTTCGCCGAGCGTGCCTGCGGCCACCCACGGCAAGATTGGCGTCTGATGATCGGCACCAAGGAGTGGTCTGCGGCGTTCCGACGGGCGTGCCGGCGGCACGGGATGCGCTTCGTGTCCGACGAAGGATTCCTCGTCGACGACGTTTACATCAGTTCCATCGGGCTGTACTTGCGCACAGCGAAGGCCGGCTGGAACCCGGAGGAAGTGGGGTGGACGATCGAGATCAAACCCCTCGCGCTTGATGAGGTGCTGTGGGCGGCGTTCATGCCCGAGGTGTCGATGGGCCCGCGGATGCGGGTCAACCGCCGCATCAACGGAGCCTTCCAGATTCGGGCGCGCACCATTGACACCGGTAATCGCTCGGTGTCGAAGGCAGATCAGCCCGACCAGGTATGCGACGAGATCGTTGAGCATTACCTGGCGGTGCGCAGCGAGTTCATCACACGCCACCCCACGGTCGCCGATTTCCTCACCGTCGTCCACGCCCCCGGCGATGACCCGGCCCGCCCCATCCATCTGCAACGCGAGATCACCACCCTGATCGCCGCTGGCAACGGGCAGCGTGCCGCCGAGCTCGCAGAGGCCGCCCTGGCCCGCGGTGAACACGGCACCATGTCCAACAGCCGGGCCAACGTGCTCGAACTGCTCGCCGCCTACGCCAAAGGCCCAGACGCCTACGCCGCGTTCATGAAAAGCCTGACACCCACCCACCGCCTTCAGTGGATCCGCGAAGACCGGCCCTCGGTCTGGGTCGAACTGGTCCGTGGCCGGCACCGAGGCAACTTCGCCGCCGATCTGCTGCAATTCGACGGGACCAACACGTGGGCCATCGTCCTCGAACAATGCCCGCCGGACGGCGCCGAACACGACCAAGCCGCCGTGCGATATTTACAAGCCGCTGGCACGGCCGAGGCGATGACCGTCGAAGTCCGCCAGCCCGGCGGACAGCAGTGGGGCGCGGTCTCGGTCCGCTCAGCACTGGGCCACCCCGCGCCGCCCGGAGCGGCCCGCGATGTGGCGATCGTGCTGCCGCGAAGCACCGAAACGGTCTGCCAGTCCGAGGTTTTCACCGCCGAGGAGGCGGCTTGCCTGTTCGACACCTACTATCAGACCGGTGTCGTCTCCGATGACTACACGTTGCGGCCGATCGAGGGCTATGCCGGCGACGGAGGTTATGTGCAACCGCCATCCCAGGGCGGGCAGCTGACGTGAGTCGCCCCAGAATTCGGGCACGCGCCCGAAGCCGAAAAACGGTGTCGATGCCCACGCGCCCACGGTGAGCGCCGCAGACACCGCATCGCCAAGGCGATGTGACCATCAGCCGCCACCACGGCCCCACCCTGGAGGTCAGCGAAGCCACCGAAATCCACAGGCCTGCAGCGGATCCGATCCGCAACGGCAACCCAGTCACGTGCACTGGCCGTCGACCCAGGCAATGATCCATCGCCGGCCGGCGCCTCGACCGGGATGGCGCAGTCGCCGTGTTGTCCGGTGACTACCTCCACCGCCACATTCACCACGGGTAGGCGGTCACCGTGCGCCCGGCCGAGCGTCACCGCCGGCACCATCCACGCCGTGCTCGGCGAAACCACCAGGTCCCCACTGGGACAACGTCCGGATCAACGACTTCCAACCCACAGGGAAGGATCCGCACCGCCGCGCTCGGGCACGGTCGGTACCTCGCCCGCAACTCCCGGCGAGAAGGCACCGCCGGCCCGGCCCGCTGCGCCGCGCGTCGAGCCGGCACCCGTTGAGAAGTCGAGTAGAAATACCTTGAAGGCTGTCTCCGTTGTGCGAGAACACAGCTCGCCGCTCTAGCCTGGCATAAGACGCGCCACCGCCTACCGTTGCCGCGTACAGAAGGCCCCGTTGAAAATCCGGAACACGGCCTCGGGAGGTCAGCCTTTGTCACGAGGCATGGTAGCAATATGTTAGCTTCATCGTTCGCCGTGACCTCGAAAGCAGCTGCTGTGGCGCAGCATTTCCGCATAACCGGCTCAGGAAGTGCCGATCCGTTTCAAGGCGAGTCATGATCCTGCGCCACGGTTCGGTCAATGCCTTATCCAAAGTTGGGACGCTACTGCTGGCGTTGCAGTTAATTGCGGGGTGCGCGGACATCGGCAAGCAATCGCTGAAGGTGATTCCGCCCGCCGAAGCTGTGAAAAAGATCGACGCGCAGACGAAAGGCTTCTCGATACCGAGCTCATTTCTGCCGATCAAGGCCTGCGAGCTACACACAGCACTCGGCTCAGCGAACATCAGCATCAGCGGCGCGTTCAAAGCTCCGACAAGAGATGTCAATACATATGTCGCCCAAGCCCACGCTCAGGGCGGAGTGCCGTTTTTTCGGCCCGCGGGATGTCCACCACCACCGCCATCACAGCAAGGACCAGTAGCCGACCTATCCCCATCCTTTGTTGAGATGTGGTATGACTCTGGGGTATTCGCGCAGTGCACCACCCTCGAGTACTTGGAGATTCCCAGCTCTGAATTGAGAAGCGAACGCGCAAGCGGCGGTGTTTACCGCCAGGTGGGCTCCGGCGCGAAAAACGATGACGAATCCACGGGCTTCGTCGTGCAATTCGTCATTCCCTGAAACCGCACCACACGAAGCCAGGCGCCACAGCCTTACACCCACGCTGCATCCAGCGCACTGCACGCCCGTCGAGCGTGCTGATGGTGTCATTTTTCGACGCGGGTTACTGGCCAGCCAAACGAGGCTGAGGTGCGCCTCGACCGGCTTGTGCCTGGCGCAATTGAGTGCTGCGGTTGAACTACTCACCCTCTTGGGGAGTGCCCGCCCATCGTCGACTGGGCAGTCGGCCACGTCGACACGAAGGCGTCGACCTCATCGGGGATTCCATCTTGGCTTCTTGTAGATCTCAAGCTTGACGCGTGGGGGTCATTGCTGAAAATACGGCACGCGCAACTCTTTCGCAGAGTGACCGTTACCGAACTTCGTTGCTGATGTCGACCGACAGTATGGAATGGTCGGAACGGTGGTCGAACGTGTCGCGGCATTGGCCGTACAGGTGAATCCCGACATGGCTGCCGACTTTGACTGCTGCAGGCGGGCGCGGCGCCACGCCGACGATGGCCCCGAAATCCGCGCCCGTCGTAGCCCAGGACCCGATCGTGCGGATTGGTCATCGCATCCATGGCGCCACCGGCCCCTTAAGGTCTGGAGAGTTTGATGTATGCAGTGGTGGTGCCGCCGCCGTCCGGTTGGAGTATGACGTCACGTTGGACGCCGCCCGGGCGACGGTCGCGCACGCATACCGACTCTGCGGTCTCGGTGATCGTGCGGTCTGGCCAGTCCGCCGCCAACCCACGGCAAGTGCTCATGGTCTGGCTCGGGTTGGGGGTGTTGAGGTCGATTTCGGATTCCGTGAGGAACGCGGCAGTAGCACGGGTGCCAAAGGTTGCGACGAGGCTGATATCGACACCGCCCTGTGGGTCTTCAGTCATCGTGGCCATGGTGATCTTCGCATCGGCGGGAAGGTGGACATCACCCGTTTGACTAACGGCGGCACGTACTTTCCCCGCATCGGCGATGTGGCGAATCCCGCTGTGGTCGAATGCCAGCCATAGGACCAGCACTGTCCCGATAACGGTGAGAGCCACCGCCGGTGCCATCCACAGATATCTGGGTTTAACCACCATATGTACCCGTCAGTGACGAGACACCCGACGATCCATACACCCGGTAGCTTTTCGCCCAGCCGGCGGATTCAAGTTGTCGCATATCGGAATCGACGGACTGCTTTGCCCCGTGCAGTGGGTCGCCGCTGCCCCAATTTTCGGACTGGTGGAAGTAGTAATAGTCATAGACATTGGTTCGATAACTCATCGAATAGGTGACGCGACCTTCGGCATCA